>NZ_KV836291.1:0-94544 GCF_001838325.1 Corynebacterium sp. HMSC074C05
TTTGTCATAAACGCAGTCAGTAACTCGCATCGGTCCGCCGTCGCTAGTATAACCGCAGTCACTAGCCCCCCCACAGAACCCAAACCCCACAGAACCCAAACCCCACAGAACCCAAACCTGGGAGTATCACCCCAACATAGAAAAGCGCATCCCGTGCATTGCTGCGACGGGACGCGCTTTTTTTAATTAGCTGGGAGGCTAGAAGGTGTGCTCGTTCTTGGCGCCCCGGCAAACGGTCGGCGCAAAATAATTTGGGCGAGCCCCGAAACGAGCCTCCTGTACTCCGCCTTCCCGGCGGTGTGCCCTCAGAATACGTCCGCGTCAAAGTGACCGTCAATAGTTCTTTTTAAAGAAAACCCCAACGGGGGCAATGCGCGCATTTTCCCTGCTAGAACCCTATGGCAAGTATCACGGCACAGACAGCGCACGTTATCTCAATGATTGCGCCAAACACGTCGCCGTTGACTCCGCCAAACCTCTTCACGCAGTGCCGCGTCAGCAGCAGTGTAACGCCAAAGCTCAGTGCACAAGCGACTACGCCCACGAGCCCAATCAGCCCGCCCGACACAGCTAGTAGCAGTGTCCACCAGCAGGCCACCGTCACGGTGGACTGTGTACCAGCCGTCAGGGAGCCGAAGCCGCTGTTCGAAAAAGGCGGAAAGCCACGCCAGCAGGCAGTCGTTGCCGCCGCGCGAGAGGCCACAAAAGGCAAGCACAGCACAACCACGCCAGGCCACATCTGGCCAGCAGACCAATGTGACAGCACACTAGCCACAATCACGGCAAAAGCAGTCGTCGTCGTCAACATCGTCAGCACGATGGAGCCCACGCCCATTGGGCCGGTGCTCGGATCGCGCAGCACCTCGCGCGCCCCCTCCGGCGGTTTATACGAGCCGAGGGCATCTGCCACATCCGCCAGCCCATCCAGGTGCATGGCGCGGGTCAACATCTGTGCCGCCACCATAATCAGGGCGCCGCCGAGGATCGGGGTGACGTCGTAAAGCGTGGGCGTGCGTGACGACGACGTTGCGAACAGCCCCGCCGTGATGAGAACTGCACCCGCGGCAGGAACGAGCCCAGCTACTGGCAGTGCAGCGATGGCGCGGCGGCCGGTAATGCGGTCGAACACGCTCGCGCCTTTGAAAGGCAGGACAGTGAGCCAAGACAGGGCAGTGGTGATGGCCTCAGTGACGGCATTGCCGTGAGCGGAGGGATCACCGTCGAGATTATCCTGGTGAGACGGGCCGGCTTTGTCGGACAAGTCGATTAGTCCTTGGTGCTTACGCCTGCGTCGGCGAAGGTAGCCATGTTGCGCAGGACGGATACGCCGGATTTGACCAGCGGTAGGGCAGCGACGGCGCCGGAGCCTTCGCCAAGACGCATCCCGTATTCGAGAAGTGGTTCCTTATCCAGGTGTCGAAGGGCAAGCGCGTGCGCGGGCTCTGCCGACTTGTGGCCGGCGACCCACCAATCGCGGGCGCCCGGAGCGAGCTGGTCAGCCAGCAGAGCCGCGGATGTGACAACCACTCCGTCCAAAATCACAGGAGTGCGACGCACCGCTGCTTGTGCCAAGAATGCGGCCATCACGGTCATATCTGGCGAGGAAATACGGCGGAGCACCTCAACCGGGTCATTGCGAAGGCGACGCACGCGGAACATGGCATCGCGCACGGCAGCGACCTTGAGCTTCCAGCCCTCGTCATCAATGCCAGTGCCTCGGCCGACGACGACAACTGGTTCGGAGTTGGTCACGGCACCAATCAGCGCTGCGGCTGGAGTGGTGTTTCCGATGCCCAGGTCGCCGGCAATGAGCAGGTCAGCGCCTTCATCAACGGCGGCGTCGGCAATAGCGATGCCCGTGCGGATGGCCTTATCGACCTCCTCCTCGCTCATCGCATCCTCGCGGTCGATAGAACCGCAGCTGCGACGGATACGGTATGGCCCTTCGGCATCGTGGTCGAGGGAAATGTCCACACCGGTAACTGTGGCTCCCGCGATGTCAGCGATAGCGTTCACGCCGGCACCCTTTGCCTCGATATTGGCAAGCATCTGGATAGACACCTCGGACGGGTACGCGGACACCCCACCCTGGGCAACACCGTGGTCACCAGCGAAGACATAAACGCGACAATCGTCCAGGTCATGCGGAGGGCATTCTCCCTGGCACGCCGAAATCCAAATGCCGAGTTCTTCCAACCGGCCGAGTGACCCCGCGGGTTTAGTCAACTGCTCATGGCGCGCGCGGGCGGCCCGTTCAGTCTCTTCGTCAGGGCGTGCTACCGGTCCAAAATAATCCGCGTTCATACTCTCAAACGCTACCCGAAAACGATTTGTGTACCGACCATTGGTACATAGTTATTCGCATTGCTAGGCAGACCGTCATAGGAGGAGAGGCGTGGAATGAATCTAGCTCGCCGCCTTGACTTCCATAGGGCAGCCCGCCACAACTAAGACAACACGATCACAGACAGCTGCGAGCTGCTGGTTGAGAAGACCAATTTCATCACGGAAAAGCCGCCCTGAGCGGTGCTCGGGAATGACACCG
This sequence comes from Corynebacterium sp. HMSC074C05, assembly GCF_001838325.1. Lineage (NCBI taxonomy): Bacteria > Bacillati > Actinomycetota > Actinomycetes > Mycobacteriales > Corynebacteriaceae > Corynebacterium > Corynebacterium sp. HMSC074C05. The sequence goes on from NZ_KV836291.1 coordinate 2,546, forward strand.
AAGCCCACTTCGGGCGACACAATGAACAGGTCGGAATCGGCGGGGAGGTTGCGCACGGCGTCGACAAGCGAGTGCGTCCACGGCGCGACGCTGCCCCTCGGCGCCTCCCACAGCCCTTGCGCGTCGATGATGTGCGTCAGCCAGGTGCCGACGTCGTCGAGCAGCATGCGCCGCTTCGGCGACGCGAGAGCATCCACCGCATCGACGTCATCAACCGTGTGCCAGGCCACTCCGTGCTCTCGTGCCTGTGCTTGACGACGAATGCGGTGCTCCTCGACCCTGGAGTGAAAGTCGCTATCACCGGGCCAGGGCCGTGCAGTTGCGATGTAGTGCAACACCGCTGAGGCTGCGGCATCTGAGGCACAGTCGGTTGAGGCTGCGGCGGTGGCCAGCAGCTCGTGCTCAGCCCATGAGGACTTGCCTGAGCGGGCGCCACCGAGAACCAGAGTGCGCATGGCAGATGGAGGCTACTTGATCTCGTCGCCGATGTTGACCTGCGGACGCGGAGTACGCAGACGACGCGGCTGAGAAGCGCGGGAGTAAGCGTAGAAGCCCAGCCCCCAGGCTCCCTCGGTGGTCTTCGGGAAGCGCTCACGCGTCAGCTTGATGGCACGGCGGCCGATGTAGATACCTTCGATAATCAGGGCGATGATGAGAACCATCGCGATGAGAGATGCGATGTTGGCCAGCTTTGGCAGGGAAGTGCCAATCATCATAATCAGCAGCAGAATCAGTGCGAACGGGAGGAACACGTTAGCGAGGAAGCGACGGGAATCAACCCAGTCGCGGACAAACTTGCGCTCAGCGCCCTGGTCACGCGGCAGCATGTAGCGCGGATCACCGGCGGCCATGCGCTCGTCGGCAATGCGCCGCTGCTCACGTCGCTCTGCTCGCTCGCGTGCCTTGGCGGCCTTGAGCTCTTCCTTGGACATGGAGGCCTTGAGCTCCTTGCGGCGCTGGCGAGCTTCCTTAGCAGTCAGCGGCGCCTCGACCGGGCCACGGCGGATGCCGCGTGCGCGCTCAACCTCGTTGCGCTTCGGAGTAGGGCGCCCCTTCTTGGGAGTAAAAGCACCGCTGTGCTTCTTCTCGGGCTGCTGAGACTCCGAAGCGGTGTCCTTGGCTCCGCTGGATGCGGTCGCGTCGGTGGCTACGTCTCCGGCGTTAGTTGCGTCAGCTTTAGTTGCGTCAGCTGCCTTGGAGTTTTTGTCATTCTTTTTCCACGGTAGATTCACGACCCCAGATTATAAGGTCTTCAAGGTGCTTCCCTAATTAGGTTGCAGGTTGAGGGCCAGGGGCTGGGCAAGGGGCGTGGTTTTGTGCGTGGCCGCCGCGTGGGGTGGGAGGGGAGAGAGTGCGGTTTCGGCGTGGGAAGCCGTGGTGCGGTTGCGAGGTGGCGGCAAGAAGAGACTTCAGAAAAAGAGAAAGAAAAAGAGTACCCAGAATTGGGAATTAAAGACTGGTCGGTATGGTTGTGATAAATAATGACGTAGCCGACCTTGGGGTCGACTCGCATACTTAAACACTTCAACAAGGAGGACACGCGCTATGACTACTGCTCAGAGCACTGGCGTTACCCTGACCGAAGCTGCGGCTGCCAAGGCAAAGGCACTTCTGGACCAAGAAGGTGCCACCGACCTGGCACTGCGTATTTCCGTGGCTCCGGGCGGCTGCGCCGGCCTGCGCTACCAGCTCTACTTCGATGACCGCAGCCTCGACGGCGATGTCGCCGAGGTCTTCGGTGGCGTCAAGCTGGTCGTTGATCGCCAGTCGGTTCCGTACCTGTCCGGCGCCACTATCGACTTCGCGGACACTATTGAGCAGCAGGGCTTCACCATCGATAACCCGAATGCCACTGGCTCCTGCGCTTGCGGTGACTCCTTCAACTAAGTCATTAGCTGAGCAGAGCTGTCAGCAGACGCTGTGAAAAGCGTCGGATAGTAAAAGGCTCGGACCTCACTCTTGTTAAATGAGTGAGGTCCGAGCCTTTTCTTTTGGTTGCGCAGGCTACGGTGGCAGCCTGCCGGGGCAGGATGGGGGCGCGGGAACCGTCGTAAAGCGAACTAGAGCTCGACGGGGTAGTCGCGCTGCTCGATGTCCGGAGTGATGCGGTCTTCGATGAAGATGCCGTGCCAGACCATGAAGGCCAGGATGGTCCAGAGGCGGCGGGAGTGATCGCGCTCGGTTGGGTGGTGCTCGGCGAGCATCTTGAGCACGGCGTCCTTATTAATGAACTCATCGGTCTGGGACTCGCGGATGATGTCCTCGGCCCAGCCGTGCAGTTCGTCGCCTGCCAGCCAGTGGCGAATCGGCACCGGGAAGCCCAGTTTGCGGCGGTTGAGGACGTGCTCCGGAACAATCTGCTCCATGGCGCGACGCAGTGCGTACTTGGTGGTGCCGTGAGAAACACGCATGTCCACCGGCAGCGTCTGTGCAACGTCGAAGACCACACGGTCGAGGAACGGCACGCGCAGCTCCAGGGAGTTGGCCATGGTAATCTTGTCGGCCTTGACCAGAATGTCGCCACGCAACCAGGTGAACAGATCCAAGTGCTGCATCCGAGTCACCGGGTCCCAGCCTTCAGACTGCGCGTAAATCGGTGCCGTGACATCGCTGTGGTCCCATTCCTGCTTGGCCCACGGCAGGACTTCCTGCAGCTGCTCAAAGTTAAAGGAACGAGCATTGCCGTAGTAGCGCTGCTCCAGCGGAGTAGTGCCTCGCTGCAGCAGCGACTTGCCGCGCATACCTTCTGGCAGAGCTTCGCCGACCTTAGCCAGACCTCGCAGCAGGGGAGAGGGAACCTTGTCGAACGGTTTCAGCGACAGCGGCTCCTTATAAATGGTGTAACCACCAAAGAGCTCATCTGCGCCCTCACCGGACAGTACGACCTTAACGTGCTTACGAGCCTCTGCGGCCACGAAGTACAGCGGCACCAGTGCAGGGTCAGCTACCGGGTCATCGAGGTACCACATAATCTTCGGAATCGCCCCGGCGAACTCCTCCGGCGAGACGACCTTCACAATGTGCTCGACGCCAATGGCGGCGGCGGACTCGGCAGCCACATCGACCTCGGAGAAGCCCTCGCGCTCGAAGCCGGTGGTAAACGTCAGCAGGTTCGGGTTGTGGCGTTTGGCCAAAGTTGCAATCGCAGTGGAGTCGATACCTCCCGACAGGAACGAGCCCACCGTGACGTCGGCACGCATATGCTTCTCGACGCTGTCCTCCAGCGCACGGGCAATGCGGTCAAAAACGTCCTGCTCAGTGCCCTTGGCCACTTGCTGAATCGGGAAATTTGGCTTGAAGTAGCGGGTCTGCTTAACTTCGCCACCAGGCGTAACGATGGCAGTGCAACCCGACTCCAGACGAACAATGTCAGTGTGCAGCGACTCCGGCTCCGGAACGTACTGCAGATCGACGTAGTGCTCTAGTGCGCGCTTATTCAGCTTCTTCGCATCGATGCCCATCTCCGGCGCAGCTTCGAGCAGGGACTTCTTCTCAGAACCGAAAATTGTGCCACGCTCTGTGGTGGCGTAGTAGAGCGGCTTAATGCCGAACGGATCGCGCGCCAGGAAAAGCTTGCGCTCGACGCTGTCCCAAATGGCAATGCCGAACATGCCGCGCAAGTGCTTTACGACGTCCGCTCCCCAGTGGTGGAACCCAACGACGATAGGTTCACCATCGCCGGAGGTATTAAAAGCATAGCCTTTCTTCTCCAGCTGCTCGCGAAGTTCGACGAAATTGTAGATTTCGCCGTTGAAGGTCATGGAGTAACGATTCGGCTGATTCTCTGGTCCCCACTGCAGCGGTTGGTGGCTGTGGGCAATATCAATAATGGATAGGCGGTTGAAGCCGAAAACTGCGTCCTCATCGTGCCACGTGCCTGCATCGTCAGGGCCGCGGTGCCGCATGCAGGGCAGGGCCCTTTCGACAACGGGAACGAGCTCCGCTGCGTCAGAATTTGCAGCCAGGATTCCGAGAAGACCACACATGCTTCGTGCGCGCACCTTTCGCTTAGTGTCACTTAATGGATTTTCGACAGCTCCGTAGCTAGCGGCTCAGCGCGACTGGTTGTCGCCTTAACCGGTGGCCGTGAAGGACCGCCGCGTGGCTGAGTAGCTGGGTTGAACCCCAGATTGGCGCCACATAGAAATGCTGCACCTACTTTAATGCCTTTTGGGGAAAAGCGAGAATGTCTGAGTTTGCCGTGTCTAGGGCTCGGGGCAAGGTTGCGCGGGACGGTGTGTGCGTCAGCGCGTGGCACAAACACTAAAAAATTCATAGACTTAGGAGCGTCAACAGGGTGTAACTGGTGAGAATGCCACCCCCGATAGGCGGGTCTTTCTCAGTATTTTATTAGGGCAGATATACTCAAAGGCACCCCACAGCCATATTTATTGTGGAGAAAGCTTAAGAATCGACTACTCTGCTTGGGTAGGACGAAACCTTAATCGGTTATCGAAAATTGTGTGGATCAGGAAGGCAGACACACGTGAATCAGCGTAGAAAGTTCGGAGTCGCCCGTAAGCTCGGCGTCCTCGGCGTTGCCACCGGTAGCGCAGCCTTGCTTGCCGGCTGCGATGTTAATCCTCCGGAGAACGGCTTCTTCAAGCTGCTCCGCTTTGGTTGGCCGGAAGGTGTGACCCCGGAAGCACAGTCCATGGGTAACTTCTGGGTTTGGACCTGGGTTGCAGCTTGGATTATCGGCATCATCGTTTGGGGCGTTACCCTTTACTCGATGGCAAACTTCACAGCTAAGAAGGCTGAAAAGAAGGGCAAGGGCGAGTTCCCGCGCCAGACTGCATACAACGTTCCGGTTGAGTTGTCTCTGACCATTCTCCCGATTCTGATCGTGATGACTCTGTTCTTCTTCACGGTTCAGACTCAGGACAAGGTCACTGCCCTGGATAAGGATCCGGAAGTTACCGTCGACGTCACCGGTTTCCAGTGGAACTGGAAGTTCGGTTACGCCAACATTTCCGCTGACCTGATGGGCGGCGAGGAATACAACGGCCGTATTGAGAAGCCGGCTGATGAGCAGTTCTTCACCGAGGGCGGCCACGAGGTTCCGTCCGCTGAGGATCGCGCAAAGCAGAAGGAGCACCCGGTTCACGGACGCTCCAAGGAGAGCCTCGACTACCTGCACTACGACGAGATTGAGACCCTCGGTACCACCGAAGAGGTTCCGGTCCTCGTTGTTCCGGAAGACACTGCAATCCAGTTCGACCTCGCGTCCGCTGACGTGATTCACTCCTTCTGGGTTCCGGAGTTCCTCTTCAAGCGCGACGTGTTCCCGCACCCGGAGGCTAACAAGTCCAACCGTGTCTTCCAGATCGAAAAGATTGACTCGGACAAGATTGCCAACCGACCAGAGGACAACCCGAGCGACAAGGTCAAGAACGCATTCGTTGGCCGTTGTGCCGAGATGTGTGGTACCTACCACGCAATGATGAACTTCGAGATTCGTGCTGTCTCCCGTGAGGCATTCACCGAGTACATCAAGTTCCGCCAGGAGAACCCAGAAGCTACTAACGCTGATGCTCTGAAGCACATCGGTGAGCCGGCATTCGCAGTCTCCACTTCGCCGTTCAACTCCGGTCGTGTCGACACCCGCGACATGGGTGATCGTGGTGCTAACACCATTGACCTGAACGCGACCGCCAAGTAAACCCAGCAAGATTCTTACTTAAAGGAAGTTCTCAAATGAAGTCTGCAGCAAAGCTCTTCTACGGACTTACCGTGTTCCTGGGGTTCATGGCTGTCGTCTACATCTTCGGCACTCAGTACCTCCAGGACACCGGTAACGTCATCAACGAAAGCCAGGGTCGCCTCGAGTGGGCTGGCGCAACCGGCCTGGTCCTCGCAGCTCTGATGACTCTGATGCTCGGTGGATACTTCCACTTCACTGAGCGCCGCTCCGACATCACCCCGGCCGACTTCGAAGAGGCAGAGATTGCCGACGGTGCAGGTACCCTCGGTTTCTTCTCCGCTAGCTCGATTTGGCCGTTCGTGATGACCATGGGCATCCTCCTCATGGGCTACGGCATCGCATTCATGGCCTACTGGCTGATTGTCCTTGGCGCGGTAATTCTGATCGTCTCCGGCACCAAGCTCAACACTCAGTACATCACTCCGCCGGAGAAGCACTAGTCCGAGTGCAATCAGACTGAACCACAGTCGTAGATAACCGAAAAGTCTCTCCCACTAACAAGGGCGTTAGTGGGAGAGACTTTTTTGTTTGGGCAAGTGGGGGAGAGAGATCCCAACCGGCGTTACTTTGCCGGTTAGGCTCCGCAGTCGGTAGGTGAGTGGTAAGTATGTGATTCCGTATCAAGCGAATTCGACGGGTTTCTGCCCCTTAGGCAGTTCGATGACCTCACCATCAGTCACCTGCAGATGACGCGCTTCGAGCGAGTTAATCATGCGGTGATCGTGGGTAATCAAAATAATTGTGCCCTCTGCAGATGCGATTGCGTCTTGGACCTGCTCAATCAGATCCACACTCAGATGGTTGGTAGGCTCGTCGAGCAGCAAGATCTCCGGCGGGTTGGCTACGACCAACGCTAACGCCACACGTCGTTGCTGGCCGATGGAGAGGCTTCCTACCGGGCGATTGGCATCCTCGGGGCTAAGCAATCCAAAGTCGTCGAGAGGCACGCGGGCATCGGGAGCAAGGTCGTACAACTCACGGGCGGACTTGTTTGGGTTTTCCCAGTCTTGTTCCTGAGCCAGCATGGCTACTCGACAGTTCTCGCCGATACGCACCTCGCCAGCCTGCGTCTCAACTTGCCCCATGATGGTCTTAAACAAGGTAGATTTGCCGGCCCCATTAGGGCCTGTGATAACGACCTTGTCTCCGGGTCGAATAGTCAGTGAACCAACTCGAATTCGATCTGGGACGACCACACCGCGCATCTTGAGGTGAAAATCCTCATCGCTTCCCGAAGCAGCGCGCTTGGTCGGTAGGGGCGCCGTCAACGGGGCATCAAAGCCCAGTAGCGCCGGCGGACGCTCCACACCTTCCTCGGTCAGCTCATCCAGTCGCTGCTTAGCCGAACGCACGCGGCGGGCGATCTGCCGCTCTACACGACCGCCACGCCGGTCATAAGCCATCTTGTTATTGTCGGTCATTGCCCGACCTGGTGAAACCTCACGGGCGCCATTCTCGATGGTGTCTTCCAACCGATTGCGTTCATGCTCCTCGGAGCGCCACTGGTGCTCCCATAGCTCACGCTGGTGGCGACGGTGCTTTGCGTAGTCGGAGTAATTACCACGGAACAGCCCAATACCAGGGCGCCCCGGCACCAAGTCTCCAATTACAGTACAAACGGCATCTAGGAAGTCGCGGTCATGTGTTGCCACCACAACCACTCCAGGGTGGTTCTGAATGGTGTCAATTACGAGCTGGCGACCGCGTTCATCGAGATGGTTGGTGGGCTCATCGAGAAGCAAAATCTCTGGCTTTCGAATCAGCGTAATCGCGAGCCCCAGTCGCGCCCGCTGCCCGCCGGAAATCTCCGTGGTTAGTTGCTCTATCAGGGGAGCGCCGTCGGGAGCAGTACCGGTCAGGCCGAGGTGGTCGAGCACAATCTCTGCGTTATGTTCGGCGTTCCAGTCATCGTGAGCTATGACGTCCGAGAAGACCTTCGAGTACGCTTTCTCTGCCGCCTCAGACTCATCTGGGGTCTCTGCTAAGGACATCGCCTCAGCTGCCTCTTCCAACTCCGCTAGACGACGTTTCGAGGGGCCGAGAGCCTCATCGATAAGCATTTGCACCGTGGAGTCGAAAGGAGCTTCCAACTCCTGAGAGCCGAGCACACGCGTGCCAATATGAGTCACCGTACCGCTCGTGGGCCGACGACGACCCGACAGCAGCCAAAGAAAAGTGGATTTGCCGGCTCCGTTGTCTCCAACCAATCCGAGGACATCGCCGTCGGAAAGCGTGAGCGAGACATCGCGCAGAACAGGCGTGGCCTCGTAGTCGAAGTTGACACCGTTGGCGACAAGCTGTGTGGCGTTGTTCGAAAGGTCGGTGGTGGGGGAGGGACTGGTAGACATATGTCCATTTTAGTACTGGTAGACAGCAGATTTGTTATCTGACATATGTGGGGTGCAAGACGAGCGCGCAGGAATCCGGGGAACAAAAACCACCCCGGTCGACATCCGAAGTGGATGCGGACCGGGGTGGTCTTATTTGAGCGCAGTAGAAAACCTACCGCGGAGTTTTACTGCTCGAGCTGGCGACGCTCTTCAGCGTTCTGCGCTTCGAGGTTACGGAACATCTGAGCCTGCTGCTCGTGGTTCTCGTGCTCGATACGAGCTGCCTCTTCGGCGATCTCTGGGGAGTCCGGGGAGAAGAAGCTACCGCGACCCGGGTGACCAGCGGCGCCCAGTTCGTTCATGGTCTTCGGGACGTAAGCACCCTGGTACTCGAGCGGAACGGCGTGGCCGTGCTCGTCGACCGGACCCAGTGGCTGGTGGACCTCGATGAAGGAACCATCAGGCAGCTGGTTGATGATGCCCGTCTCAATGCCGTGCTCCAGGACAGCGCGGTCAGAGCGCTGCAGGCCGATGCAGATTCGGTAAGTGACAAAGTAAGCGATCGGCGGCAGGATAATCAGACCGATACGGCCAACCCAGGTCATCACGTTCAGCGAGATCTGGAAATGGTATGCAATCAGGTCGTTACCACCGGACAGAGTCAACAGGGTGTAGAAGACCAGAGCCATGGCACCCAGGCCGGAGCGAACCGGCACGTCGCGCGGACGCTGCAGCAGGTTGTGGTGGGCGTTATCGCCGGTGATCTTCGCCTCGATGAACGGGTAAGCGAAGAGCAGGACAACCAAAATACCACAGAGCAGGGCGACCCAGAAGACTGCCGGGATCGTGTAGGAGCCCAGGTAGAGCTCCCACGGCGGCATGACACGGGCAGCACCGTCAGTCCACAGCATGTAGATATCCGGCTGGGAACCGGCGGAAACCTGCGCTGGGTTGTACGGGCCAAGGTTCCAAATTGCGTTGATCTGGAAGATACCAGCGAACAGCGCCAAGAAGCCGAAGGTAATCAGACCGAAGGAAACGGACTTGACCGCGAAGATCGGGAGGATACGAACGCCGACGACGTTGTTCTCGGTACGACCTGCGCCGGGGAACTGGGTGTGCTTCTGGTACCAGACCAGAGCCAGGTGAGCGGCAATCAGACCGAGCAGCAGAGCAGGGAGAATCAGCACGTGTGCAATGTACAGGCGTGGGATAATCATGTCACCCGGGAAGTCGCCGTTGAACATCATCCAGTGCAGCCAGGTGCCGATAATCGGCAGACCGATGATGATTGCGGACATAATACGCAGACCAACACCGGAAAGCAGGTCGTCCGGCAGGGAGTAACCCATGAAGCCCTCTGCCACGGACAGCAGCAGGAGGATGGAACCGATGACCCAGTTAGCCTCACGCGGCTTGCGGAATGCGCCGGTGAAGAAGATGCGGAACATGTGCGCCATGATGGACACGGCGAACAGGAGAGCACCCCAGTGGTGGATCTGGCGAATGAACAGACCACCGCGAACCTCGAAGGAGATCTGCAGGGCGGTCTCGTAGGCGCGAGACATCTCGACACCGTTGAGTGGCGCGTAGGCACCGTCGTAAATGACCTTCGACATCGACGGGTCGAAGAACAGAGTCAGGTAAACACCCGAGAAGAGCAGGACTACGAAGGAGTAGAGTGCAATCTCACCCAGCAGGAAGGACCAGTGGGTAGGGAATACCTTATTGAGCTGCTTACGCATGCCGCCAGACAGGGTGTAGCGGTCATCCATATTTTTAGCAGCGGTTGCTAGTTTCGTTGGATTACTCATGATTGACGCTCCCAGAATGCCGGACCGACGGGCTCAACGAAGTTGCCCTCTGCGTACATGTAGCCTTCTTCATCAACGCTGATCGGCAGCTGCGGAAGAGCGCGAGCAGCTGGACCGAAGACCGGCTTGCCGTAGTGCAGTGCATCGAACTGCGACTGGTGGCATGGGCAGAGAATACGGTTCGTCTGCTGTTCGTACAGAGAAGTCGGGCAACCAATGTGTGTACAAATCTTCGAGTAGGCGAAGTAGTCGCCGTAGTGGAAGTCTTCCTGATCCTTGCGCAGGATTGCCTTTTCAGCGTCCTGGGAACGCAGACGAATCAGCATGACCGAGTTGCGGGAGCCGTGAATCGAGTGCATGTGTGCCTCGTAGACATCAGCATCCTTGGAGTACTTGTCGCCGTCGTTGACGTCCTCTTCCGGAAGCGGGAAGACAGTCTCCATAGAACCTGCTGACAGGTCCTCTGGGCGGAGGCGAACCAGACGGGAAACGCCCTTGGTGGTGTAGCCGTGTGCACCCTCTTCAGCGATAGCACCGGTGTCGCGGCCCAGGTAAACCTTGTGGCCCTGCTCGACAAGAGTCCAACCGGTGGTCCACAGAGTTCCGTCACCAGTGACGTCAACGTCGTGGCGTGGCTTCCACGGGTTCTTAATCATGCCGCCAAGCGGAAGGATCATGCCGATACCAGCCAGGACGGCGCCGGTACCAAGGAGGCCCTTGATAGCGGAGCGACGACCCAAGGTGGAGGTCTGCCAAGAATCGTTCAGCAGGGCAACAATGGTCTTCTGGTCGACCTCTTCGGACGGACCATCGTGGCGGCGCTGAACCGAAATCTCTTCCGGAATGAAGCGCTTGGTGAACTTAACTGCACCAATACCCAAGGTGACGATGCAGCCACCGATGGTGATACCCAGCAGTGGGGTGTACATGGTGTACAGCCACAGACCCTCTTCGCCGTGACCCTTGTAGTGCCACGGGTAGAACAGGTAGATGGCGATGAATGCCAGGCCAAGAATGACCGACAGTGCCAGCCAGATGGTGATACCACGGGCCGCGCGCTTTTCAGCCGGGTCGTTGGCAATCGGGAAGCGTTCCTTGCGGTAAGCAATGGTCACGTCATCGAGTTCAGCACCCAGACGAGCGAGATCCGCATTGCTCATCTTCGACAGCTCCTCGGAGCTGTACTTCTTGTTTTCGTTATTACTCATCGGCGGGATCCAATCCAAAGAGCGGCCGCTACGAGAGCGACAATGCCTACAATCCACATGACAAGGCCCTCAGCAACTGGGCCGATGCCACCAATGCCCCAACCACCTGGGGTCGGAGTTTCCTTGGAGTTCTTGATGTAGGCGATGATGTCCTTCTTCTCGTCAGCAGACAGCTGGCGGTCAGAGAACTTCGGCATATTCTGCGGGCCGGTCAGCATGGCCTGGTAGATTTCCTGCTCATTTGCAGGATCCAGGACCGGTGCGTACTTACCGCTGGACAGTGCGCCGCCACGACCGGTGAAGTTGTGGCAGGAGGCACAGTTCAGGCGGAACAGTTCGGAACCGCGAGCAACGTCAGCCTTGTCAAGCTCACCGTTCGGGCCGGCGTTCTTACCGCGCAGCGACTCCATAGCAATGGAGCCGTCTTCGTCGCGGACAATGCCTGCGCCGCCACCATTAGCCTGGACGTAGGCTGCGATAGCCAGCGTCTGCTCTTCGGAGTAACGCGGGGTCTTACGTGCTGCCTGAGCCTCATTGCGGAGCATCGGCATACGACCGGAGTGAACCTGGAAGTAAACCGAGCCCTCGCCGACGCCAATCAGCGACTTACCGCGGTCCTTAACGCCCTGGAGGTTGGCGCCGTGGCAAGTAATACAAGCAACGTCGTAAAGCTCCTTGCCCTGCTGAATCATTGCGGCTTCATCCTGCTGAGCAGTAGCCGTCTGTGCATCAGGGGTCAGAGCATTAGCGAGGAAGCCCGCGCCGGTGAGGGCGAGAGCCATAGCCATAATGCCGGAGGCAGTACGGCGCATCTTGCGGCGGCCCTTTGACTTCGGGGCCGCAGCCAAGGACGTGGTGTCCTTGGTTTCGGAGGTAGTGTTTTCCATCTTTTTCCCTTTAAGACTGTTCGTGGAAAGTGGATGGGCTGTAGGCCGTACTAAACAAAGGACGGCCAATACGGCCTACTGGATGAAGTAGATGGTGATGAACAGGCCAATCCACACGACGTCGACGAAGTGCCAGTAGTACGAGACCACAATGGCAGCAGTGGCCTGTGCCGGGGTGAACTTCGCCTTGGAGGTACGGATAAGCACCACAACGAAAGCCAGCACACCCGCGAGGACGTGGGCTGCGTGGAATCCGGTGGTGATGAAGAAGACCGAACCGTAAATGGAGTTCTGAATGGTCAGACCGTGGCTAACCAGGGTGAAGTACTCGTAAGCCTGGCCGACGAGGAAGATTGCACCCAGGGCGGTAGACAGTGCGTACCACTTACGGAGTGCGAAAACGTCGCCACGCTCGGCCGCGAACACGCCCCACTGGGCAGTGAACGAAGACGACACTAGGATCACGGTGATCAATAGTGCGTACGGGACATTGAGGTGGCCGGTACCCCAATCCCACGAATCGCCCTGGCCGTTCGCGCGTGACACGAAGTACATCGCGAACAGACCGGCGAAGAACATTAATTCCTGAGACAGGAACACAATCGTGCCGACACTGACCATATTCGGTCGGTTCAGTGTCGCAGCACGACGTGGTGCTGTCATACCTTGATTTTCAACTGCGCTCGTCACAACTAACAGTATGTACTGTTCTTAAGGAGTAGTCACGTTGCAACCCCCGTTTTTGTATAAAAATTCCTAAAATCCCAGGTCGCAAGGAAAGGTTTCTGAGAATTTCACTAATTTTTCCCCTGTTGGGAACTTTCCGGTGTCTTTATCCGACGCGGGTGAATTCGAGGGTTTTGTTGTGCCGCGGTGCGCGGAGTCCATCCCCCCTGGACTGCCAGGTTCACCTTCGGCGAACCTGGGTTAGCGATACTGCGGCATCGGCTGTCGGTTAGTTTATCGCAGGTTCGGCTCTATTTAATATCGTATTTTTCCAGTTGCCCCAATGGGGGTGAGATTTTCGGCGAACGCAAAAAGTGGACCTGGTGATGCGCTGGATATATGGGGGAGGTATCTTGTCTTATTACGTACATCACGGTGGGATTTTCCAGAAAGCCCCGTGATGTGGTGCACCTGGTGGGCGGAATCACCAGCAGTACCTAGGTGCATTTGTATTAATAGAGTACGAGTACAGACTTGACTATCTAGTGGAAGGGAGTGGCGATGAGCGAGATCGGCGATAAGAGGGCGGTCGAAAACTGGCGCCATGTTCTTTCCACGATTGGCGCTGGCCGCGAAGTTTCCGGTGAGGGCATTCGATTCGCCATGGATCAGATCATGTCAGGTGCTTCCGGAGACGTGCAGACCGCAACGTTTGCTTTCGGTCTCCTCGCCAAGGGGATTACGGCTGCCGAGCTCGATGCTGCGGCTGAGGGCATGCTTTCATTTGCCCGCCCAGTTCATGATCCACAGCTCGCCGGTGTTATTGAGCGCGGTGCAGTCGATATCGTCGGCACCGGTGGTGATGGCGCAAATACCGTCAACATCTCCACGATGTCCATGATTGTTATCGCGGCCAGTGGCGTGCCGGTGCTCAAGCACGGTAACCGCGCGGCTTCCTCGAAGTCGGGCGGAGCTGACATGCTGGAGGCCTTTGGCATCGACATTGAGAACGGTCTCGTTACTTCTCCGGAACATCCGGATTTCTACGTGCGCTTCCTCTTTGCCGCTCGCTTTCATCCGGCCATGCGCTTCGCTGGACCGGTGCGTAAGGAGCTAGCGGTTCCGACAGTCTTCAACCTGCTGGGGCCGCTGACGAATCCAGCACGCCCGCAGGCAAGCTTGATTGGCTGTGCCTTCGAAGATCAGATGGAGACGATGGCGGACACCTTCGCCCGCCGTGGTCAGCGCGCGTTGGTGGTACGCGGAAGCGATGGTCTCGACGAGATTACCGTTACTGGCCCCACCAAGGTCTTCATTGTGGAAAACGGTGAAGTTGCCGAAGATGTCATCGATCCACATGACTATGGCATGGAGTACTCCGAAATTGACGCGCTGCGTGGCGGTGACCCCGCGTACAACGCTGATGTTGCACGTCGCATTTGGGCTGGCGAACTCGAAGGTCCGATTCGCGATGCAGTCATACTTAACTCCGCCGCCGCAATCGCCATCTCGCGTGGTCTGGGTGGCCGTCCGCTAAAGGAAGCTATGGCCGACTCCATTGAAGAGGTCAAGGAAACGCTCCAGTCGGGGCTGTGCCTGGACATCGTTACCGCGGCGATGAAGGGTTAAGGTTCGCGTCGCGCTTCACGACGTGCTTGCTGCGCGTCAATTGCCCACTGAAGGTATTTTCCTGCGCCCAACCTGGGGTAGGAAAACTCGCCTCCGGTGGGCTTTATTCGTACCTCCGGGCGCTGCAACCATTTCCAGACAATACTGAGTTCATCAATTGATGCTCCTTTATATAAGGAGTCATCTGGAGTGACTGTTTGGGCTGAACTCTCCATGAGGTCGATGATGTAGTTCATATCCGCGCCACGCGGTGCGGTGCTGGCGCCCGCCAACCTGCCATAGCGAATTTCCGCTAGGTGCCAGCCTCCATTGCCATCGGGGAAAGCGGCTTGCAGAGATGGGATGGCGGCAAGCATGCTCAGGCGCTGCTGCTTATCCAAGCTGATAATGAACTCCGCGGTGCGGTCACGCTGCACTGCCGCGCGTTGGAAGCGGTGTGCTTCGGCAAGTGCTGATATCTCAGCAATCATGTCCGCGATCTCGTCTGCGCCGGTGGTGGAGATCTGGGCGTTTGTTATCGCAAAGTCGTCGTTAAGTGCGGAGAACCTGTCGCGGATGGCAGTAGCGGTGTCGCGCGTGCGGAAAGGACCTAGGCTGCGGGCGTCGGTGACTGTTCGGCTAATCTTGGCAGGCCGACCGGGGCTAGCGGGGACGATGTACCAGCCTCGGGTCGGTTCGGTACGTTGTCGGTTGTAGGGCGGACGGAGTGCAGAGATCAGACGAGCCTCGCGGATTTCTGCAGCGAAGCCGTGCGGGCATTCGATGATTTCGACGCGTTCGGCTAGAGAGACCATTTCCGTAATCTTGCGACGAGAATCAGTGCCGTTGAAATACTGCAGAAGTCTACGTCGCAAATCGAGAGCTGTACCTATATATAAGGGGTCGTCATTTCTTGACCGAAAAACATAGACACCAGGGGTGTGCGGAGCTCCATCGGCAAGATGTCGTTTAGCACGAACCTCCGGAGCGACGGTCGGCGAGTAATGCACTAGCTCGGACGCTGTTTGTACTTCATCGCCAGCTAGTCTCTCCATGAGGTAGTGAAGGACGTCGACGGTTGCGATTGCGTCGTCAAGCGCCCGGTGGGTGGGGCGATTCGGAGAACCGACGTACCGTGCGAGCTGTGAGAGCTTGAAACTGCCAACTTGTGAGCGGTCAAGGACGCGACGCGCCAACGTGAGAGTGTCTACGACACTGGGGCTTGGCCAATCTAGGCCCAAATCTGTGCAAGCCTGGCGGAGGAATCCAATATCGAACTTGGCGTTATGCGCAACCCAGACGCTTCCCCGGGCAAATTCGAGGAACTGAGTAATAACTGTGCCGAGCTGTGGGGCAGTTTCAACATCGGCGGTAGTGATGCCGGTGAGAGATGTGATGTGGTCGGGAATCTCCATGCCGGGGTCGATGAAGCTGGAAAAGGTGCCAATTCTCTTGCCGCCACGGGTTTTGATGGCCCCAATTTCAATGATGTGGTCGTTCTTGGCCTTTAGTCCAGTCGTTTCTAGGTCTACGACGACAAAGGTGGTGTTGAAAAGAGAATCATCGACGGAGCCTTCGAGAGGGAAGTGCTGTTGTCCTGAATTCACGTCAATAATCCTATTCTGAGCGCTCCTAGTGGTGTTAAAACTGTGAAACTTGAGCAAATTGAGCTGCTACAAGCTGGAGTGTGATATAAAACACGTTTTGAGTCCCCGATAAAAATGTTCCGACCTTAAGGCGTTAAGTGTAAAGTTCTCGGCGGACTTCAAAATGCCAGGTAGTGGCACGTTTATCAAACTGTTATTATTCCGCCATAAGGGGAGTGTCTAGTTGTAACAGCTTGGTAACGGTTTAGTTCTATCGATGGTAACAACCGGGCCTTGAGCGGTTTTCTTACCAAGCGGCTAGACAAAACTTGATGCCATTTCGTAACCTTATCGAGACATTGAAACGGGGCCACTGAGTTGGTGCCGGTCATTGATAAGAAAACACAGAGCCTTATCGAAGGTCCTGAGGGGCTAAGTAGTGAGAACCTCAGGGGATTCGAGCCGGGGACCCACCTCGAACCATGGGGTGAATCCCAAAGGGAAATCCCGGAGGGTAGGAAGTCTTCCATTCTTCCGAACCCGTCAGCTAACCCGGTCGGCTAAACAGGAAGATTTTGGAGTTTCAAAACAATGGGCAAGCACCACCGCCGTTCTAACTTTGCACGCAACGCAGTCGCATTTGGCGCAACCGTCGCCGGCGTTACCGCTCTCGCAGTTCCGACCGCTAACGCTAACCCGCTGAACGACATCCAGGGCGCACTGAACGGCTTCGATACCCCGCAGGTTGCAGGTCTGCAGGATGTTGTTGGCAAGTTCAATGATGTCGCAGGTGAGGTTACCTCCGGAAGCGTTGCAAACGTTGCAGCACCGTCCACTGGTTCGGCTATCGTCTCCGCTGCACGTTCCAAGATCGGTTCCCCGTACGTGTGGGGCGCTACCGGTCCGAACTCTTTCGACTGCTCCGGTCTGACCTCCTGGGCATACCAGCAGGTCGGTAAGTCGATTCCGCGCACCTCCCAGGCGCAGGCTTCCCAGGGCGCCGCGGTCTCCAGCCCGGCACTGGGTGACATCGTTTCCTTCTACTCTGGCGCTACCCACGTCGGCATCTTCTCCGGTAACGGCAATGTGATTCACGCTCCGCAGTCCGGCGATGTCGTCAAGGAAGCTCCGATGAACTACATGCCGGTTCACAACTTCGTCCGCTTCTAATCTGTTTGAACGGATGACAACCTGCGGGGCTTAGATGCCCCGCAGAGTCTTGGCTCTTTTTTAATGAGGGGGCACTGAGGCGAGCGCCCGGGTGCTGACGCTATGTGCGTCGTAAAGCACTATGGGGGGCGCTCGCCTCATTTTTGTTTTTGCCCTGTGGTTACGCAATGCGTGAAGTCGAAGGGCTATCCTGGTTACTCCCTTTGGATACCCCTTTGTGCTGGCGGTTTGTCGGTGTGTTGTTCCGCGGCAAGGCTGCTACAATTTGCTCGAATGCGTCAAGTGGTTTGATGTTTTGTTTTTCGGGGAAGAAATTTGAATACACAACTTGAAAAGGGTTTGGATTTGTCGCGTCACCGTGCCTCTCGCCGTCGCCACAACTCTCGTCGCGGTGTAGTCGGGCTGACGGTCGTGACTGGGCTAACCTTTGGCTCCGTAGGTTTGGCGCCAATTGCGTCTGCGCAGGATGAACAGCCAGCCCCGGATTTGGCTACTGCCGACGGCATTATTGCAGAGCTGGAGAAGATTTCTCGGGATACCGAAGCGATTTCGGAGGAAGTTACCGAGCTGGATTCTCAGGTTCAGGCCAAGGAAGAGGAACTCCGGCACGCCGAGGGGGAGCTGAAGCGCTCTGAGGATCAGGTTCTCCGAGCACAGGATGACCTCAAGGCGCTCTCTGGCGAGATTTCCTACTTCGCGAAGAAGCGGATGCGTGGTGAAATCGTCGACCCGTTGTCGGCCGCACTGGGATCTGCCAGTGCTCAGGACGCTATCGACCGTACCGGTTACATCAATAAGATGTTCCGCGACAACGATGAAGTCGTCAGCCGTGCGGTGCAAGCCCGTAAGGATGCCGAGGAGGGTAAGGCCAATGCGCTGCGTCTGCAGGGAGATATCCGCAAGCAGCTCGATGGTCTGGCTAAGCGTCGCGATGATTTGGACAAGCGCAGCGCTGAATTTGATGAGCGCGCCGAGCATGTCAAGTCCATGGTTGATGCGCTGAGCCCCGAACAGCGGGAAATCTGGATTTCCAAGAACAACCCAATTACCGAAGGGCTGGATAAACTGCTCGGATCTTCCGCCGCAGTTGATGCCGCGATGTCGAAGCTGGGTTCCCCGTACTCGTGGGGAGCTGCTGGTCCCTCCGCATTCGACTGCTCCGGTCTGATGTACTGGGCGTACCAGCAGATTGGTAAGTCCATTCCGCGTACTTCGCAGGCACAGCTCGCCGGTGGCACCCCGGTAAGCCGTGACCAGCTGCAGCCAGGTGACATCATCGGTTACTACCCGGGCATTACCCACGTAGGCATGTACATCGGCAATGGTCAGATTGTCCATGCTTCCGACTACGGTATTCCGGTCCAGGTCGTTTCCATCGACCAGGGCGGCCCGTACCAAGGCGCTGTCCGCTTCTAACTAGCGGCAGGTAACTTCGCGTCTTTTTAGTCAAGGTAGATAAACTCGACTCCATGTCTGCGCGCGTACTGCTCATTACGAATGACTTCCCGCCTCGCGATGGTGGAATCGAGTCCTACCTGCGTGATTTCTGTGCTCGTTTGGATCCAGAGAACCTCGTAGTCCTCGCATCCTCGAGAGCTTCCAAAGAAAAGCTCCACGCCTACGACGAGTCGCTACCGTACCGTGTTTACCGCATGCGTGATTCCGTGCTGCTGCCACTGCCGCACGTAGCTCGTCGCGCCGCTCAGATTATTCGCACCGAACGCATTGACACCGTCTGGTTTGGTGCCGCCGCGCCACTTGGTTTGCTTGCCGACGCATGCCGTCGCGCAGGTGCTACCCGCATCGTTGCTACCACTCACGGACATGAAGTGGGCTGGTCGATGCTGCCATTGGCCCGCCAGATGCTCGGGCGAATTGGTAAGAGTTCCGATGTTGTGACCTATATTTCCCGCTACACCCGTGGTCGTTTTGCTACAGCCTTTGGCCCGCAAACAGCGTTTGAACACCTGCCTTCTGGTGTCGATATCGAGAGGTTTTCCCCGGACCCCGAGGCGGGACAGAAGATCCGGCAGCACCACGGAATCGGTGAGTCCCAGCCGCTTATCGTCTGTATTTCCCGGCTAGTGCGCCGCAAAGGGCAAGATATGCTGATTCGCAGCATGCCTAAGGTTCTTGAGCAGCACCCAGGTGCCAGATTGCTGATTGTGGGCGTCGGTCCGTTGAATCGAGAGTTGGAAAAGCTGGCAGCAAAGCTTGGGGTCTCCGAGCAGGTCATTTTTGCCGGCAAGGTCTCCTATGATGATCTCCCCGCCTATTACAATGCAGCCAGCGTTTTCGCCATGCCCGCCCGAACCCGAGGCCGTGGACTCGATGTAGAAGGCCTCGGCATTGTCTACTTGGAAGCACAGGCCTGCGGTGTCCCTGTCATAGCTGGCAAGTCTGGTGGCGCCCCGGAGACAGTTATCGATGGCGAAACTGGCATCGTTGTCGATGGGGCCTCGCAGCGCAGCGTCGCCACCGGGCTGGTTGAAATTTTGGATGATCCGGAGCGTGCGGCGGCGATGGGAGCCTGTGGTCGGGAGCATGTTGTGCAGTCGTGGACCTGGGAGGTCATGGCTGCTCGGGCTCGCCGAATTCTCCGAACCTGCGCAATCCCTTTATAATCAACTGTTATGTCCACCGATATTCCGATTCATCCGAGCTCAGACGAGTCCGCCGCCGCTGATTGCCCGGCTATCGGTTTTGATATTGGTGGAACAAACCTGCGCGCTGCAGTGATCAGCGCTGATGGGCAGGTGTTGTATCGAGTACAGACTAGTTCTGACGGCAGTGTGGATGCCATTGAACGTGGCATTGTTCAGACATCCGAGCGCTTGGTTGAACGTTTTCCAGATGTCAGCGCCATCGGTTTAGCTGTAGCTGGTTTTTTGGATTCTGACCGCCAGACGGTTCGGTTCGCCCCGCATCTGCCGTGGCGCGATGCGAACGTCGTCAAGCGTTTATCCTTGCTTCTCCCGTGCCCTCTGCAGCTTGAGCACGATGCCAACTCGGCCGCCTGGGGCGAGTATCGCTTTGGTGCGGCTCGCGGTGCGGATAATTGGGTGCTGTTTGCGCTGGGTACGGGAATCGGTGGCGCGATGATGCAGGGTGGTGAGATTTACCGTGGCGCGTACGGCACAGCGCCGGAATTCGGCCACCTCACCGTTGTGCCGGAGGGGCGTCCCTGCTCCTGCGGAAAGCGTGGTTGCTTGGAACGTTACTGCTCGGGTACGGCGCTGGTTACCACAGCTCAGGAGCTCTCTGAATCCGGTCGCTACTTCTCGCGGCTTACCGACGGGCTCGTGGCCGGCTCGGTAACTGGTACCGATGTCGTCTCGGCTGCTCGGCAGGGAGATGAATTGGCTCTGGCTGCGATTGATGACTTTGCTACCTGGCTCGGGCGTGGTCTGTCGATGGTGGGCGATGTCTTTGATCCGGAGTTGATTGTCATCGGTGGCGGTGTTGCCTCGGCGTCTGATTTATACCTGGACAAGGCCAAGGCCGAGTTTGCCCGCAATCTCACCGGTGCTGGCTATCGTCCGGTAGCGGATGTGCGGGTCGCTGAACTGGGTGCCGATGCCGGGTTGATTGGTGCAGCGGATATTGCGCGCAGCGTCGTGGCTGCCGAGGGTGCGGCATCGTCGTAAAGCGTCAATTGGGGGGGGGATTGTAGGGGAATTCGCCCGCGAAAAGGTGGGGGAATGGCTGCGGAGATGGATCGCCGGGCCACGTGAACCTGTATAGTTTTAAACTGTGAATAATCGCTGGTACAAGTTCTTTAAGTACATCCTCATTGGCCCTTGGCTGCGGATCTATAATCGCCCGTATTACATCGGTGGTGAGAAGATTCCTCAGGAAGGTCCAGCGCTGATGGCGTCGAACCACCTTGCTGTGATGGATCACTTTTTCTTCCCACTGGTCTGCCGCCGTCAGCTGACGTTCCTGGCGAAGGCAGAGTACTTCACCACGCCGGGCTTTGTCGGCGGTATCCAGAAGTTCTTCTTCTCCTCGGTGGGGCAGGTGCCGATTGACCGTACCTCTGGTGATGCAGCTCGCGATGCGCTGAATGCCGGCTTGAAGGTGCTGTCACGCGGTGACCTGCTGGGCATTTCTTTGGAGGGCACTCGTAGTCCGGATGGTCGACTGTACCGCGGGAAAACCGGTGCGGCGCGTGTAGCACTGGAGGCCGGTGTGCCGGTGTTCCCAATGGCGATGATTGATACGGAGAAGGCCAACCCGATTGGCTCGTGGATTCCTCGTCCGGTGAAGGTGGGCACGATTATCGGCGATCCGATTGATCCGTCGGAGTACAAGGCCAAGTACAGCGATGAGTATGAAGCGGCCAGGGCACTGACGGATGACCTGATTAAGGAAATTCAGAAGCTTTCGGGTCAGGAATATGTCAATGCCTATGCGACTGATGTGAAGAAGTCCTTGGAGGCCGGCAACGGCTATCCAGCGGGAACCGAGCCGGGTGGAGAGCTGACTGTTCCGGCCCCGGGGCCGAAGCCGACCCCTCGTCGCTGGTTCCGACGCGCTCGCTAGAATAATAAGGCGCAGATAGTTTTCGCGACAGTGGGGCTGCACACTTCCTAAGGCGATTCGGTGCATGGGGAAGATTTGCTCGGTAGGGCTCCACGGTCTTTTGGTCGCGAGGTAGCCGACGCGAGGCCGAGGCTGGAGAGGATTCCACACCGTGCGTTATTTTTATGACACCGAGTTTATTGAAGACGGCAAGACTATTGATCTTGTCTCCATCGGTGTCGTAGCTGAGGACGGCCGCGAGTACTACGCGGTGTCTACCGAGTTCAATGAGAGCAAGGCTGGGCCGTGGGTGCGGGCCAATGTGCTCAATCAGCTGCCCAATCCCTCATCTCCGCTGTGGAAGAACCGGGACACGATCCGCGAGGAACTGCTGGCATTTTTCACCGAACCCGGTACGGGCAGTCCAGAGCTGTGGGCCTGGGTAGGCGCCTACGACCACATTGCGTTGGTGCAGCTTTGGGGCGATATGACCAAGCTGCCGCAGTTCATGCCGCGCTATACCCGTGAACTCAAGCAGTACTGGGAGATGGCGGGCAAGCCACGGTTGCCAAAACAGACTGCAGGTAAGCACGATGCGCTGGCAGATGCCCAGCACAATCTGCTGAAGTTTCAAAAGATTGCCCAGAAGTTGCCGCTTGATTAAGCAGCGGAATGCGAATATTTGGTGACCTGACTAACACCCTTCTGGCAGGGGCACTACAATGAACTTCTGTGAGTTGGACTATTGATCTCCCTGTAGATGACCTGCCCGATCTGCCACCGCTTCCCGGCGACATGGCTGAGCGCTTTGCTGATGTCGTATCCCGCCAAGCCCTACAGCAGCCAAGCTGGGATGCCCGCGCCGCTGCTAACGTGCGTCGCATTCTCGAATCGGTGCCTCCAATTGTGGTCGCGCCTGAGGTTCGTAAGCTTCGTCAGGAGCTTGCCGACGTCGCTAATGGTAAGGCCTTCCTGCTGCAGGGCGGTGATTGTGCGGAGACCTTTGAGTCCAATACTGAGCCGCACATTCGCGCCAATGTGAAGACCTTGCTGCAGATGGCCGTTGTGCTGACCTACGGCGCATCCACCCCGGTCGTAAAGATGGCTCGTATCGCTGGCCAGTACGCCAAGCCGCGCTCGAAGGACATCGACGGCGACGGCTTGCTTAGCTACCGCGGCGACATGGTCAACGGCGTTGAGCCGACTGAAGAAGCTCGAGTTCACGACCCAGCTCGAATGGTGCGTGCTTACGCCAATGCCTCTGCGGCGATGAACCTGGTACGTGCACTGACAGGTTCGGGCACCGCTGACCTACATCGTCTGCACGAGTGGAACCGTGAGTTCGTCAGCAACTCGCCGGCTGGTGCCCGCTACGAGGACCTGGCACGCGAGATTGATCACGCACTGCAGTTCATGGCTGCCTGTGGTGTTGCGGACTCGAACCTGCAGACCGCGCAGATTTACTGCTCGCATGAGGCACTGGTTGTTGACTACGAGCGCGCTATGCTGCGCCTGTCTGAAAACGATGGCAATCAGGAGCTGTTCAACCTCTCCGCGCATCAGCTGTGGATTGGTGAGCGCACCCGTGGTATTGAGGACTTCCACATCAACCTGGCTGCCATGATTGGCAACCCCGTCGGTGTGAAGATTGGCCCGACCACCACGCCGGAGGAGGCTGTCGCTTACGCCGACAAGCTCGACCCGTTCTTCCAGCCTGGTCGCCTGACCCTGACTTCGCGTCTGGGCAATGACAAGGTTCGCTCCGTGCTGCCTCCCATCGTTGAGGCTGTCGAAGCTTCTGGTCACAAGGTCATTTGGCAGTGCGATCCGATGCACGGCAACACTTACTCGGCCTCCAATGGTTACAAGACCCGCCACTTCGACCGCATTGTCGACGAGGTTCAGGGCTTCTTCGAGGTGCACCGCTCGATCGGCTCGCACCCGGGTGGTATCCACGTGGAGCTGACCGGAGAAGACGTCACTGAGTGCCTCGGTGGCGCGCAGGACATTTCCGATGTCGATCTGCCAGGCCGTTACGCATCTGCCTGTGATCCGCGTTTGAACACTCAGCAGTCGCTGGAGCTGGCCTTCCTGGTTGCCGAGATGCTGCGCAACTAGTTGCAACCAGCTCAGCTAGGTACAACTAGCCCAGCTAGTGCAGCACCGCACTCAGTAGAGCGCCGCATTTTTTACAGAGTGCTGACCGAAATGCTGTCACCCGCCGTGGCCTTAGCGCCCGGTCGGGGTGACTGCAATACGATGCGATCGTCATCGTTCGCAGAGCCGTCGATGTCGAGCTGAAGATGCTGTTTCTCCGCTTCACGACGTGCCTGCGCAACAGTTTTACCTAGCAGCTGCGGAACCTTCACTGCTCTGGACACGGTCAGCGTGACAGTCGCATCATTAGGGTTAACCAGACGACCTGCACTCGGTGAGACTGCGTCAACACGGCCGTAGTCGCGCGAGGAGGAGGACGCGTCCTTTACTTCGCTTACCTCAATGCCCTCACGCTGCAGAATTTGACGAGCAGTATCCTCCGACTTGCCCACTACATTGGGCACTTCGATGCCGTTGTTAATGGTCAACGTCACAGAACTACCGCGTTCGAGGCCAGTGCCTTCCTCAGGAGACACGGAAAGAACCTCGTCCGGCTCAGCAGAGGAGGAAAACTCCGCCGATACCTCCCGGACTTCCAGCCCGGCCTTGCTCAACAGCTCACGAGCTTCATCCTCTTGAAGCCCCACGATCTTTGGCACCTTCACCGGTGCTGGCCCCTTGGAGTAATGCACAGTCACAACTGAGCCAACTTCGACGGTCTGTCCTGGAGCAGGAACCGCAAAGACCAAGCCGCCCGTGGAGACATCATCGGAAAAGACGGGGTCTCCGACCTCTTCTTTCAACGTCCGCTTAGCTAGGGCAGCGCTGAACACTTCCTTTGAGTGGTTCGCGGGATATGCGGGCACAGTCGGGCGGCCAAGGCTGACCAGTACGCGAACATCATCACCTCGGACAACCCGCGCTCCAGCCAGAGGGTCCGAGCCAATAATCTGGGACACTGCGACATCGTTGTCGTAGCGCTCATCAACCACCGGTTCAAAGCCCGCCTCACTGATTGCGGTCATCGCCTGTGGTTGTGACAGCCCAGTGATAGAAGGCACTTCGCCGTAACGGCCAGAGCCCAGCCACCATGCGCCAAGCCCCATGCCCAACGTGGCAACCAGGGCGATAATCAGCCACAATGCACATCCACGGCGCGTCCGCTGTCGGGTAGCTCGACGGCTCTTCGGCGTCTGAGTCTGAGCAGATCGCGGCTGCGGATGCTGCGGGTGCTGTGCGCCCTGAGTGTCCGGCGGCAGCGGATATTCCGGAGCACCCGGGACGTCGGCTGGTACGAGAGCTCCACCAGACGGCTCCGGGGATTCCCAACCAGTGGGGTTGTACCCATCATGGCGGTCAAAAGTGCGTGTCCGCCCCGCATCTGGGTCGTCGAAATCGGCGAAGATGTTCGGTGGTCCCGGTGGCGGAGGAGCTTCTGGGTAGCCGGGGGTGTCCGTCGACAAGCCGTAGCCAGCATAATCAACGTGACCGAAGCGCTCGGGTGTCGTCTCTGCGGTGTCGTGGTGGTCATCCACCTGGTCGTTGTCCCGGGGGACTGGACGGCGAATGTCCGGGATGGGGTCCTCGATAGCGACGGCGTTGGCGGCAGCCGAATTCACAGGGGAAGGTACTCGGAACGGCGGCAAGTCCAATTCGTACACAATATCTTCGAGCGCATCGGCGAATTCCTCGGCGCTTTCAAAGCGGTCCTCCGGCCTGCGAGCACAGGCTCGGGCGACCAACTCGTCGAACTCCTCTGGAACGCCGTCGATGAGTTCGGAAGGCGGAGGGACATCTTCGTTCAGGCGCTTCATAGCGACACCGAGTGAAGTATCGGCGATAAACGGGGTAGTGCCGGTCAGCAGCTCAAAGAGCAAGATACCGGCGGAGTACACGTCGGAGGCGGGGGAGATGGATTCGCCCGTGACCTGCTCTGGGGCGAGATAAGCCACGGTACCGACGATGACCGAGTTAGAGGTCACCTTGGCATCAGCAGCCGCGCGTACCAGACCGAAGTCCGCCAGCTTCACGCGACCGTAGAAGGAAATTAAAACGTTTTCCGGCTTGATATCGCGGTGCACCATACCACGGGAATGTGCCACCGACAGGGCACGCAGAACTGAGCGCATCACGACGGCAGCTGCATGCGGTGGCATTGGGCCGCGCTCACGGAGCAGCTCGCGCAGTGTGCCGCCGTCGATGAACTCCATAATGAGGAATACGTGTCCAGCCGGGTCTGTGCCCTGGTCGTAGACATTGACCAGTGACTCATCATCGAGGTGCGCAACCGCGCGGGCCTCGCGTTCGAAGCGGATACGGAAGGACTCGTCGTTGACAAAGCGCGGATCCATGACCTTCGCGGCCACCCTGCGATCGAGCCGCAAATCGGTGGCGCAGTACACGGTGCTCATCCCACCGTGTGCGATGGTGGCTCCAATACGGTAGCGACCATCGAGAATCTGCCCCTCGACAAGCTGCGACATAAACCAGCCTTCCCTATTCCAATCAGTTGTTTCCAACAAGTATATGGGGACGTACCTACCGCGAAGCCAACGCGCTAAAGTGACCAGTGTGAGAAAGATTCCAACTTGCCACGATGTCCTCAGCGCCGACGAACCCACTCTTGCGCTGCCCGATGCCGCCGACCTCATTGGTGTCGCTGTCACCCGTATTCACGCATTGCTGCAGGAGGGGCGCCTTATTGCAGTCAACCGCGATGGCATCCCACAAATTCCCGCTCGCTTCTTCGAGGGCGACGAAGTCGCTCGTTTTGTTCCCGGCGCACTCGCATTGCTTGCCGACGGCGGCTATACGCGAGAAGAAACGCTGGAGTGGCTATTCACCGAAGATGAATCTCTGCCTGGGCGTCCGGTGGATGCCTTGCACGGTCACCTCGCACGCGAAGTAATGCGCCGCGCACAGGCTATGGCGTTGTAAAACCCGGACGGCGTCCTACGCCCGCGCCCTACGCCCCCGATAGCTCCTGTCGTAATCGCCCGGCCACTGCTGTGAAAAGCAGTGGGAGGGCGATTTTTGCTTTTCGAGCGCGTCCCACGTGAGCGCGTTGCGCAAAGACGTTGTAGTTCATGCGCTCAATTTCGCCGAGAATATCAGAGTAGAGAATCTCCGCGGCACGGATAGCCTGACGCCCTGGCACCCCCAACATGTCCACGCCGCTGCTGGCTTCGGCATAGAGCGCGCGGTTGCGAGCGATGAAGTAGGCCAATGCCTGACGTACCGCCGGGGTCGTCTGTCCCGTGGCGGCGCAGTAGCCGATTTCCTCGGTACCCACTCCGAAGGCCTCCCACTCATTCAGCGGTAGGTAAATACGGCCACGGCGAAAATCCTCGGCGATGTCGCGGAGGAAATTTGTCACCTGAAAGGCTTTTCCCAGGCACTCTGCGTAGGGGGTGGCTTCCTCACAGGAGACCCCTGTGCGGGTGCCTAGGATGGGCATCATCTCAAGGCCGATGACTGCTGCGGAGCCCCACATATACGAGTCGAGCTGCTCCCATGTTTCAAAATGCGCAATATGGCAGGATGTGTCGGGCACGTCCATCAGCATGGAGTGAACAAAATCCGCAGAGAGCTGTGGATCGATGTCGTAGTCGCGAAAAGTCTGTGCGGCCGCCGAGATGACGGCACGGTCGCGGTCGCGGTGGACGTCGTCAAGCGAACCGATGACGACAGCTGAGTGGAAAAGCTCGCTTAAGCGTGTGACCGTGGCTTCGATGTGCGTGGGCGAGCGGTCGGCATCGGCGGGGCAGTCGACGTAGTCATCGACGATGCGGGCCCAGGCGTAGAGGGACCACACCGCACGCTGTTGGCGGGGTGTCAAAAGCCTCGTGGCCAGGGAATACGTGCGACCGTGGGAGGTCATAATATCGCGGCAGAGCTCGTAGGACTGTGGCAGCGCGATGGTCGAGAGAGGCTGTGGGGTGGGCATGGACAACTATGCGACCTCGGTCGACCGCGGCAGGGGCGCTACCGTGGAATCCGTGTCTGCGGTGGTTTTATCGTCGCGCCACGGGTATTTCCAGCTGAATTTTCCAGTGGTCAGCCAGCTGACGGCCAACCAGCCGAGAACGGTGATGATGGCCATCCAGGGCACGTCGTAGAAGCGGTGGTTGCCGCCGCCGGCGAACGACAGCGACAGGATGAATGTGAACAACACGGTGCCTTGAATCACCCATCGTGGCGGGCGAATCGTTCCCATGGGAGTCAGCAAGCTGGCGTAGTACCAGGGCAGTGCCACGGCATTAAAGACGCAGGCCACCACATATGCGGCAATCATGCCAGCGACATTGTTACGAGGGGTGGCTCGGAAGTAGAACCAGGAAATAACGAGCCCCACCAGCATGATGACGGAGGAGACCACGCGTGTGTGGCTGACGATGACGTTGAAACCGATGTCGTCGTTGAACCACGCCATGACACCGGAGACCACACCAGCTACCGCTGACGGTGCTGCCAGGGGGTTAATCACCTTGGTGTTGCCACTGATCTCAGAGATCCAGCCCCAGCTCGAGCCGGTCAGCCACGTCACCACTGCAAGCGTGCCGACGCAGACTGCGACCAACGCGATGCCCACACCGGCAATCGCCGGAATCTTGCGCAGCATTTCTTGAACTGTGGCGATGGGCTCGCGCCTGGTCAACACAATCCACACGACGAAGGGCAGCGCCAGGATGGCGGTGGCCTTCAGCGCGACGCCGATTCCGATGAGGACAGCGGCGACCAGGCCACCCCGCATGTGCTCCATGCGCAGTGCGGCGACGAGCGCCAAGCTGACCAAGCCGACCATCAGTGCTTCGTTGTGCATACCCGCAATCAGATGCAGTAGCACCAGTGGATTGAGTACTCCGAGCCACTGTGCGAAAGCCGGATTTGCTCCAAGCTCCCGGGCGATTCGCGGGATCGACCAGACAATGGCGGCGAAGCCCAGCAGGCACACAATGCGGTAGAGAATCACGCCGACGGTGATGTTGTCGCCGACAATCCGCGTGATGACCTCTCCAATTCCCAGATGCAGCGGGCCATACGGGGTGGTGGTGTTCCGCCAGTCTGCGGATACCTCCAGCAGCATCGGCCCTGGATTAGCTGCAGCTCCCTCGGTGTAGGGATCAAACCCATCGCGGACCATCGCACCCTGCATGAGATACGAATAGACATCGCGAGAGAACAGCGGTGCGGCCAGCGCGAGGGGAATTGCCCAGGCCAACAGGATTGAATTAAACCGACGCAACGTGGACTCATCGCCGCCAGCGTGCGCTGACGCCATAGCATCTGCTGTGGCTCCAGAATGGGCAGAACCGGCCACAATGTCCCGGATAGTCCCCTTCGAGAACAGCAGTTTCCGCCCGATGCGCAGCCACGAAATAAGCAGCAGGGCGATACCTACCCAAATCACAATCTCACAGAAAATCTGACCGTGACCGTAGGTGATCCAGTCGAGTCCCAGAGCGTGGACAAGGCCGCCACGGTAGCGGTTCGCACCGGAACCGTAGGAGCCCAGAGCAATGAGGATGCCACCGTAGACACCCAGCTGAGCACTCCGCGATAAATTCATGTCAACCTAAACAATCGATACATTGCTGATGCATTAATCCTAGTTGGTCAGTGACCACCGGCAGACATCCGGGAGACATTCAGGAGCTAAGGCGTTTCAAACCGCTGTGCCGCAAGTCGTCCAGAAATCATGACCGTCGGCACGCCAACTCCCGGCACCGTCGTCGATCCCGCCAGCGTCAGATTCTTTGGCATCTTCGGAGAGAAGTTGCGGGGACGGAATGGCCCCGTCTGTCGGAACAGATGCGCCAGCCCAAACGGCGAGCCAACGCCCATGTCACGTTCTTGCCACTGTTGAGGGGTATCGATCCGACCGACTCGCCACTTCGTAGAGATCCCGGTCAGTCCGCGCCGCTCCAGCTCAGCGGTTATTTTCGCGACGTAGTCCCCACCGATTCGCGACCAAATCAGATTGGCCGACTGCAAGTTGGGGCACGGCGCGAGCACGCTGACAGGCTCCCACTGCACGCCGTTCGCATCTGTGACGATACGCTCCGGCGCGCTCACCGCAGGCCGGGTGACCAGCAATGACGGGTCCGACATTAGCTTTCCATGACGCGGTGACGAGATTTCTTCAAAGGTCTCGTTCCACTTTTCGCCAAACGAAATCAGGTGATGCCGTTTCGGCCACGTCGTCGTCTCCGAAACCGGAATCAGTCCGTGCGCCACCACCGCCGATGGGGAAAATCGAACCGGGAACAGCCGCCGCGCTCCTGTCCGCTTTACGACGCTCCGAAGGCCTCGCCACTTCGATGAGCTACTGGCGGCAGAGGTAGTCGCGTCGTGAAGCCAGCTCTGCACCACAGGTAAATCGGTAGTAGCGATGACGGCATCGGCGGGACGCTCGCCAGTTGCCGTGGTGACGGCGGAGACAAAGCCTGCCTCGTCGAGCTTCAGCCCAGTGACATCAACGCCGAAGTCGATGGTGCCGCCAGCTCGACGGACGGCCTCGGCGAGCAACTCGCTGACGGCGCCTATACCCGAACCAAATGCGGGGGAGTGCGGATAGTAAACCCCCATCGAGGTATCCATGTGGGAAATGCAGCCGTAGACCGCACGGGCCTTAGCAGGAGGTACACCTGCGTAAAGCGCCTGGAAGCTGAAAACGCGAGCGAGATCATTATCTCCGAGGAAGGCACGAATCTTAGGTTCGAGGGCGCCGAAGGCACCGAGTCGGAGGAGCGTAGTGAGGTCGCGAAGCGCGCCGGGCCCGGTGAATAGGTCCGTAACGCGGTCAAAGCTGCGGGACATGAAGTTGTCGAAGCAGGCATTGAAGAGACTTTGCAGCCATGCGCGGAGTTTGCGGTAGCCGGTGACGGTGGAGTCAGAGGCGCCGAAGCGGGCGAGCTCATCGGCCATCATGTCTTCGTTGGAAAACACGTCGAGCCCGCCGCGGGTGGCAAATTCCGCACGGTAGGTGGGCGTGATTGGGGAGGCCGAAAAACCCGGGTCGATATCGCGCGCGTAGAGGCCGACGGCGGCGAGGGCATCGTCGACAAGCGAGGGCATGGTCCATACAGTTGCGCCAGTGTCGAAGACTGCGATGAGCGATTGCTCGTCGATGTCGACGGTGACGGGTTCACTGGCGCAGCGTCCGCCGACGAAACTTTCCCGCTCGACAACGGTGACATCGTAGCCATCGGCGATGGCGTAGAGCGCGGCGGTAAGTCCGGACAGGCCTGCGCCGATGATGGTCAGTCGTGGTTTGGCGCCCTTATGAGGACGAGTGATCGCACGTCGCAGACGCGGGGAATTACTGAGGGCACGAGTGGGGGAAGCAGCGGGCATGACTACGCAACACCTGGTCTAATGCTGACGAGCGGTGGCGCGAACGCCCATAGCAATGAGGTTCTCGCGCGAGGTTGCAGGCAGGTCTGCATTCTCGATAGTGGAGAAAGCGCGGCTGGTCAGGCGGTCAATTTCACGTTCGACGGCATCGGCAGCTCCGGATTCAGCGATAAGATTGCGTAGCTCATCGATTTCTGCAGCAGACGAGACTGTTCCCAGGCGTTCATCGATAAAGCGGGCCTTTTCAGGTGCG
The DNA here is from genome assembly GCF_001838325.1 of Corynebacterium sp. HMSC074C05. Taxonomy (NCBI): domain Bacteria; kingdom Bacillati; phylum Actinomycetota; class Actinomycetes; order Mycobacteriales; family Corynebacteriaceae; genus Corynebacterium; species Corynebacterium sp. HMSC074C05. The sequence continues at coordinate 33,749 of NZ_KV836291.1, forward strand.
GAATCGCGGTAGAGGCTCAAAGCCTGGCCGACCAGGACGGTTCGCTTGCCCTCGCGGAGGTCATCGCCGGCGGGCTTGCCCGTGACTTCGGGATCACCGAAAACGCCAAGCTGATCGTCGCGGAGCTGGAATGCCACGCCGATATCGCGGCCGAAGCTGCGGTAGGCCTCAACCAATTCCGCTGGCGCGCCGGCAATCGCGGCACCAATGTGGAGAGGCCGCTCGATGGTGTAGGCGGCGGTCTTGAACAGATTGATTTTCTCAGCGGTCTCGACGCGACTGTCCCGGCTGGCTTCGGCCGTGATATCGAGCAGTTGGCCGCCAAGTACTTCAGTGCGCATAGCCCGCCAGGGGACAAGTGCGCGGGTTAGTGCCTCCGAGCTGAGACCTGAAGAGTGCATCATGTCATCAGCCCAGGTCAAAGCGACATCGCCAATGAGAATTGCGGCCGAAATACCGAAGCGGTCGGCGGCTCCATTCCAGCTATTGGCCTCGTGCTTGGCCTCGAATACCTTGTGGATAGTCGGTGCGCCACGGCGCGTATCAGCGTCATCGATGATGTCGTCATGAATGAGTGCGCAGGCTTGAATGAGCTCCAGGGCACTCACCGCGTTCATCACAGCCTGGGAATCCTCTGCTGGGGAGAAACGGCCTTCGAGTCCGCCTGCTCCCAACCACCCCTGCCAGGCGAAGGCTGGACGCACGCGCTTGCCCCCATTGAGGACGAAGGAGTGGAGCGAATCTATGGCCTCGGTGTACACCGCATCGACCGACGCGACATCGTCGCCACGGCTTTTGAGGTAATTCTCCAGCGTTTTGGTAACAGCAGCTGGTACTTCGCGGGGCTGCAGCGCGGCCAAATCCAGTTCTTCGCTCATGTGAGCCTCTCGTCGATGACGGGTAATGCTGACTCAAGAATAGGACACCGCTTAGTATGAGTGACTATGTCCTCAACAATGCCACTGTCGCCAGGCCGCCAAGTGACGATCCGCCAGGCTCTTTCAATGCCGAGCGCGGGCAGTATTCCCTTCTCGGTCGAGTTCATGCCTCCGCGTGACGACGCGGCCGAGGAACGTCTTCTCCGAGCAGCTGAGGCTTTCCATGATCTTGGCGCCTCCTTTGCATCGGTGACATACGGCGCCGGTGGTTCTAGCCGCGACCGCACCCTGCGAATCGCCCAGCGCGTTTCGAAGCAGCCGCTTACAACGCTTGTGCACCTGACATTGGTAGAGCACACCGTCGACGAGCTGCGAGAAATCCTGCGTTCTTACCTCAGCGCGGGGCTGACGAATCTGCTCGTTCTGCGTGGCGATCCGCCGGGAGACCCCCTCGGTCCTTGGATGGAGACCGAGGGTGGTCTGCACTACGCCAGCGAGCTGATTGAGCTGATTAAGGCCGAGCCGGAGTTCGAAAAATTTGAAATCGGCATTGCGTCGTTCCCGGAAGGACACTACCGCTCGCCAGATTTGGACCATGACACGCAGTACACGCTGGCCAAGCTGCGCGCGGGAGCCGAATACTCGATTACTCAGATGTTCTTCGATATTGAGCACTACTTGCGCCTTCGAGACCGCCTGGTGGAAGCCGACCCAGTGCACGGTGCCAAGCCCATCATTCCGGGGCTGATGCCGATTACGTCGCTGCGCTCAGTGCGCAGGCAGGTTGAGCTCTCAGGGGCTCAGTTGCCATCCGATTTGGAGGAACGCCTGATTAAGGCAGCAGATGGTGACGAGCAGGCCAATAAGGATGAGATTCGCAAGATTGGTATCGAGTTTTCGACCAACATGGCAGAGCGTCTCATCGCCGAAGGCGTGCCGGGGCTGCACTTTATGACTATGAACTTCGCCCGCGCCTCCCAGGAGGTTTTGCACAACCTCGGCATGGCACCCGCATGGGGCACCGGCCAGGATATGCTGCGCGGCGGTTTTTAATTGCTAAAAGTCCTGCATGTCGCGGATTCTTCGCGCCCACAGGACGCCTAGTACTGAAGCCAGGACACCGGCGGCTGTGGTCACACCGGCAAACAAGAGGAATTGATTCCGCTTGGTGGATCCAGCCGGCGACGAAGCCCATACATTATGGTTCTCGCCACTGGCGAGCTGCCACTCCACCTTGTTCGGTTCGGTCTGGCGGCCATTGGAGTCAGTAACCTGCTCCGGGAACGCGACGACGAAATCAACCTTCGCGCCGGGCAGGTGAGTCAAATCCATGTGACCGTTCATCGAAATCTTGCCGCCACCGGTACGGTCTAGGTCGATGTCTATGCGATCGTCGGAAAGCTGTCGGAGCGTATCGGTGAGTTCAATGAAGTGCAGCTCGTTGAATGAGACTTCCATCTTTCCCGTGGAGGAGTCGATTTCTCCCTGTGAGACGCGGTCGGAGAGATCTTCCGGCACTTGCCACTGCTCAAATTGGGAACGGACTTCCTCCGTGGGCGTTACGTGAATTGTGCCCGAGACCCTGTCATCGCCGGAAATGGTAATGCCAGCCTGCGCGTCAAAGCAGCCGCTGAGCGGCAGGACGGCGGCAATCCCTGCCATTGCTGTGGCAATGCGCAGAGGCGAAAGCCGTCGACGTGGTGTGGAAGGTTCACTCGGTAATGATGTCACGGGGAAGATCTACTCCTAGAACTGCAAAGGGACGGGAGTCCCCTGTGAAATAAAAGTTCCTTAAAACATCCTTGAAACCAAATTGGCGGTAGAGCTGCCATGCCCTATTGGCCTCATTCGGGTATTCCGGCGTTGACAACAGAACTCGCGTCTCTGGGCGGGAATCGACCAACTCGCGGAGCAGCCGTTTACCGAGTCCCCGTCCCTGAAAGCTGGGATGTATGTGAATCTCAGACAGTTCGGCGTAGTTTCCCAAGAGCTTGACGACGTCCGGTAGCGAGCGCCCGTCCATGAGCAGTCCATCTCTTACCTGGCGATACCACCAGTGCGTGTCCAATCCTGTGCGGCAGTAGCCGATGCCAACCAACCTGCAGCGCGGGTCGCGGAGAGCCTGGGCAGGGGAGAGCTCTTCGGGGTGAGCTATGGCTGCAGCAGCCATGAAGCCGGGTTGAGTGGTTTGCTTCTGCCATTCATGGAGACGACCGGGCAAGATTGCGGGGTTGTACTGCATCGCGGTGATGTAGAGAGCCACTGCTTCTTGCAGGCGGAGATTGAAGTCTCCTGCTGTCATCGGAACCACGCTGTATTTCACAGTGACCAGATTAGCGACTTAGACGAACTTAGTTGTGAGATTACTGCAATAACATCGGGTCGAACAGGTGTTCGAAACTGTGTCTGGCGCAGTCCGGGGTTGGGGATAAATTGCAGTCAATCCCGCTAAGGAGAAGCGGAAAATCTGTGCTCATGTGAATGCTGTGTGAAAGGAGAAGCAGGGCGGTGGCAAGGTCGAACGTGGTGGAGTTTAGGGCGATTTCGCAGTCGGGTTCGGTCGCCCCGGTCGGTGTCTCAAAGCAATCGCTGGAGCTGCTGGGGCGGGCAGAGGCTCTGCTAGTGAATGCTCGGAATGCTGGCTCTGATGAGATGCTGGAGCTTTCCTACTGTGCGGCACTGCGCTGCGCAGGCGCGCTGTTGAATCGCGACGATGCATCGGTGGCTGGGGGTTCTGGCTCGGGCTCTCGTTCGGGCTCAGCAGTTAGGCGTCGTCGTTCGGCAACACAGAGTGCCTGGTTGCGTTTAAGGAAAGAGCAGCCCGAATTTGATAGCTGGGTCACCAAATTCGAGCAGTTCACCGCGCTGCGTGAGGAAGTCCGGTTAGGTATTTCGCGTCGCATTGACTCGCGGCGGGCACAGGAGTTGTGGGATTTAAGTTGTGCATTCTTGGGGGCTGTCCGGGCCGAGCTGGGTGTTCTGCCCGCGGCTGCGTAAGCCGGTGGGAGCGTGTTAGAGCGTTGCTTTCCTAAATAAATGGGGGATTGTTGGGATTCATGGAACAATAGGGGTGAGTCACCCGTTGAAGGGGTAAGAATGAAGCTAACGGACGCCGCGTTAGCAGCAGGTGGCCTGTGATTAACTTTGCTGTACCGGCACTGTTAGTTGAAGGGTCGAGGCTCGCCAGTATCGCGGTGGGCAATGCTCAAGTAGGCGATGGAGGAATTGTGGGACTATCTGAGCACGAACAGCGGATGCTCGACGAAATCGAGTCTGCACTCTACGCTGAGGATCCTAAATTTAGTTCGACGATGGCCGGAAATGCGTTCAGCTTTCCGGAGAAAAACAGCGCCCCCCGTGGGTTTTCGATCCAGGTTTTTGCGCTCATGCTCCTTGGTCTGCTGATGCTGATTGGCGGCGTCGCTCTTTTCTCTGTGAGCAATTGGTTCATTGTGTTGTCGGTAGCCGGCTTTGGTCTTATGTTCGGTTCCGGCGTTTGGGCTCTGACTGGCGCCGGTAGGCAGGAGAAGTCTAGTTCTGCTTCGGGGCTGAACTTTGGAAAGTCTAAGTCCGGGGCGGCAAAGAGTCGTCGAGGAGCCTCGGGTGGTCGTGGTTCCTCTGGTGACTCCACGTTGGAATCGCGTTTCCGTGGCCGCTTCGAGGGGCGTTAGGGGACAGGCCTTAAAGATAAAAAGTGAGGGCAAGCCAGCGGTGGCTTGCCCTCACTTTTTTGTTTTTCTAGACGCGAATCGTCTCCACAAGATCTCACCCACTTTGCCCCACCACGAGTCCCCACTTTCCCCCACTTAGCCATTGGGATGGAGGAATTCTTATCTGCAGTCGTTGCCGGCATTCCTGAAAGTTTGGCTCCGGCGAAACAAAGTTGCAGTTCAGCGGGCTAAGTCCGGCGACCAGGTTGAATCTGGATAGTTTTTAGTAGGTAAGTGGTGTGTATTGGGGTGCAGGGCGCCTGTTGTTAACTATGTGGTTGGTGTGGCGTCGTTATCTGTGGGGTTGCGGGTGGGTGCCCCACTTTTTGTTCACACTTTAATTGTCGACGATTTTCTTTAAAAGCCCATGTCAACTGGGTTAAATCAGATGTCGCAGCGGTGGGGTTGCGCTGATATTGTGGCTATTTTTCTCCTTCTTATGTTGATAGTGGCAGATAGTGGGGTAAAGTGGGGCGTGATGTTGATTGAGGTTGGTCAACATTGCAGAAGTGAATATCCGATTTGCGCTTAAAGTTTGGCGAGATTTTGGCACGGCGGGAAAAGCACGGCCCTCCGGCTCTGCTTGAAGGCAATGCCTAAATCCCCGGATTCGGTAAGCGTTTGTGCGTTGACATTGAGGTTGACACGGGGATAGGAGGCCAGTGACGCATGTTTCTGGGCACCTATACTCCGAAACTTGATGACAAAGGGCGCCTGACGTTGCCGGCGAAGTTCCGCGAGGATCTCGCAGGTGGCCTGATGGTCACTAAAGGGCAGGATCATTCTCTGGCGGTGTATCCGAAAGAGGAGTTCGTCAAACTAGCTCAGCGGGCCACTAAGGCCTCTCGTACGAATGCCAAGGCGCGAGCTTTCATTCGAAATCTTGCGGCGAGCACCGATGAGCAGCGCCCCGATGGTTCCGGGCGAATCACGTTATCGATGGATCACCGTCGGTACGCGAATCTCTCCAAAGAGTGTGTGGTTATCGGTTCTATTGACTTTCTGGAGATCTGGGACAAAGAGTCCTGGGAGGCCTACCAAGCGGAGCATGAAGCTGATTTCTCCGAAGGTGAGGATGACTCGCTGTTCGGCGTTTTATAAACCGCTTGGAATAACCGAAAAGAGGGAATGTCCGCATGGACTCTGCCTGATAGCCCCTGGTGTACTTCCCCGATACCAGGTTCTGTCAGGCGGGGCCCTGTGAACATCCCCGCTTTTTGTTTAAGCACCGATAGCAGCATTCCCAGTAGTGCACATGAGGTGCGGTCTGGTTGCTGGCGCGGCACTCGTCGTCAAGCAAACCGGGAATACACTCGATAGATTCTCTGACCAGTGCAAACATACCCGGTGAGGAGGGGAAATGAACGGATCGACGCCTGCGGATGATCGCAAGTCCGGCGAGTTTGGTCATGTCCCCGTTTTGCTTCATCGAGTAACTGATTTGTTGCGCCCGGGCATCGAGGCGCTGGGTGACGACGCAGTAGTTGTCGACGGCACTCTTGGTGCCGGTGGGCACACGGAATATCTGTTGGAGCAGTTCCCGAAGCTCTGCGTTGTTGGACTCGATCGCGATGGCAATGCATTGCGCGGGGCAGAAGAGCGTCTCGCGCGTTTCGGTGATCGCTTTGCAGGGTTCCGTGTGCGTTTCGATTCGCTCGCCGAGGTGCTCAGTGGTGAGATTCCTGCAGCCGCTGGTGGAAGTGGCGCGGAGAACATTCTTGCCCGCGCCGCTGAGAAGGGTATCGCAGGTGCGCTTTTCGATCTCGGTGTTTCCTCGATGCAGCTTGATCAGGTCAATCGTGGATTCGCCTACCGAGTCGACGCCCCGCTGGACATGCGCATGGATGCAAGCCAGGGGATTACCGCAGCGGATGTGCTCAATACCTATTCGCACGGTGATATCGCGCGCATCCTATCGACTTACGGCGACGAGCGCTTCGCCGGCAAGATTGCCTCGGCAATCCTGCGTGAGCGGGAAAAGGAACCGTTTACCACCTCCGGCCGTCTGGTTGAGCTGCTCTATGAAACCATTCCGGCGGCATCTCGCCGTAAGGGCGGACACCCGGCCAAACGTACGTTCCAGGCTCTTCGTATCGAGGTAAATCGTGAGCTTGAAGCTCTAGAAAATGTGCTGCCGCAGGTCTGCGATGCACTCGCAGTCGATGGGCGTGCAGTGTTCATGAGCTACCAGAGTCTGGAAGACCGCATCGTTAAGAAGGACTTTGCGGAGCGTGTGAAGTCGACAACCCCACCGGGGCTCCCGATGGAGCTTCCGGGGCATGAACCGCACTTCGCTCTCATCACGAGAGGTGCGGAGAAGGCGTCGGCAAGCGAGATCGAAGACAACCCCCGAGCCGCGCCGGTACGAGTTCGCTGTATCGAGCGAATTCGAGCCGACTGACCCAACCCTTTCCAACCGCACCAAACGAACCCTTCACAATCTAAGTACTGGGAGAACTTTCGAGCATGGCAACGACAATCACGGAGCACGCCCCCACCCGGCGCACCTCCCGCGGCGCGTCTGCAACCGTCGCCGGTGCCAAGACGAAGACTCGTCAGCGCGGTCGCAGCGCCCGCACGGAAAAGGATCTTTATCAGCGTCGGCGGTTTGGGCGCACAGGTTCTCAGCAGGTCATCTCGGTGCGGGGGCGTCGCGTTACGACGTCCTCGAGGGATAGCCACAAGTTTGCCGGTGCGGCTCTAATGATTTTTCTCGTTGTCGCGGGCATCGTGATGGCAATGTTCCTGTCTGGTATTTCGACCTCGACATCCTTGCAGCTGGATGCTGCGCAGACCAAGGAAAAGGAGCTGCGTAACCAGCTGGAGGTGCTCGAGCGCGACGTGGCGTACATGAAGTCCACTGGAGCTATCGCTCAGCGCGCCGTGGAAGAGGGCATGGTTAATCCGGAGCAGCCTGCCGTTTTAACTACTGACCCGGAAGGCAAGGTCGTGGAAGTGCGACCGGGCGATGAGAAGCAGCAGAAGATTATCGACCTCAACAGTGAGTCGCCGAATAATCCGCATGCGCCGTCGTCGAACCCGAAGGACACCGAGAATGTTCCGGGGATGCAGGCACCGGCTATTGAGGAAGCGCATCCACGTCCGAACGGGTTGCCGGCTACTGCTCCGTATGCGCCGCAGAACCACGCACCCGCACCCGCACCCGCACCAGCACCTGCGCCGGCTCCGGCTCCGGCTCCGGCACCCGCGCCTGAGGCTGAAGCTCCAGCGCCAGCTCCGGAAGCGCCCGAAGCGCCAGCCTCGGTGCCGGAAGTACCGGAAGCACCGGCACCCGAGCCAGCTCCAGCACCGTAGGAACTTAGAAACTAAACACGGCCAAACTGGCCAACTGTCCGATATTCTGGCGGTTCCACTGTTTCTGGTCAGGCGACTGTAGACTAATTAATTCAGTACTCGCGATGGCAGGGAATACCGCCTAACGTTATCGCGCGCGGGAGAATCGACTTAGTAGAAAGCACTAGCGCATGATTCGATCTGAAGACGACTACCCCAACCGTGGAGGGGGGTATGACTTCGGCGAACGTGCTTACCGAATTACATCCCGTGAGCGCAGAGACCAAAGTCGAGTTCGGGATGGTCAGCGCAGCCGGAGGCTCGATGCTAATACCAACCGAAGCGTGCCCCCGCGCGAAAAAATGCGCATTAGTAATAAGGACTTCATCCGGCGTCGCAACTGGCTGCAGTTTATAGGCGCTATCGCAGTCGTAGTGCTGGTCTCCCGTTTGGCTTGGGTGCAGCTCGTCGCAGGTCCTGACCTTTCTGCGGCGGCACAGAATCAGCGCACGGTGGAAGTTGTTGATGCAGCTCGGCGCGGTGCGATTCTCGACCGTAATGGAGCTCAGCTTGCCTTCACGATGGAGGCACGCAGTATTACCGTGCACCCGAACACTTTGCGCAAGTGGATTGGGGACGCACATAAGCAGCGCCCGGATGATGTCGCTGCCTACGATGAACGCCTCGAGCAGATCGCCAAGGATTTGCCGAAGCTACTCGACGTGGCCGACATCGACGCGGAGAAGTCGGGAAGCAGTCGCCGTCGTCAAGCGGAACCCGAAACCGAGGAGAACTCGGTGATGAGCGCGCCGTCCCGGGTGAGCTCGAAGGACATTCTAGAGAAGCTGCGCAATGAGGACAGCACCTACGAGGTGCTCGTGCGTAATGTCGATCCGGACAAGGCCGCCGCCATCGTGGAAAAGTATCCGGAACTGGTGGCGGAGCGTCAGGATATTCGCCAGTACCCGAATGGGGCGACGGCGGCTAACGTCATCGGCAAGATTGGCATGGATGGCGTCGGCCAGTTCGGCTTTGAAGCCTCTCGTGATGCCACTTTGCAGGGTATTAACGGTGGCAAGACCATTGATATCGCCTCCAACGGCGTGGCAATCCCGGGATCCACGCGCGATGTTCACGCGGCTGTGGACGGTACGACATACGAGCTGACCCTGGACCTAGACATGCAGTACTTTGTCCAGCAGCAGGTCAACCAGGCGAAGGCCAACTCGGGAGCGAAAGATGCGTCGGCAGTTGTGCTCGACGCGAAGACCGGCGAAGTGCTAGCAATGGCGCAGGCGGACACGGCTAACCCGAATAAGGATATGGGGGCCGAGCTCGAAGAGGGTCGCACTATCGGAAACTCCGCGGTATCGAACCCATTTGAGCCCGGCTCTGTAGCAAAGATCATTACCGCCGCGGCCGCTATCGAAGACGGCAAGACCACACCCGATGAGGTTCTGCAGGTCCCGGGCACTATTGATATGGCGGGTGTCACGGTGCGCGATGCATGGGACCACGGAACGGAAGCTTTCACGACGACCGGTGTATTCGGCAAGTCTTCCAACGTCGGCACCCTAATGCTGGCAGAGCGTTTGGGTCAGGACCGCTTCGCTGAGATGCTGCACCTCTTCGGGCTGGGGCAGTCCACGGGTATCGAGTTGCCCAGTGAATCTTCCGGCTTGGTGCCGCAGCGTCCGCAGTGGTCCGGCGGTACGTTTGCGAACCTGCCCATTGGTCAGGGTATGGCCATGACACTGCTGCAGATGACAGGAGTTTTCCAGGCTATCGCCAACGATGGCGAGCGCATCCCGCCGCGTATGATTCGCTCGACAATTTCCCCGGACGGCACGAAGACGGCAACAGAGCGCCCGGAAACAGTGCGTGTGGTTAGCCCGGAGACGGCCCAAACTGTGCGCGCCATGTTTGAAGGCGTTATGCAGTCTGATCCCACGGGGCAGCAGTCGGGTACCGCTGCCGGCAATAGTATTGAGGGATACTCGCTCACAGGCAAGACAGGTACGGCGCAGAAGGTCGACCCCGACACCGGCGCGTACTCGAATTCCAAGTACCACATCACATTTGCAGGTATCGCGCCTGCCGACGATCCCCGTTTTGTCATTGGCATCATGCTTGATGAACCCCAGCGCGGTGTCCATGGCGAAGGTGGCCAGTCGGCAGCCCCACTGTTTAAGGACATTGCCGCCTGGGCGCTCAATCGCTACAACGTACCGCCGTCGCCACCCCGCGAGGGCAAGTTGTTGCTGCAGCCGTAACGAGGTCACCACCACAATGAAGTTACAGCGACAGCACTAATACACAGACTTTTATTACTTTGGTTTCTGCAAAGTGAATCTCTTGAATTTTTCCAACCTGTTGTACACCAACGACTGACTTGAAAGAGGGAACAGCCAATGACCGCCACCCTTGCGAAATTGTGTAACCTCGCGCATGGCCGACTTGACGGCATTACCGAATCCGCGGCGGCAGGAACGGATATCGCCGCAATCGAACTCAACGCTGCCGACGTACCTGAAGGCGGAATGTTTGCTGCCGTCCCAGGTACTCGCACGCACGGTGCGCGTTACGCGCAGCAGTCGGCTGCTACAGCGATTCTGACTGATGAGGAAGGTCTGAAAATCCTGCGGGAAGCCGGGGAGACTCGCCCAGTCCTGGTCGTCGACGATGTCCGGGCTGTCATGGGGCACGTTGCTGCAGAAATCTACGATCACCCCTCGGATTCACTGACCATCATTGGAGTTACCGGCACCTCTGGCAAGACCACCACGACCTACATGCTGGAGGGCGCGCTGCTGGCAGCTGGATGCTCGACAGGCATCATTGGTACTACCGGCACGCGCATCAATGGCCGTGCCGTTCCGTCGAGCCTGACTACCCCAGAGGCTCCGGCCCTCCAGCGCCTGTTCCACCAGATGCTCTCTGAAGGCGTGACGCACGTTGTCATGGAGGTTTCTTCTCACGCACTGTCGTTGGGGCGTGTCGACGGCGTCAGTTTCAACGTCGGATGTTTCCTCAACCTCTCGCAGGATCATCTGGACTTCCACAAGACCTTGGAAGAGTATTTCCAAGCCAAGGCCAAGCTCTTTGATCCCGCAGGTCCGACACATGCACCGAAGGCTGTCGTGTGCATCGACGACGACTGGGGTGTCCGCATGGCGGATATCGCTGCCGGCGACCCGGATGTCCAAGTCACCACTGTCCATACTCAGCATCGCGTAACCGACAAGATGCCAGCTGCCGAGGTCTTTGCAGAATGGCACGCCGCTGCAGCGACCGTCACCACTAACGGTGTCCAGCATGTGGAGCTAACGCGAAATAACACTGACACAGTTGAGGTGGAAGTTCCTCTTCCTGGCGCCTTTAACGTTGCCAATGCCGCAGTTGCGTGGTCTGTTCTCGATGCGATTGGGCATGCCAATGACGCGGCCAAGAGCGGCCTGGCACAGGTTCGTGTGCCGGGTCGGATGGAGCGCATCGATCGCGGACAGGACTTCCTGGCTGTAGTGGACTATGCCCACAAGCCAGCCGCAGTAGCTGAGGTGTTGGCCACATTGCGTGCACAGACCGAAGGTCGCGTGTTGGTTGTCGTCGGCGCCGGTGGCGACCGCGATAGCGCCAAGCGTCCAATTATGGGAGCTGAGGCTGCTTGCGGTGCCGATGTCGTCATCATCACCGATGACAATCCACGCTCTGAGGTACCCTCTGAAATCCGTGCGGCCGTGGTCGCTGGTGCGAAGGAAGCCGTTGCCAGCGGCAAGGCCAGTTCTGACACGGTTGTTGAGGAAATTGGCGGTCGTGGCCAGGCAATTCGCCGTGTCGTCGAGCTCGCCCGCAGCGGCGACAGCATCGTGGTGGCAGGCAAGGGACACGAAACCGGCCAGGATATCGGTGGCGTGATTCACCCGTTCGATGACCGTGAACAGCTGGCCGAAGCACTCACACAGCGACTGGAAGGATTCGCTGATTGAGATTGCCGAAATCGCTGAGGAAGCGCACCACCTGACATGCCTACCGCGAACCACTCGCGGTAGGCGAATAAAATCAAGAAATCATCCTTTACTAGGCGCCTGGAACTCTAACCAACAAGGACTATAGACATCATGATTGCCCTGACCGCTGCGGAAATCGCTCACATCGTGGGAGGTGAACTCGTCCACGTCGATGATGACGCCACAGTGACTCAACCCGCAGAATTCGACTCCCGAAAGATCCGCGAAGGCTCGCTCTTCCTAGCCCTGCCGGGCGCGCGGGTCGACGGCCACGACTTCATCGATCAGGCTGTTGCAGCTGGAGCGACGATGGCACTGGCGGCACGAGATGTTGGGCAACCTGCGGTCGTCGTCAAGCCCCTTGGTAAGCAGGACTCCAATGCCGACGCATTTGCACACGATCCGGATGGGTCCGGGGCGGCGGTGCTGGAAGCGCTTGGTAAGTTGGCGCGTTACGTCGTCGACGAGCTGAAGAAGGATCAGCTGCATGTCGTCGGTGTCACGGGGTCAGCGGGAAAGACGTCGACGAAGGACATGATGGCGACGCTGCTGCGTACCGACGGTCCGACGGTGGCACCGAAGGGGTCGTTTAATAACGAAATTGGGCATCCGTACACGGTGCTGCAGTGTACTCCGGAGACGAAGTACCTGGTGGCGGAGATGAGTGCGCGCGGAATTGGGCATGTGGCTCACCTGGCGCGCATCGCACCACCGACGATCGGTGCGGTGCTCAATGTTGGTACGGCGCACCTTGGCGAGTTTGGCTCGCGCGAGGCAATCGCGCAGGCTAAGGGCGAGCTCGTGGAAGCGCTGCCGGCTGCGGAGCAGGGCGGCGTGGCCGTACTCAATGCCGACGATGACTACGTCACTGGCATGGCTCCGCGTACCCAGGCGAAGGTGGTGTTCTTCTCTGCCGATGAGAACTCCGAACGCCACGCAACCGCGGATTACCGCGCCACGAATGTGCAGCTCGACGATTTTGCTCGTGCGTCCTTCGACCTGCATATACCGGATGGGCGTACATTCCCGATCCAACTGCAGGTCTATGGTGCGCACCAAGTGGCCAATGCCCTGGCGGCGATTGCGGTGGCAGTGGAGTCCGGTATTGATGCTGAGCAAGTCGCAAAGGCGATGGCCGCGCATGTGGCAGCCTCGGAGCGGCGCATGGATGTCCAGCAGCTCACTGGCAATATCGTCGTTATTAACGACTCCTACAATGCCAACCCTGATTCGATGCGTGCGGGGATTGATGCTCTGGCTCGTACAGCAGCTGGCCCAACGCACCAGGACGCCTCATCGTGGGCGGTGCTGGGACAGATGGGTGAGCTTGGCGATTCCGCTGAGAATGAGCACTCGTCACTGGGCGAGTACCTTGTGGGCCGCGGCATCGATCGACTAATTGCAGTCGGAGAGAGTTCTAATGTGCATGCCTTGGCCGACAAAGCGGAAGAGTTGGGGTTAAATACTTCTAGGGTGCCGGATACATCCGCTGCCGCGGAGTTGGTGGCGGCTGAGGTGCGTCCGAACGATGTTGTGTTAGTCAAGGCCTCCTACGCGGACGGTATGTGGCGGGTCGCGGACTCGCTAGCTGCCAAGGTTGGAACTGCGCCCGAAAGTGAAAGCGGAGAGGAAAAGTAAGTGATTCAACTTATTCTCAGTGGTGCGATTGCATTCCTGGTGAGTGTCTTTTTAACACCAGTGCTTATTCGCAAATTCTCTGCTGAAGGTCTTGGCCAGGAGATTCGTGAAGAAGGGCCGAAGAGCCACCTGCGCAAGCGGGGAACTCCGACCATGGGCGGCATCGCCATCATCGCCGCAATCGTCGCTGGCTATTTCCTCTCTCACCTCGTTACGTATATCCAGACTGGCGTGGGGCCGTCCGCCTCCGGTCTGTTGGTCATGTTCCTGGTTCTGGCGATGGGCGCATTGGGTTTTGCCGATGACTTCATCAAACTCTATAAGGGCCGCAACCTGGGGTTGAACAAGACAGCGAAGCTAGTGGGGCAGCTGGCGGCAGCGTTGATTTTTGGCGTGCTGTTGCTGCAGTTCCCGGATGCGTCAGGCTTGACGCCGGGTACGACGAACTTGTCGCTGATTCGAGATATTCCGTTCCTGAATCTGGCTCCGGGGCCGGTGTGGTTCGGCATGATTGTCTTCCTGGTATTTGTCTTCATTGTCATTGCCGCATGGACAAATGCCGTCAATCTCACTGATGGCCTTGACGGCCTGGCCGCTGGTGCCACCGCGCTGCTGCTGGCCACCTACACGCTGATTTCCTTCTGGCAGTTCCGTAACTCCTGCGAGGCTTCGCTGGGTAGCGGCTGCTATGACGTTCGCGATCCACTGGATATCGCCGTTATTTCCGTCGCGGGTCTGGGCGCCTGCTTGGGCTTCCTGTGGTGGAATGCAGCGCCGGCAAAGATCTTCATGGGAGATACCGGTTCGTTGGCTCTTGGCGGTTTGGTAGCGGGTCTGTCATTTGTCACCAAGACTGAGCTGCTGATGGTTATCATTGGCTTCATCTTCGTGATGGAAGTTGCTTCCGTGGCAATCCAGATTGCGGTTTTCCAGACGACTGGCAAGCGCGTATTCCGCATGGCTCCTCTCCATCACCACTTCGAAAACGGAGGTTGGGCAGAGACAACTGTTGTCGTTCGCTTCTGGCTACTCGCAGGCATTTTCAACATGATTGGTGCAGCCATCTTCTACAGTGACTGGCTCTCTCAGGTAGGCGTATTTCAATGATTAACTCACCAGACCCGACCAACCTCACCGATATCCGAAACCTCGACTTAGTCGCTACGGTGCGCTCTGGTCGAGTTCTGGTGGCAGGAGCCGGGGTTTCCGGTCGCGGTGCCATTGCGATGCTCAAGGACAACGGCTGTCCGGAAGTTGTCGTCGTAGACGACTCCGCTCTCGGCGCACTGGTTGCCGCTGACTTTTCGGTTCGGCATGTCACGACTGCAGACGCTCGCGACGAGCTTGCCGACGCGGTTGCGATTGTGACCTCCCCGGGGTGGCGTCCGACCAGTCCGCTGTTCGACGCTGCCGCTGAGGCCGGTGTCCCGGTATTCGGTGATGTGGCGCTGGCTTTCGCTGGTGACTGTGCCCAGCTGTGGGGGCCGAAACGTACCTGGTTGGTAGTCACCGGCACTAATGGCAAGACCACAACTACCTCCATGCTGGCCGCCATGCTCGGGGAGCAGGGCGCTGCTGTGGGCAACATTGGCGTGGCTCTGTACGATGCACTGACCGCTGAGCCTCGTATCGAGGTGTTGGCCGCAGAGCTGTCCAGCTTCCAACTGCACTGGGCGCCGAATATTCGCCCAGATGCGGGAGTACTGCTGAACCTGGCGGAAGACCACATCGACTGGCACGGTTCTTACGAAAACTACGGTCTGGACAAGACCCGTGCGCTGCGTGGTGCTGTCGCAATCTACGGCGCGGATGACGCCGATGTCGTCGAGCACGTGGAAAAGATGCTGAAAAACGATGAGCTCGGCAACTCCGTCGTGGGCTTCACCGATGGTCCCCCGGAGGCACACCAGGTCGGAGTTCGCGATGGCATGATTGTCGACCGCGCTTTTGGCGGTGGCGATGCCGCAGATGACGACTCTGAGCCGGGCATTGTCATCGCACCGGTAGCGGGAATTTCTCCTCCCGGCCGGGCAGGTGTTCTCGATGCGGTGGCCGCCACCGCGATGGCGCGCAGTATCGGTACATCACCGGAGCAAATTGCAGCGGCGCTGGAGACTTTCGAAGTCCGCGCACACCGCGGTCAGATCGTCCATAAGACAAATGATGTCGTGTGGATTGATGACTCCAAGGCCACCAATCCCCACGCTGCCGACGCGGCACTGTCCGGCCATGAACGTGTTGTTTGGATTGTCGGTGGCCAGCTCAAGGGCGCGGAAATCTCGCCGCTAGTGGCAAAGCATGCTCATCGCCTGCAGGCCGCCGTGGTTCTGGGCGTCGATAGGCAACTAGTCAGCGATGCGCTCTCCCGCATCGCACCTGCTGTGCCGGTCGTTGTCATCGATGACACCGACAAGGTCGATGCCATGGCGAAGGTCTGTATGGCAGCTAGTGAATATGCCAATCCGGGGGACGTGGTGCTATTGGCACCAGCTGCCGCCAGCTTGGACATGTACTCCGGTATGGCTGAACGCGGCGACTTGTTCGCGCAATGGGCGCAGAAGGTGACATCAACTGATGGATAACTCCCGCAAGGCTCGTAATTTAAGCGCTAGCGCCGCGACAGCACAAAAGGGGACGAAGGCTACCAAGTCACAACAGCCCTCGTCGTCAAGCACTAGTGCTCGAGAGCGGCCGGCGTGGGTGGAGCGTTTTAACGACTGGAAGTCGCGCCCGCTGTTCGACTACCACCTGCTGATGATTATCGTCGCACTGCTGACGTCTATCGGCCTGGTGATGGTGCTGTCGGCATCCATGGCCAGCGCGGGTAACGACTCGGGCAACGTGTGGTCGGTGTTTATCCGCCAGCTGGTCATGGTGGTGGCGGGTCTCATCTCCATGTGGATCGTGCTGCGAATGCGGGTGGAGCTGATTCGCTCGCTATCGACGGCAGCGCTGATTCTGTCCTTTGTGCTTCTGGTTTTGGTGATTATTCCTGGCATCGGCATTGGCCTGGAGGAAACCGGTGCGCGTTCGTGGCTGAGTATTGGTGGTATCACCATGCAGCCATCAGAAATCGCGAAAATTGCGCTGGCATTGTGGGGCTCGAAGCTACTGGCTGAGAAGGTCCGCACTGCTGTGTCCTACACCGATTTGTTTGGGCTGTTTGGCGCGGTCAGCTTCGTGATATTGGCACTGGTGATGCTACAGCGTGACCTCGGCATGGTTGCTTCCATGGCGTTCGTCGTGGTGGCGTTGGCGTGGTTTGCTGGCTTGCCGCGAGTCTTTATCACCGGGCTTCTTGCTGCAGCGGCTTTTGCCATGGTGATTTTCACCGTCACCGCGGGTTTCCGTTCGGCGCGAATCAGGGTCTACTTGGACTCGCTGCTCGGTAACTTCAACGACGTGCAGGGCGATGCCTACCAGTCTTACCAGGGCTTTCTTTCGCTTGCCGACGGATCTCTCACCGGTGTCGGTCTCGGTCAGTCGAGCGCGAAGTGGGGATACCTACCGGAGGCGAAGAATGACTTCATTTTTGCCATTATCGGTGAGGAGACTGGTTTCCTCGGCGCGCTGATGGTTATTTTGCTCTATGCAGCGCTCGGCTGGGTGGGACTTCGTATCGCCGGTCGCCAGAACGATCCGTTTCTCCGTTTGCTCGCGGGCACGATTACTGCTGCAACCGTGGTGCAGGCTTTCATCAACATTGGCTACGTCGTTGGTGCGTTGCCAGTGACTGGTCTGCAGCTGCCGCTGATTTCCGCCGGTGGTACATCGGCGATGGTGACGTTGTTCTCGATGGGGCTGCTGGCCACATGTGCCCGCCACGAATCGGAAGCAGTCTCTGCAATGCAGACTTCGGGCCGTCCGGCGCTGGATAGGTTCCTGGGTATTCCGGAGCCGATTCCGTATGACGAATCGCGTCGCCACGCGCCGAAGGTGCGTGCCCATCGCGATCCGCAACGCTTCGGCCCTCCCGTGGTGACCAGTGGTGCGCGTACTCCACGCGGCGAGGGGGCGCAGGTGCGGGAAACCTACAGCGGTCGAGCTGACCGATTCAATCGGGCCGGCCGTAGTGGAGGCAGCCGCAGTGGTCGAGGTGCAGCTCCGCAGCGTGGCTCCCGAACCTCCGGCAGCTCCGGAAACTCGGGCAGCGTTCGTGGCCGCGAAGTGGATTATTCCTCTCGTAGTGACAACGGACGGGCTTGGGGATTTACAGCGAGGTCGCCGCGGGCTGGACGGTCACAGGGCTCCTGGTCGTCGTCAAGCTCAGGTCGGGGCAGTAGGATTCGGGGCGAAGGCCGTGGCGGACAGTCGCGTTCGCGCCAGCGCCCGGGCCGAAACAATAGGAATGGCGGTTCAGCACCGCGGAGGAGGAATCGATAACACCATGGCAGACAAGAATCTGGGCGCAGCCGCTGGGGCGAAAGGCGCTTCGGAGTCTGAGCAGTTTCTCAAGGAAGATGGCTCTGCTCCGACCATTGTGGTGGCCGGCGGTGGTACGGCTGGCCATATCGAACCCGCACTGGCAGTGGCGGATGCGATTTTGAACCTGCAGCCGGAGGCCCGCGTCATTGCACTCGGTACGAATCGGGGGTTGGAGTCGACCCTCGTACCGGCGCGAGGCTATGACCTGGAACTGATTCCGCCAGTGCCGGTGCCGCGCAAGCCGACTGCGGATTTGTTCAAGCTGCCTCTCAACGTCGCTCGCGCGGTGCGTGAGACCCGCAAGGTTTTCAAGCGTATTGACGCTGATGCGGTCATCGGTTTTGGCGGCTACGTATCGGCACCTGCCTACATGGCGTGTCGTGCGGGGAAGAAGATTCCGTTCCTGGTTCACGAGGCCAACGCCCGTGCGGGTCTGGCCAATAAGCTCGGTGTCGCACTCGGCGGCGTCGGCCTGGCCGCTGTGACCGGTTCAGGTCTGAAGGCCGAGGTCGTCGGCAATCCCGTGCGTGCCAGCCTCGCGGCGCTGGACCGCGACGCCAAGCGTGCCGAAGCCCGCGAGTTCTTCGGTTTACCGCAGGAGGGACCGGTGCTCTTTGTCACCGGTGGTTCGCAGGGGGCGCGTTCCATCAACGAAGCTGTCAGCGGTGCAGCCGCAGAGCTCGCCCAGGCCGGTGTATCCGTACTGCATGCCTACGGAAAGAAGAATCACGTCGAGGTCGAGTCCATCCGCGAGGACGCCCCCTATGTCGCTGTCCCGTACATCGACCGGATGGATCTGGCGTACTCCGCCGCTGACCTGATTTTGTGCCGTTCCGGTGCGATGACGGTAGCTGAAGTCTCAGCTGTCGGCCTGCCTGCGGTGTATGTACCGCTGCCACACGGAAATGGGGAACAGGCACTCAACGCCACCGATGTCATCGATGCTGGCGGCGGCATTCTCATCGCCGACGAGTCGCTGACTGCGGCATCAGTTTCGGATATCGTAATTCCGCTGGTCACGTCCCCTGAAAAGCTTGCCGACGGGCGCCGCGCCCTGGCCAATATCGGACATGGTAACGCTGCGGAGAACATCGCCCGTCGGGTGCTGTCTGCGGCTGTGAACTCTAAGAAGTAAAGCGAGCATAAACATGAACGTTAATTTCGATGGCTTTCAGCCGGTAACGGGAGAGCTGCCCGCAAGTGTCCACATGATTGGCATTGGCGGTGCCGGCATGTCCGGTATCGCTCGCATCCTGTTGGCGCGTGGCATTCGTGTTACCGGTTCCGATGTCAAGGAGTCCCGCGCGGTGGTGGGACTGCGTGCGATGGGAGCCACCATCGCCATTGGCCATGACCGTGCGAATCTCGAGCTGGCCGGTGAGGGAGAGTTCCCGGAGGCAGTGGTCATTTCCTTCGCAGCTATTCCGAAGACGAATCCGGAGCTGGCCGGTGCACATGGGCTGGACATTCCGGTGCTCAAGCGTTCCGATGTGCTAGCGCTGTTGATGCAGGACTCCAGGGCCCTTCTGATTGCCGGTACTCACGGCAAAACCTCTACTACGTCGATGACCGTCGCCGCTTTGCAGGCAGCTGGTTTGGATCCGTCTTTTGCTGTTGGCGGTCTAATGAGCAAGGCCGGCGTCAATGCTCACCAGGGCAGTGGTGACGTCTTTGTTGCTGAGGCCGATGAGTCGGATGCCTCGTTGTTGACTTACCAGCCGGAAGTGGCCGTAATTACCAACATCGAGCCCGATCACCTTGACTTTTTCGGGGACGACGAGACCTACTACGCCGTCTTTGACGCTTTTGCAGAGCGCATTAAAGACAGCGGTCATCTGGTCGTCTGTGCTGAGGATCCGCATGCGGCCGCATTGGGCGAGCGCGCGGTGGAACGCGGCATTAACGTGCTGGCTTATGGTGGGGAAGAAGCCTTGGCTAAACACCCGACGCTGCCGGTTGGTGCCGTTTTGCACGGCTGGACTCCCGTCGGTGGTGGCGCCCGTGTGGAGGCCACCGTTGGCTCGACATCGGTGAGGTTTGAACTGCATCAGCCCGGCCGTCACATGGCGCTCAACGCGCTGGCCGCAATGGTTGGTGGCGACTGCGTCGGGGCAGATCTGGGGCGTATGGCGCGCGGTCTTGGTGAATTCACCGGTGTCCGTCGTCGCTTCGACTATCACGGCAGTATCGGCGAGGGGCCATTTGTTGGCGCTCGTATCTACGACGACTACGCGCATCACCCGACCGAGGTCTCCGCAGTTCTCGGCGCAGCTCGGGAATTGGTCACCGAGGCCGGTCGTGGCAATGTCATCGCTGTTTTCCAGCCGCACTTGTACTCGCGTACTCGCAACTTTGCCGACGAGTTCGCTGCAGCCCTGTCGCTGGCGGACAAGGCTGTTTTGCTCGATGTCTTCGGTGCCCGCGAGGAGCCACTGCCGGGCGTCGACGGTGCGCTCATCGCCAACAAAATGACCATCCCTGTGACGTATGAGCCGCATTTCACCAGCGTCCCGGCTCGCGTCCGCGAAATCGCCGAACCGCACGATGTCATCTTGACCATCGGTGCTGGCTCTGTGACGATGCTTGCCGACGAAATCGTGCGCGAGCTCAGCGGAGACAACGACGAACAGGTGGAGTCGTAGCACTGTGAAAACCAGCCGAAAGCAATCTCAGCAGACCGACGGTGCAGACCAGGGCACAGCCGTGTCGCGGCGACAGCGTTCAGCGCGCGCCCCGCGACGCGGCTGGCTCATCGGCGGTGGCCTGGTCGCGATTATCGCCATCGTTGCAGCGGTGGTGTGGTTTTCGCCGTGGCTGGTTGTGAAAAACATTGATGTTGAAGGCGTCGTCCACGGTGATAAAGACGCGATTGTCGACGCCAGTGGTATCTCCGAGAATCAAAAGCTCATTCGCTTGGACACGGATGCCTCAGCGCGCTCCGTGGCGGGGCAGCCGTGGGTCGATAGCGTGACCGTCAGTCGTTCATGGCCGCAGAGCGTGACTATTTCGGTACGGGAATTCACCCCAGTGGTGTTTGTCCGTGCCACTGACGGAGAGCATCTGTTTTCCGCAAATGGGCAGGAGTTCGTCACGGCAGCCCCGCCTCCGGGTGTCATCGAAGTTGTTGATGCACCTCGCGTGGATGAGCCAACAGACGGCAAAGTTGACCCCGAACCGCGCGTTATCAAGGCGGTTTTGAACGTCGTCAAGGCGTTGCCGGAGCCCGTCGCACACCGTGTGGAGCGGATTAGCGCGCCTTCCGAGGCAGAAATCAAGCTATTTCTGACCGATGGATACGAGGTGTACTTCGGGTCCTCGGATAATGCGGCAGAAAAAGCGCGTGCGACGGAGATTGTCCTGAACCGTGGCGAGAAGATTTGGAATGTCTCCAACCCCCGACTACCCGCTGCAAAGGGAGAGTAGAGAATGGTGGTGTCTGGAGTGATTTCTGTGGCTAAACACTATCCCTCAAGTGCAGGTTTAAGGTAGCGACACGCGCTAAAAGGTCGCTGAATTATTTGCAGTTTTCGACCACAATGGGGTCAACAGCTTTTCGGCCATGATGCACTTCTTCCGTGCGGTGTCATGGAGAGCTGTACTGCCCGGCGGTGCCAATGCTGTCGTGCGGCCCATGTGCAACGTGGCTAGATGAAATTATTTAGGACCTATAGGAAAGGGCGAGAAACGCGCAATGACCTCCCCGAATAACTACCTCGCCGTTATCAAAGTCGTCGGTGTCGGCGGCGGTGGCGTCAATGCTGTCAACCGCATGATCGAGGAGGGGCTGAAGGGTGTCGAATTTATCGCAGTCAACACCGACTCGCAGGCCCTGATGTTCTCCGACGCTGATGTCAAGCTCGACATCGGGCGTGAGGCAACTCGTGGTCTGGGAGCTGGCGCTAACCCCGAGGTTGGCCGCACTTCTGCGGAAGACCACAAGGATGAGATTGAAGAGACCCTCAAGGGCGCCGATATGGTCTTCGTTACCGCAGGTGAGGGCGGTGGCACCGGTACTGGTGCAGCTCCGGTTGTCGCGAGCATCGCCAAGAAGTCCGGCGCCCTGACCGTCGGCGTAGTAACCAAGCCGTTCGACTTCGAGGGCAAGCGCCGTGCGCGCCAGGCCGCCGAGGGCATTGAAACCCTCAAGGAGGTCTGTGACACCCTTATCACCATTCCGAACCAGCGTCTGCTGCAGATTGGTGAGCAGGATCTGTCCATGATGGACGCGTTCCGCTTTGCCGACGAGATTCTGTACAACGGTGTCCAGGGTATTACTGACCTGATTACCATTCCGGGCATGATTAACGTCGACTTCGCCGACGTCCGCTCGGTAATGGCGGAGGCTGGCTCGGCTCTGATGGGCGTTGGCTCCGCACGTGGCGATGACCGTGTGATGAACGCCGCTACTCAGGCCATTAACTCCCCGCTGCTGGAGTCCACCATGGATGGTGCACAGGGTGTGCTTATTTCCGTCGCCGGTGGCTCCGACCTCGGCCTGATGGAGGTCAACGCTGCCGCGTCCATCGTGGAGGAAAAGGCTGACCCGGATGCCAACATCATCTTCGGTACCATTATCGACGACAACCTCGGTGACGAAGTTCGTGTCACTGTGATTGCTACCGGTTTTGAGCAGGGTAATGGCAACCCGCTGGATAAGCCAGCTGCAGGTGCCGCTGCACGTCCGGCTGCACAGGATGCCGAGGCACGTTCGGCCGCTGAGCAGGCGCCGCGCCAGGGCAGCGCACTGCCGGGCGGTGACAACCTCGGCACTCCGGCTCCGCGTGCGGAGGAAGAGCGTCCGGTCGCACAGCCGCGCGAGCGTGAGGACCGCGACCGCTTTGTCCCGCGCACCAATCCGAACAGCGGTGGTCTGTTCACCGACAACCCGACACCGCGTACGCAGGAAAGCCGCAATTACCGTGGTGCTCACCGTTACAAGGATCGCGATGACCACGATGATCGTCGTGGCGGCTACCAGGCCTCCAGTGACCTGCCGGAGTGGGGCTTCTAAGAAATCATGACTGAATCCCGCCGCAGCCGAAAAATTCTGACGAATCGGCGCGGCGGGTTTTCGCTGCCACCATATGATTCCTTCAATCTTGGAGATCATGTCGGCGATGACCCGTCCGCAGTCGAACGCAACCGCCAGCGGTTGGCCGATTCTCTGGGAATCGACCGCGCCCGCTTCGTCTACATGGAGCAGCTTCACACCAACACGGTCACCGTCGTCAACGAACCACAAACCGAGCCTGTCCCGGCTACTGACGCCATCGTCACGACCACGCCGGGTCTCGCGCTGGTAGTGCTCGTTGCCGATTGCGTTCCGGTCTTGCTTTCCGACGATCATGCGGGTGTCGCCGCTGCGGTACACGCGGGGCGGACCGGTGCCCGCAACGGGATCGTTCGTAAATCTGTCGAAAAGATGATTGAGCTCGGTGCCACGCCCGAGAATATCCATGCGCTTCTCGGTGCAGCGGCTTCTGGTCACAATTACGAGGTGCCTGAGTCGATGGCCGATGACGTCGATAAGCACTTGCCCGGAGCGAAGACGCGAACGAAGCAGGGGACTGCCGGTGTTGACGTGCGCGCCGGCTTGATGAGGCAGCTTTATAGCCTCGGTGTGCGGCATGTCAACGTCGAGCCCAACTGCACTATTGACAATGAGCAGTACTTTTCCTACCGGCGGGAGGGGAAAACTGGCCGTCAGGCGGGCATCGTGATCCTGCCTGAGCGGGGCTAAGTTTCAAAGTTGTAATTTTGGCTCGCCAAATTTGCGCGTGTCTATGCGATATTGCTGACCCAGCCGGTAGGTTGTGGGTAGCACAGACTTAAATTCGCACACTAAGAAGGACGTAGCAGAAGATGGCTGATTTCTTCCGTGGGGTTTCAAATTTCTTCGGTCTTACCCCGACTGATGACGCGGCTTACGACGAGCACTACGACGAGTTTGACCGCCGTGACGAGGAGCGTTTTGATGACTCCTATGCCGACTCGCGTCGTGCAGAGCGCCACCGCTACGAGCTGCGTGAAGAGGCTCCACGTGAGGCTGCAAGTGTGAACTCCCGCGAGGAGGACTACCGCTATGGCAACCTGCACTCCGTTGCTGAGACCAAGGAACCAGAGCAGGTCTTTATCAAGCCGGAAAGTGGTTTCCAGGACAAGTACTCCAAGGCTCCGGACATCGGTTCACACTTCCGCGACGGTGACATCGTCACCTTCGATCTGAGTGGGCTCGACCCATCTGAGGCTAAGCGCTACGTCGACTTCGTTGCTGGACTGGTTTTCGGTCTGCGCGGCCGGATCAAGGCTGACGGCTCCGTGTTTACCCTGTACCCGCACGGCTGCGATGTCAACGAGGGGCAGTTCGACCGGATGTCCGGCTAGTCAGCCGGCTCGCATGACTTGTTAGTGTTTCGTATTTCGATCAATTAGCTAGACTGTTTATTCGTGTCTTCACTACTGCTAGTTCTGCTAATCCTGCTGAAGCTTTTCACCTATCTGCTGTTGGCTCGCATTGTGATTGAAATGATTCAGTCATTTTCTCGCTCCTGGCGACCAGGCAGGGTGTTTTCGTCGATTGGCGAAATTGTCTTTGTCATCACCGCCCCGCCGGTGAAGCTGTTGCGCCGACTCATCCCGCCTATGCCGATGGGCAACGTGATGGTGGACATGTCTGTGCTTGTTTTGTTCTTCATCCTTATGATTCTGCGAATGGTGCTGCAGGTAGCTCTCGGCGCAGTGGCGTAAATATCGCTAACTGTTTGCTTGGTGTCCACAATGTGGATTTCGGTGGAGCTGTGTTGTTTTGGCTGTCCCGAATGTGATGTTCTCGGGCATTGAATTGCTGCCGGGGGTGTTAATCGGGGGCAATAATAGGAACCCGTTGGGGAATGTAATCCCCAACGGGTTTTTGTTGTGTCGGGGGTAAAGTTCTGTGGCTAAAGGTGCAGGGTAAGGGCGAGGTTTAATGTTTTACTAGAACTTTGCCACTGGTTAGAACGTGGGGGATAGAGTCCTGCCCAAAATAAATGGGGTGAGGACTGTGACTAGAGCAGGTAGGATTGGCCGGGTAAACAGTACTACTGGAAATAATTCTCTTAAGATTTCTTAAGAACTGTCCGCTCAAAGTGTTAGGGGAACTCACCATGCCGTTGACTCCGGCTGATGTGCATAATGTGGCTTTCAGCAAGCCTCCGATTGGCAAGCGTGGTTACAACGAGGACGAGGTCGATCAGTTCCTCGACCTCGTGGAGGACGCACTGGGTGAGCTCCAGGATGAAAACGCTGAGCTGCGCCAGCGCGTTGAGGACCTTGAAGGTCAGCTAGAGCAGGGTGGCGGCGCAGACTATGCCGCTTCCGGTGCTGTCGCTGCGACACCGGCTGTCGATGAGGACAAGCTGCGCAAGGAAATTGAGCAGGAACTGCGCGCTGAGTACAACGAGCGCCTGAGCGCTCAGCAGCAGGAGATTGAGGCTCACTACCAGGATCGTCTGGATGCTCTCGAGAAGCGTGCTTCTGAGGCAGAGGCTTCTGCACAGCAGGCTTCCTCCGCATCTGCGGAGCAGCCGCAGGCAGTTGCAGCAAGCACCGGCACTGAGTCGCAGGAAGTTAGCCTCCGCGCTGCTCGTATCCTGCAGGCTGCTCAGGACACCGCTGATCGCGTCACCACTGACGCCTACGCTGAGGCCAACAAGCTTGTCACCGAGGCTCGTGAGAACGCTGACCGCACCGTGGCAGAGGCCAATGAAGAGGCCGAGCGCACTATCACCAACGCTCGCAACGAGGCAGACGCAACTTTGGCTGATGCCAAGGAGCGCAGTGAGCAGCTGCTGGCTGATGCCCGCAACGAGTCTGAGTCGACCCTCACTGACGCTCGCCAGCGCAGCGAGCAGATGATCAGCGACGCAGACGCTCGCTCTAACGCCACCATCACCGCAGCGCAGCAGAAGGCAACCGCGCTGCAGGATGATGCAGAGCGCAAGCACCACGAGATCATGACCACCGTCAAGGAGCAGCAGACCGCTCTGGAGGGTCGCATCGAGGAGCTGCACATCTTCGAGCGCGAGTACCGCACCCGCCTGAAGACCTTCCTGGAGTCCCAGCTGGACGACCTGAACTCTCGCGAGTCGGCTGCCCCGGCCGACGGCTACAACAACTAATTACGTAGCCAGCACGTAGAAAACCACCACGCTCGGCTCCCCAGGGAGGGGAGGCAGAGTGCGGTGGTTTTCTGTTATCGTTCCCTGCGAACCAAGCGCATTCTTTGTTCCGGTCAGGGTTGTAGTAGTTGCCTGAGACACTGCTATACTGACACCCATACGCGCAATGAGCCGGCCATCACCGGGGAGCGTTTCGGAAGAACGGTTCAGCAGAAAATGGGCCCAGTAGAACCGAACGGTTTGGCACCGTTACAAAGCCTTATCAAATAAGCGGGCTATCGCGTGAAACCGCATGGTTCTTGGTCGCAAGAACCGTCGTAAAGCGTGATGCCAAGCGGGGTGGTACCGCGCGAGACTCCTTTTCAGCGTCACCAGTAACAACGCCGAAGGGGCTAGGCACGCGTCCCCGTGGTGAGTATTAATGATGTTCGACCACGGAAGCGACGTAAAAACGGTGTCTAATTCGAACGATGTAAATGCCTCTGCTGAGGCCACTCCGGCAGGTGGCGCATATCCGCGCACTGCTGACTTTGGTAAGTACACCTCGAGCCCGAAGTTCCCGGAACTGGAAGAAAAGGTCCTGGACTACTGGGGTAAGGACAGCACTTTCCAGGCCTCTATCGATCAGCGTGATGGTGCTGACGAATACGTCTTTTATGACGGCCCTCCGTTCGCCAACGGTCTACCGCACTACGGTCACCTGCTGACCGGTTACGTCAAGGACATCGTTCCGCGTTACAAGACCATGCGTGGCTACCAGGTTGGCCGTGTCTTTGGCTGGGACTGCCATGGTCTGCCGGCTGAGCTGGAGGCAGAGAAGCAGCTCGGTATTAAGGACAAGGGTCAGATCGAGGAAATGGGTCTGGCTAACTTCAACAAGTACTGCGCCGAGTCGGTGCTGCGGTATGCGGGCGAGTGGAAGGAATATGTCACTCGTCAAGCTCGTTGGGTTGATTTTGACGGCGGATACAAGACCATGGACATGAGTTACATGGAGTCCGTGATCTGGGCCTTCAAGGAGCTCTATAACAAGGGCCTGGTATATCAGGGGTTCCGCGTGCTGCCGTACTCCTGGGCAGAGCACACCCCGCTGTCCAACCAGGAGACCCGCCTGGATGACTCCTACAAGATGCGGCAGGACCCGACCCTGACCGTGACCTTCCCGTTCACCGGCGCCAAGGCCGGCTCTGCAGCGGAGAAGACGCTAGCGGACAACCCGGTGCTTGCTGATACTGCGGCTATCGCTTGGACCACCACGCCGTGGACGCTGCCGTCCAACCTTGGTCTGGCCGTGAACCCGAAGGTCACCTACGCCGTAGTTAAGGTCGGCGAGGATTCCTCCGTGCCGGAGTTTGCAGGTAAGACCTTCCTGCTGGCAGAAGCACTGATTGGCGCCTACGCCAAGGAATTGGGCAAGGAACACGAGATCGTGGCTACCTTCGCTGGTGCTGACCTGGAAGGTCTGACCTACCAGCCGATCTTCGACTACTTCGCAGATCACCCGAACGCTTTCCAGATCATGGTGGCCGACTATGTCACCACCGAGGACGGTACTGGTGTGGTCCACCAGGCACCGGCATTCGGTGAAGACGATATGAACACCTGTAATGAATACGGCATCGATGTCATCATTCCGGTGGACATGGACGGTAAGTTCACTTCCCAGGTGCCGGAGTACCAGGGCAAGTTGGTCTTCGACGCTAACAAGGACATTATCCGTGACCTGAAGGCCGCTGGCCGCGTCGTCCAGCACCGCACCATCGAGCACTCCTACCCGCACTCCTGGCGTTCGGGCGAGCCGCTAATCTACATGGCACTGCCAAGTTGGTTCGTGTCCGTTACCAAGATCCGCGAGCGCATGGTGGAGCTCAACCACAACGAGATTGAGTGGATGCCGGAGCACGTCCGCGACGGTCAGTTCGGCAAGTGGCTCGAGGGTGCACGTGACTGGAATATCTCCCGTACCCGCTACTGGGGTTCGCCTATTCCGGTGTGGGTTTCCGACAACGACGAGTACCCGCGTGTCGACGTCTACGGTTCCCTCGATGAGCTGGAGGCGGACTTCGGCGTTCGCCCGACCACACTGCACCGCCCGGAGATTGACGAGCTGGTGCGCCCGAACCCGGACGACCCGACCGGCAAGTCCATGATGCGCCGCGTCCCGGACGTCCTGGATGTCTGGTTCGACTCCGGTTCCATGCCGTTTGCGCAGTTCCACTACCCGTTCGAGAACAAGGAGTGGTTCGAGTCCCACGCACCGGCCGACTTCATTGTGGAGTACATCGGCCAGTCCCGCGGCTGGTTCTACCTGCTTCACGTCCTGTCGGTTGCACTGTTTGACCGCCCGGCGTTCAAGAAGGTCGTCGCCCACGGCATCGTGCTGGGTGATGACGGCAACAAGATGAGTAAGTCCAAGCGCAACTACCCGGATGTCAACGAGGTCTTCGACCGCGACGGCTCCGACGCCATGCGCTGGTTCCTCATGTCCAGCCCGATTCTGCGCGGTGGCAATCTGATTGTCACCGAGCAGGGTATTCGCGAGGGCGTGCGCCAGGCGCTGCTGCCAATGTGGAACGCATACTCGTTCCTGCAGCTCTACGCCTCCAAGCCGGCCGAGTGGTCGGTGGACTCCGACAACATCCTGGACAAGTACATCCTGGCCAAGCTTGCAGCAACTGTCCGTGCTGTCACTGAGTGCCTGGACAACACCGACATTGCTGCTGCCACCGATGAGGTCCGTCAGTTCTGTGACGCACTGACCAACTGGTACGTGCGCCGCTCCCGCGACCGCTTCTGGGCCGGCGACGTTAAGCACCCAGAGGCGTTCAACACCCTGTACACGGTGCTGGAGGTTCTCACCCGCGTGGCTGCTCCGCTGCTGCCGATGGCCACCGAGGTCATCTGGCGCTCGCTCACTGGCGGCCGCTCGGTGCACCTGGAGGATTGGCCGGACGTCGACAAGCTGCCGACCGATGACGAACTCGTTGAGTCCATGGACATTGTCCGCAATGTCTGCTCGGCAACATCGCGCATCCGCAAGGCCAACCAGCTGCGTAACCGCCTGCCGCTGAAGAAGCTAACCCTGGCATTCCCGGATGCCGAACGTCTGCGTGATTACACCGACATCGTTTCCTCTGAGGTCAACGTCGACAAGGTGGAATTCACCTCCGACGTGGACTCGGTGGGACGTTTCGAGGTCTCCGTCAACGCTCGCGTGGCCGGTCCGCGCCTGGGTAAGGATGTCCAGAAGGTCATCAAGGCTGTGAAGTCTGGCAACTACGAGGTTGTCGACGGCGCGGTTGTCGCCGATGGCATTCCGCTGCAGGAGGGCGAGTACACCCGCAACCTGGTCGCGATCTCGCCGGATTCCACCGCTGAGGTCGACGGTGTCAATGGTCTGGTTGTGCTCGACACCGAGCTCGACGAGGACCTGGAGTCCCGTGGCTGGGCCGCTGACCGTATCCGTGGTCTGCAGGATGCCCGCAAGAACGCTGGCCTCGAGGTCACCGATCGCATTTCGGTGAAGTTGCAGGTGCCGGCCGAGCGTGAGGAATGGGCCAACCGCCACGCTGACCTCATCGCCCGCGAGGTTCTCGCAACCGCCTTCGACGTCGTCGCTGGCGGAGAGCCACTGAGCTACGACGTGGCGGACGGCTGCTCGGCGGATATTGCCAAGCAGTAGGGGAGAGTAATCTCAATGCCGACTTCCGGGCGGTGGGTCCTGCACATCGACATGGACGCGTTCTTCGCGTCCGTCGAGCAGCTCACCCGCCCGACTCTGCGCGGGCGGCCAGTTCTCGTCGGCGGACTGGGTGGTCGAGGTGTGGTCGCCGGTGCCTCCTATGAGGCCCGCGCGTACGGCGCGCACTCGGCTATGCCGATGGCCCGCGCACGTCGGCTCATGCCACCGAACGCAGTGACGGTCAGCGCGCGCAAGGGCATCTACGGGCCGGTGTCGCGCCGCGTGTTCTCTGTAATCCGCGAGCGCGTGCCCGTGGTCGAGCAGCTCAGTGTCGACGAGGCTTTCATGGAACCCGAAGAGCTTCAGGGAGCCTCGAAGGAGCAGGTCATTGCCTGGGCGGAGCAACTGCGGGCAGATATTCGGCGGGAGACCGGTTTGGCCTCGTCGATAGGCGCGGGTGCGGGCAAGCAGTACGCGAAAATTGCGTCCGGCCTGGCGAAACCCGACGGCGTGTATGTGCTGGACCCCGCACGCAATCACGAGCTACTACACCCATTGCCGGTAGAGAAGCTCTGGGGCATTGGCCCTGTCACCGCTGCGAAGCTGCACACGATGGGCGTGGAGACAATCGGCGATTTCGCCGCCATGTCCCAGCGCGATGTCGAGGTTTCGCTGACATCCAAAACCGGTGTGATGCTGTGGCAGCTGGCGCAGGGGACAGATGACCGGCCGGTTAAGGAACGCGATGTCGCCAAGTCTGTATCGGCGGAGTACACCTATCCCGAGGATCTGGAGTCGCAGGCCCAACTCCACGCCGCCATCGATCGCGCAGGTGAGTCCGCTTTTCGACGGCTCAAAAAAGATGGCCGTGGTGCCCGCACCATCACTTGCAAGGTGCGTCTGTCCGACTTGAGCATCCATACCCGATCTGAGACGCTCGCCTACGCCACACAGGACTTCGACACCCTCATGGCTGTCGCTCACCGAATCGCGTTCACACCCGCGGAGGTTGGCCCAGTGCGACTGGTGGGCGTCGGTTTCTCCGGGCTGGATTCGCACATACAAGAAGTCCTGTTTCCTGAGCTCGACCGCGCTATCACCGTCGAAGATCGAGTGCCGGCCCCTACGCTTTCCGACGCTCCCGCCGGCCTGGTCGAGCTATCTGGAACCGGTGCGTTGCCGACCGTTCGGCTTTCCGACTCCAAGTGGGCACCCACCTCGGACGTACACCACAGCGAGTATGGACATGGTTGGGTACAGGGGTCGGGGCACGGGATTGTGACTGTCCGTTTTGAAAGCCGCACCAGTGGCCCCGGGCGCATGATCACGCTGAAGGAAGACGACCCGGAGCTGCGCCCGTGCTCTGCGGTGTGCAGTTTGGACTGGCCGGAGTGGCTGGCTTCCGACGAAGCTGCAGCTCTTGACTTGCCGCAACCTGAGCGGGAAAGTGAAGATGAGGTTGGCCCCGATGCGGATGCTTGATGCGGCTGCCTGACGTGGCCGTTATCCTCGGTGCCGTTCGCGGCTCCCTGTTTATGCGCTGACCGTAAACTGGGCCACTATGACTACCGAATCCCGCATTGCAGAGCTCGAGGCAGCTCGCCGCGCCTCGTTGCGCAACACCGATCGAGATCCGAATCCGTCGACCACACTTCCTGACGACGGTCTGGATAACCGCCAGCGCATGCTGAACGGTCAGTGGTATATCGCCGATCATCCGGAATCGCAGGCTCTGAACGCGCGAATTGGCCAGGTGGCCGCGGAATTTGAGGTCGCATTTCGCGAAGACCAGCAGGCAGCACAGCAAGTGCTGGCACCGGCACTGGGGTCTTTCGGAGAGGACAGCACCGTCCGCCCGCCGATCTACCTGGACTACGGCGATAACATCCACATCGGCGACAACGTTTTCATCAACTTTGGGCTCACCGCACTTGACGTGGTGAAGGTGACAATCTGCGACTACGCGCAGCTCGGGCCCAATGTGCAGCTGCTTCCACCAGTACACCCACTGGGAGCTGAGGCCCGCGCCGCTTATCTAGAGTCCGGTGATGAAATCATCATCGGGCGCAATGCTTGGATCGGTGGTGGAGCCATCATCCTGGGCGGTGTTTATGTCGGCGACGATTCCGTGGTCGCCGCGGGTGCGGTGGTGACTAAGGACGTTCCCGCGGGCGTAGTCGTGGCTGGAAATCCGGCGAAAATCATCCGCATCATCGAGGCGTGAATTAGAACAGCGTCTGCGGGTGCACATTCGCAGCCAGCGCGGCAGCGAGAATGATGCGCGCCTGCGGTGCATGCACGCAACCAGCGCTAATCACACCGTGCCGAGCCAGCGTCGCACCGCCACCGGCACCACCGTAGGCGGCGTGGACATCACCACGCGGGACGCGCGTTGCCATCACGACGGTCACATCAGCGGCAATGGCCCGGTCAATGGCGGCGGCAAACTCATCGGAGACATTGCCTGACCCCAGGCCTTCTACGACAATGCCGTGTGCACCGGCGGCGACGGCCGAATCCAGCTGTGATCCATCTGCACCTAAGTAGGCGGGGATAATCTCTACCTTCGAGCCCGCCAAGGCGGCCAGCGGCAGCGGATCTGGACGAACCGGCTCCTCCGGGGCGTTAGTGGCAAAAGCCAAAGGATCGGTCGTGTGCCACTTTGTCGCACCTCGCACCGGCAAGACTGCGTGGCCAAAGACAATAAGAACGCCAATTCCCTGCGCAGAGGCATCGGAAGCAATGGTCACGGCCTCAAAGAGGTTCCCCGGTCCGTCGGTTTCGGGATGATCATAGGGAAGCTGTGCACCAGTAAAGACAACCGGACGCGAGTCAGCATGGAAAATATCGGCAGCCATGGCCGTTTCTTCCATCGTGTCCGTGCCATGAGTTACGACGACACCGTCCACGGAGTCGTCGTCAAGCACTTCGTGAATAGCGGCGAGAATACGGTCAACATCGGTGAACGCGAGATTCGACGAGTCCAGCATCCCGAGCTCACGAACTTCCAGCTCTAACATGCCCTCTGGATAACGCTGCGCGACCGCCGCGACGAGCTCCGCGCCCGAGATGGTCGGGCTTAGTGCACCGCTGCGATCCGTGGTGCAGGCGATGGTGCCGCCGGTGGTGATGACAACGATTCGGCGAGGGGAGGCCGGAGTAGACGAGGCCGAGCTAGCCGGGGAATGATCCTGAGTCGACATGTCCACCATCTTACCCAGGCGATGTTTTGGCCTTGTGTAGGATTATGGAAGGCGTGAAGCCAGCGAATCTTCATGCAGATTTTATTGGAGTAGTGCACATATGAAAGTCCCCTGCAACCAGCGCGTTAGCGGAATGCGTTGGCGCACAGCGCGTGGTGTGACAGTAGCGGCGATGGTCTCGGTCAGCGCACTTGGGCTCGCTGCCTGCGGTGGTGGCAATACTGCAGCGCCGACGACCGAATCGAAGACATCCAGCTCGGCGGAACCCGTCATCATGCTGCCGACGCGCGCAGAGCTTAACGACGTCCTCGCACGCCTCATCAACCCCGATCTACCTATCGAGGAAAAGGCGCTGACCATCGAGGACGGCGATACTGCCGGCGATTTCTTCGACATTGTCACCCACAGTGCCAATGAGCAGGAAATCAGCTTTGATGTCATTGACCCGGTCACGCCTGGATTTACTACTAAGCAGGCCGTAGCCGGTGTCAATATCCTCCGTCCGGAGGAAGATCCGATGCTCGTGGAGCAGGTGGACTTTATCCACCGGGATGGTCGTTGGATGCTGAGCAAGGAATGGGCCTGCAACCTGGCATCGACACTTGATCCGGAGCACAAGCCTGGATTCTGCCTCGCGCCCGGCGAGACTCCTCCGCCGCCACCTGAGCCAGAAGAGGAAGAAACCCCGGTTGAAGAAACCCCGGTTGAGGAGGCCCCAGCTCCGGTCGAGGAGCCAGCTCCGGCTGCGGAGCCCGAAGCGCCGGTCGAGGAAGTGCCGCCTCCGCCGCCTCCCGCGCCTGAACCACCGGCTGAAGAGGCTCCGCCACCGCCACCGCCGCCGCCGGCTGAGGATGCACCGCCTCCGCCACCACCGGCTTAGGTGCCGTCGGACCAGGCGTTACGGCCTAGTCCGGTCGGGTGCACTGGCCACACAAAAGAAAGTGTCTAGGTTTATGACAGTTCCGCCCATTTTTTGGGCAGAAAAGTGACATAAACCTAGACACTTTCTCGTCTTCTAACCTTGCGGTGGTACGAGCTAATCTTCTGGGCTACTTCCTCGAGCCGTCGCCGTCCTTAAACTCCAGCCCGCGATGCGTCTGCTGAGTGATGCGCACATCGGAGTTGCCGTCGCCGTAGGTCACCGAGGTAACAAAATCGATGTTGCCCTTCACCGGAAGGGGCTTGGTCAGGTCGATGGTGACGCGGTCGGCAAGCATTTCAGTCGTGGCCTCGACAACCTTCAGTGCACCCTCGCCGCCAGTGTCCAACTCCGTAACGGTCGGCACCTGCTTGACATCGACCTTCAAATTAACAATGTCGCCCGCACGGCTGAGCAGGGTATAGGTCACCTTCTGCGTCATCTTGGTCTGGCCTTCGACCTCGCTTTCGACCGTCCAGGTCGCATCCTTTCCGATGTCCTCGGAGGGGAAGACGATAGGTACGGAATGCAGCTGCTGCAGCGCCATCTCCACACCAGCGCGAGCGGTGTCGGTGGCCTTCTCCGGCGCTCCCAGCTTGAGTTCCTTGACCTCACCTGTGGCTGTTGTTGACGAATCAGAGATAAATCCCTGCGCGGTAGCGATATCCTCATTCAGCTCATCGTTGGAGCCGTGGGGTTTACCCACCTCTGACGTCACCGCACGAGTATCGTTATCACTGGTAACAGTGCTGGTCAGGGGGATTTCCAGGCGGGTGTCTGGGAAAGTCTGGTCGCTATCGGCGTTTCCGCCACGCTGTGCGAAGCCCTGTGTCACCGCCGCGGTCGACTCCTGCTCTGCACCGTCGTCCTTCCAGCGCACACTCGCCAGCTCACCGCTGCCAGCACTGGTCAATTCGATCTTGGGTTGTGCAACGTCCACGGGTTGTGTTTCCACCGAGCTTTCCGACGAGCACGCGGCCAGTGACACCACAGTAGTAGCGGCAACAACTGCGGTGCCGACCCTTGCCAGCAGGCCACGCTTGGTGTGACCAGCTCGGTCGCTGTAGCTAGGTCGACGGAACCACGAGGGGGTTGTGTCTCCTACACGTCGTAAAGCGGAAGGGGCCGGAACAAACTGAGATTGGAAACGTCGAGTCACACCGGTTAGCGTACCGGTTTCTTGGTGGATAGGAACCACCCGGGCGGTGTCAGTTGGCTGAATATGGGTTTGTTAGGCCATTATGGGACAGTGACTAAGAAGAAAACGAGGACATATTTCCCACGGCGGGGGATTCTCGCCGCGGTTATTGTGTCAGTTGCGATTATTGATCAGCTGACCAAGATTATCGCTTTGAAGACTCTCGATGGCCGTCCTGCGGTGCAGGTGCTTGGCGATCTCTTCGAGTTGCGGCTCGTTTTTAACCCCGGTGCAGCCTTCTCCTTTGGCACGAACGCCACCTGGGTTTTTACCACGTTGCAGCTGGTTTACATCCTGGCTGTGATGTGCTTTTCCCATTGGCTGCGCAGTCCTATATCGGCGACTGTGGCGGGGCTTATTGCTGGTGGTGCGCTGGGCAACCTCATCGATAGGCTATTTCGGGAGCCCGGTTTCTATGTCGGCCACGTTGTCGATTTCCTGTCGGTGAAGGGTTTTGCCGTATTTAATATCGCGGACTCCGCGATTACTGTGGGCGTTATTATCCTCGTTATCTGGATGGTTTTTTCCAAGGAGCCGGATCTCTTCGCTGATCAGATTGCAGCGGAGAAGAAATCTGCTCAGAAGAATCAGAAGCAGTTGGCGGAGGGAGGACAGCAGTGAACGACAATGCACTAAATAGCGGTGCAGCACTCGGGGGAGCGCACCAGCCCGACCGAGAAACCCGGCAGATGCCCGTTCCACCGGGCTTAGCCGGAATGCGGGTAGATGCCGGTGTGGCTAAGTTGCTGGGGCTCTCGCGCACAGCGGTGGCTGATTTGGCAGCGGCTGGGGACATCACGGTTGATGGTGTGAGCGTTGGCAAGTCTGACCGCCTGGAAGAAAACGCTTTCCTCTCCGTGTTGTTACCGCCGGTGGAAAAGCCATTGGTTCCCAAAGAGGAACTCGTCGAGGGCATGGACGTGCTCTACCACGACTCCGATTTGGTAGCTGTTCACAAGCCTGTTGGCGTGGCTGCGCATCCGTCGGTCGGTTGGGAAGGTCCAACGGTTATCGGCGGGCTGGCGGCTGCTGGTTTCCGCATTTCTACCTCCGGTCCGCCCGAGCGAAAAGGTATCGTGCATCGCTTGGATGTTGGCACCTCTGGCGTGATGGTTGTCGCCTGCTCAGAGCGGGGCTACTCCGTGCTCAAGCGGGCGTTCAAAAACCGTGAGGTGTCGAAGACCTATCACGCTCTGGTTCAGGGGCATCCGGATCCGCTGTCGGGGACAATTGATGCTCCGATTGGCCGTCATCCTTCGGCGGGGTGGCGCTTTGCCGTCCGTCAGGATGGCAAAAATGCTGTGACGCACTACGAAACGCTTGAGGCCTTCGCCCCAGCAACGCTGTTGAAGGTGAATCTAGAAACTGGGCGCACGCACCAGATTCGTGTGCACTTCTCTGCGCTGAATCACCCATGTTGTGGCGATCCCATGTACGGTTCCGATCCGGCATTGGCCCAGCGGCTTGGGCTCAACCGCCAGTGGCTTCATGCTGTCTCGCTTGGTTTCCACCATCCGGCAGATGGTCGCTGGATGGAAATCGAATGTCCATACCCAGATGATTTGAACCACGCATTGGAAGTTTTGAGGCAGGGCGCATGACGCAGACTCCATTGGGATCCAAGAATCGAGCGCGCCCCGAAACTCGTGCGAAAAGCACCGGTGACGGCAGTATTTCGCCAGTGATGGCACTAATCTCAGGTTTCTGTGTTGTCGTATTGGTGATTGTTTTAGCAGTCGCTTCGACATCCGATCGCGTGAGCAAGCCGCAGAATATCAACGGCGATGCGCTCGGTCCAGACCCGTGGGAAGCAACCGAGCAGTACGTAGAGCGTGCCGACGAGTCCCTCGAGAATATGAAGAAGGAAGACTATCAGCTAAAGAACGGCCAGCCAGTCGTGGAGGACCCGAAGTTCTGGGCGATGGTGACTTTTGACCGGCTGCTCGATGCGCAAGAAGCGGCACAGGTCTATGAAAAAGAGCCCTCTCTGCGAGTATCGACTGCAATCATCGGTGGCGTGAGTACCCGGTATTTGCCGCAGCCGAGCAAAACGGCGAGTGAAGAAAAGCTGCTGCAAGATCAACTGGAGTTAGCGGCTGCCTACGCAGACGTCGCGATTGACGACGAACGGCTCGGCTTCAACGGTTTACTGGTCTATGGAGACGCTGAGGCGTTGATGAATGTCAAGAAACTGCCTGCTGTTAAAGCAGTCGAGGCGCTGCCATCAGATGCGGCACGCGGCCGTTTTGGTATCCGACCGGTGCTGAGTTCCGGTTTCACGGATAAAGATCCGCTTTTTGCGCCGGGGCTGAGCCAGAACTAATAGAAGCCAGAACTAAGTGCCCAAATCCAAAAGACTAGGGTGAAGCGGCTAGAACTCTGCCGTCAGTACGCCGCCAGTACGCAGTCAGTTTCAACGAGAACGAAAAGGAGTCAGTCAACAGTGATTCAGGCATTCGGTGCGTACCTTTTGTGGGCGCTGTTTCCGCTCTACTTTCCGCTGCTGGAGCCGGCGGGGGCCGTGGAGATTTTGGTGCATCGATTCGTCTGGACGCTTGTCTTTATGGCCATTGCCCTCAGCTTCATGCGCGCATGGCCAGAGCTGAAGGCCGCGAGCGCCAAGACGTGGGGCACTATTTTTATTGCCGCACTGTTGATCTCCGTCAACTGGGGCGTGTACGTCTACCTGGTCAACAATGGGCAGGTGGCGGAGGCCGCACTCGGCTACTTCATTAACCCGCTGGTCAGCGTTTTGTTGGCGATGATTTTCTTCCGTGAAAGCATCTCGCGGTTGCAGCTCGGCAGTGTCATCTTGGCAACCATTGCGGTCATTGTTCTCACTATCGGTGTGGGACATCCGCCGTTGGGTGCGCTGGCGCTGGCGTTCAGTTTCGGTTTTTACGGACTAATGAAGAAGCGGGTATCGCTTTCCTCGGCAGCGTCGCTGACGGCCGAGTCCGCTGTAATCACACCGATCGCGCTGGCCTACATCTTCTGGTTGAGCTCCAACGGGCAGAGCACCTTTACCTCCGAAGGAACCGGCCACACGCTGCTCATGATGAGCGCCGGTGTTGCTACCGCCATTCCGTTGCTGCTCTTCGGCGAAGGTGCCAAGCGCCTGCCACTAGCCACCTTGGGCCTGATGCAGTACATCACGCCGGTTCTCCAGATCACTTTGGCAGTCACCGTGCTCGGCGAGGAGCTCGAGCCGGAGCGCTGGATTGGCTTCTTCATCATCTGGGGTGCCGTCGCGCTGTTCATCTGCGACCTCATCCTGAAGATGCGCCGTCAGCGTCGGGTACGCCGAGAACTCCGCAAGGCTGGCATTGAATCGGCCACGGTTCCCGGCGATGTCGCCGACCAGACGGATGGGGCGGTTACCCGGGACGTCGTAAAGCCGGCAGACAGTTAGCAGAAAAGGTCGCGCAGGTGCTCGTTGAGGAAGATTCCCTGCGGGTCGACCTTTTCGCGTAA
The DNA here is from genome assembly GCF_001838325.1 of Corynebacterium sp. HMSC074C05. Taxonomy (NCBI): domain Bacteria; kingdom Bacillati; phylum Actinomycetota; class Actinomycetes; order Mycobacteriales; family Corynebacteriaceae; genus Corynebacterium; species Corynebacterium sp. HMSC074C05. The sequence continues at coordinate 72,336 of NZ_KV836291.1, forward strand.
CGCCTGGACCTCGCCGAAGAGTGGATAGCGTTCTGCGAAATCCTCCGCGCGGAGCGTGTGCAATTTGCCCCAGTGCGGGCGACCTTCGTGGGCCTTGAAAATCGGCTCAATGAGGTTGAAGTACTCTCGGTAGTTTTCCTTCCAGTAGCGGTGGATGGCGATGTAGGCGCTGTCGCGACCGTACGCCGTGGACAGAGCGACATCATCGGCCTTGGCGGAGCGCACCTCGATGGGGAAGGAGATCTTCATTCTCTTGCGGGCAATTGCGTCGCGAATCTCCCCGAGGACATCGGAAGCGGCTTCGAGCGGGACGGAGTACTCCATCTCGGAGAAACGCACGCGGCGCGGCGAGACAAAGACCTTGTGTGCCTCATTGGAGTAGCGGCGCTCGGGCACGGTGTTGGTGGCAATGCGGTTGATCGTATTCGTCGTGGCGGGAATGGCCTTGGCAATTTCGCAGCATGCCAAAAGCCCCATGTTGTTGACGACTTCGTCGTTAAGATACGTGCGCGCGCTGCCCAGGCGCTGCTTCAGGCTATTGCGGCTCGGGCGGCGGTGGCGCTGCGGTTCGATGCGAGTATTGTGCTTGACCAGCGTCTCGCGCTGTCCCGGGAACCAGAAAAACTCCAGGTGGTCAGCTTCTTTGCAACGCTCGGCGAAGCTCTTGCGCAGGGAGTCAAACTCTTCGCGATGCTCGTCGGCATGCAGATCAAACGCCGGTACAACGGACATCGTGACCTCCGTGAGCACGCCGAAGACACCCAGCCCCAGCCGTCCGAGGCGGTAGAGCTCGCCGTCGATTCCCTCAGCGTCCGGATGACAGTGCCTGACGACGCCATCCGCGGTGACAATCTTGAATCCCTTAACGGTGCCTGCGAAGCCGGTGAACCCAAGGCCGGTGCCGTGCGTGCCAGTAGAGATAGCGCCGGCCAGCGACTGTGGATCGACGTCGCCCTGGTTGGGAAGCGCCCAACCGAGTGGGCGCAGAATACCTGGAGTGTCGCGCAGGCGAGTGCCGGCACGCAGCGTGGCGGTTTGGTTGGCCGCGTCCAGTTCGACCAGGCCAGCGCAGCGGTCGAGTTGAATGCGATGCCCATCGGTGGTGGCCACGGACGTAAAGGAATGACCGGCTCCCAGCGGACGCACCGTAGTGCCGTCGGTCTTCGCTGCCTTAATTACCGAGATGACGCCCTCGTCATCGTGCGGCTGATGCATATAGGACGGGGTGCACGACTGAGTGTGAGCCCAATTGTTCCACCGCGAGTTGGCAGCAGCTTTCGCCTGCGCACGCCGACGTACGCGTGGTACGCGGGACTCAACTGTGGAGACTGTGAAGCGGGCGTTGTTGCGTGAATTGCTCATGTGAAGATCAATCCCTTTCCTCGGTACGTGGGCCAGTGGGCGATGATGGCGCCATCTCGAACTGCAATGACTTCTTGTGCGTGCTCGGCTATTTCGCCGGCCTTGGCGTGGCGGAACCACACGGGATCTCCCAGCGAAAGTGCATCGGCGCTCTTGCCGAGCAACGGAGTCTGCACCTCACCGGGGCCTTCCTCTGTCGCGTAGCGCAAGCCAGTGGGGTACCAGGGAATTGGCAGCCGGTCATCTCCCGCCGGCCCAGAGGCAATTCGACCACCGCCGGACACCGTGACCACGCCCTTCTTAGGGCGTCGCGTCGCCGGCAACACAAACCAGGACGCCGGGCGCAGATTGAATGCGCGATAGTTATCGAACAGTGTTGGTGCCAGGAATCCCGACCCCGCCGCTGCCTCGGTTACTGCGGCTTCGGCGCACGTCGACTCCAACGACCCCGTGCCACCGCCGTTGACAAACTCCAGTGGTCCCGCCACTTTCTCGACTGCAGCGACAACCTTCGCGCGGCGCTTCGCCAACTCCTTCTTTGAGACGGCCTGCATCACTCGAATTGCGCGCGCACGCGGCGAGTTTCCGGCATCGCCCACCCCGGCAATGTGCCCCTCATACATCATGATTCCCGCCAGCTGCAGCTCCGGACGGGCAATGATCTGCTTGGCAAACGCCGCTGCCTGCTTCGGCGAGAACAGGCTGGAGCGCAGCGTACCGATATGCACGCCGGGGAGGGGGCGAAAGGACGCATCGACGTCCATGCACACGCGGATTGGCGCATTTTCGCTTGCCGACGACGCCAGCGCCTCCAGATGCTCGGGACGGTCAACCATTACGCAGATGGCGGCACGCGCTGCATCATCGTCGGCAAGCTCTGAGATAGCGCGGGCGTCAAGCGTTGGGTAGGCGACGACGATGTCGTCACTAATGCCTTCTCGAAATAGGTACAGCGCCTCTGCCAGCGAATATGCCAGCACGCCCTGGAAACCGGGGAAGGCCAGGACGTGCGAAATAAGCTGTGGAATGCGAATCGATTTCGAGGCCACGCGGATAGGCATCCCGTTTGCACGGCGGAGCAAATCGCGGGCATTGGCTTCGACCGCCGCGAGGTCGACGACGACTGCAGGAAGGGAAGTGCAGTTAAGCAGCGTGTCGGTAGCTAGTGGCGGGCGGGCTGTCTGGGGCATCTGCGGCGGCAGCGCCTCAGGCAGGTGAGACATCGATGTCGGAGCCGGGCGGGATGTGCCTGAGGACTCCGGGGCAGAAGCTCGAGAAAGTTTCATGCCCTAAAACGTAATCATTGGAAACCTGTACTGTCTTTGATTTTGAAAAGAAAGTCAGAATTTCCCGGGTCTGTGCTTTATTAGACCAGCCAGCTGTAGCGGGCGGCATCCATGTTGGAGGTGATGACATCGCCATCGACGAGGTAGCCGGCAGCAACGGGGCGGCGGTCGATGGTTGCAAGAACCTCGTCAAGCTCGGGCTTGGGGAAGTAGGTGAAGTGGCCATCGGAAAGTGGTGCGAACACTGTATTGCTCCTTTGGTTCTTTGCTCGAGGGCAGTGCGTTTCTCTATGGTCGCGAGGAAATATGAGGACTTCCTCACAAACCGTGGTGTCGAGTATTGTCAACTGGTTTTGAAAAGTAAAGGAAGTGCTGCGGTGATGTTAAACACATCTTTAGCCATAACTGTGCAGACATAAGGGGCTGCTTCATTTTGAGTGTTCGAAGGAATCGTGTTCAGTCCGGGCGATTGTCTACAATCTGGACTCATGGCTAACTCCTCCTTCGTGCACCTCCACAATCACACCGAGTACTCCATGCTCGACGGTATGGCGAAGATTGATTTGCTTGCCGACGAGGTTGCGCGACAGGGAATGCCTGCGGTCGGTGTCACCGACCACGGCAATATGTTTGGCTCAAATGCTTTCTATCGGCAGATGAAGTCCAAGGGCATCAAGCCGATTATCGGCATTGAGGCCTATATGGCACCGGAGAGTCGTTTTAATAAAAAGCGCATTCAGTGGGGTGAACCGCATCAGCGTCGCGATGACGTCTCGGGTCGCGGTTCCTACTTGCACCAGACCATGTTGGCAGCGAATGCGCAGGGTCTGCGGAACCTGTTCTACCTGTCGTCGATGGCGTCGTATGAGGGGCAGATTAGTAAGTACCCGCGTATGGATGCCGAGTTAGTGGCGGAACGCGCCGAGGGCATTATCGCCACCACTGGGTGCCCGTCGGGTGATGTGCAGACTCGTCTGCGCCTGGGGCAGTTCGACGAGGCTCTGCAGGCCGCCGGTATGTGGCAGGACATCTACGGCAAGGAAAACTACTTCCTTGAGCTGATGGATCACGGGTTGGATATTGAGACCCGTGTGCGCAGTGAGCTGCTGGAGATTGGGCGGAAGCTGAACCTGCCGCCGTTGGTTACGAATGACTGCCACTATGTCACCCGTGACCAGGCCAAGGCTCACGAGGCTATGCTCTGCGTGCAGACGGGTAAGACGCTCAATGACCCGGACCGTTTTAAGTTCGACGGTGATGGCTACTTTATTAAGTCCGCTGAAGAAATGCGCGCGACCTGGGATCATCTAGTCCCGGGTGCCTGTGATAACACGCTGCTCATCGCCGAGCGCGTCGAGGATTACGACGAGCTGTGGGAAGAGCACCCGCACGACCGCATGCCGAAGGCGGACGTTCCGGAAGGGGAAACGCCGACGACATGGCTGCATCACAACGTGATGGAGGGGCTGCGCAAGCGCTTTGAGGGGCGCGAAGTACCGGAGGAGTACATCCGGCGCGCGGAGTATGAGATTGAGGTCATTGACGGTAAGGGATACCCGTCGTACTTCCTCATCGTGGCGGAGCTGATTCGTCATGCCCGCGAGGTGGGCATCAAGGTCGGTCCGGGGCGTGGTTCCGCTGCCGGTTCCCTGGTCGCGTATGCGACGTGGATTACGAATATTGACCCGATTGAACACGGTTTGCTCTTCGAGCGATTCCTGAACCCAGAACGTCCGTCCGCGCCGGATATCGATATCGACTTCGATGACCGCCGCCGCGATGAAATGATTCGCTACGCTGCCGATCGCTGGGGCGAAGATAAGGTGGCGCAGGTGGTCACCTTCGGTACGGTGAAGACCAAGCAGGCTCTGAAGGACTCGGCGCGTGTGCAGTTCGGTCAGCCGGGTTACCAGATTGCAGACCGCATTACTAAGGCGCTGCCACCTGCGATTATGGCTAAGGACATTCCGCTGAGCGGCATCGTCGACCCGGAGCATCCACGCTACGGCGAGGCAGCCGAGGTCCGACAGCTTATTGAAACCGACCCGGATGTGGCTCGAATTTACGAGACAGCTCGTGGTCTCGAAGGCGTCGTTAGGCAGACCGGCGTGCACGCGTGTGCCGTGGTGATGGCGTCGGTGCCGCTCTTGGATCACATCCCGATGTGGAAGCGACAGGCTGACGGCGCGATCATCACTGGCTGGGACTACCCGGCATGTGAAGCCATTGGTCTGTTGAAGATGGACTTCCTGGGTCTTCGAAACCTGACGGTTATCGGTGACTGCATTGAGCACATCAAGTCCAACCGGGACGAGACAATTATGCTCGATGATCTTCAGACCGATGATCCGAAGGTTTATGAGCTGCTGTCGCGCGGTGACACCCTCGGTGTGTTCCAGCTCGATGGTGGCGGCATGCGTGAGCTGCTTAAACGAATGCAGCCAACGGGCTTCGACGACATCGTGGCATCGCTGGCGCTATACCGTCCGGGTCCGATGGGCGTGAACGCGCACTTTGACTACGCAGATATTAAGAATGGCCGCAAGCCCTACAACGCCATCCATCCGGAGCTGGATGAGCAGCTGAAGGACATCCTGGAAGAAACGCACGGCCTGATCGTGTACCAGGAGCAGATCATGAAGATCTCGCAGAAGCTGGCGAACTACACGGCGGGTCAAGCAGATGGTTTCCGTAAGGCCATGGGTAAGAAGAAGCCCGAGGTGTTGGCCAAGGAGTTCGTGAACTTCGAAGGCGGCATGTTGGAAAATGGTTTCTCCAAGGATGCTGTCCAGAAGCTGTGGGACATTATTCTGCCCTTCGCCTCGTACGCGTTTAACAAGTCCCACGCGGCGGGCTATGGCCTAGTGTCCTACTGGACCGCGTATCTGAAGGCCAACTACACCGCTGAGTACATGGCGGCGCTGTTGACCTCGGTGGCGGATGATAAGAACAAGCTGGCTATTTATCTGTCGGACTGTCGCCACCTTGGCATTAAGGTGCTGCCGCCGGATGTCAATGAGTCGGGTATGGATTTTGAGCCGGTCGGTGAAGATATTCGCTTCGGCCTCGGCGCTATCCGTAACGTTGGCCATGATGTGGTCGCGTCGATTGTGAAGACGCGCGAGGAGAAGGGCAAGTTCACGTCGTTCTCGGACTACCTGGACAAGATTGAAACGCTGCCATGTAACAAGCGCATCACCGAGTCGCTGATTAAGGCTGGCGCTTTCGACTCGCTTGGGCACCCACGAAAGGGCCTTGCGCTCATTCACGAAGAAGCCATTGACTCGGTGCTGTCGACCAAGAAGGCTGCAGACAAGGGACAGTTCGACCTGTTTGCGGGCTTCGGTGGGGAAGAGGACACCGGTTCGGAGAGCATCTTTGAAATCCGTGTGCCGGATGAAAATTGGGATCGCAAGCACGAGCTGACCCTGGAACGAGAAATGCTGGGCCTCTATGTCTCCGGTCATCCACTCGATGGGTTCGAAGAATCGCTGGCCGCGCAGACCGATACCGCTTTGACCACGGTCGTCGGTGGGGAGGTCGCTAACAACACCGAAATCACTATTGGTGGCATTGTCTCCAGCGTTGACCGTCGCGTGAATAAGAACGGTCAGCCCTGGGCGATTATCGGTATTGAGGACCACAACGGCGCGCGCGTGGAGGTTATGGCTTTTGCGAGAACCTACGCGATGATTGCCACCAGCATTGCTGAAGATGCCATCGTGCTTATTCGTGCTCGCGTTCAGTACCGCGATGACCGCATGAGTGTGGTCTGTGATGACCTGAAGCTGCCGGATCTTGGCCGCAATGGCTCCACTTCGGCGCCGCTGCGTCTGACCATGCGCACTGATCAGTGCACGCCGGAGATGATTGCCAAGCTGAAGTCAGTCCTGTTGGATAACCCCGGCGACTCCGACGTTTATCTCAAGCTTGTCGACGGCGATTCCCACACCACTTTGGTTCTCGGCGAGCACTTGCGGGTCGACCGGGACGCCAGCTTGATTGGTGATTTGAAGGCGACGATTGGGGCCAGTATTTTGGGGTAGCTTATCGCGGCCCTGATTGTCGCAACCGATTGTATGACCGAGTAGAGTCATAGCTCATGAGTGAGAATTCTGTGCCTGCTTCCCAGACCGAACGCCGACTTGTCCACGCGGCCGATATTCAGATTGCGCAGGCACGAATTTCTTCGGTTATTGCGGCCACTCCGCTGCAGTTCAGCCCACGTCTTTCCGAAATTACCGGCGCTAAGGTATTCCTCAAGCGGGAAGACCTCCAGGACGTGCGCTCGTACAAGATTCGCGGTGCCTACAACGCCATGGTCCAAGTCACCGACGAAGAGCGGGCAGCAGGCGTCGTTGCGGCATCTGCAGGAAACCACGCTCAAGGCGTGGCCTACGCATGCCGTCAGCTGGGTATTAAGGGGCGCATCTATGTGCCCAATGCCACGCCGAAGCAGAAGCGCGACCGTATCGCATACCACGGCCGCGATGCCGTTGAGATTGTCGTTGTCGGAGACTCCTTCGATGAGGCCGCCGCTGCTGCTCGTGCCGACGCACAGCGCACTGGTGCCACCATGGTGGAGCCATTCGACTCTTTCAACACCATCGTCGGACAAGGCACTGTCGCAGCTGAAATCATTGCGCAGCTCTCCGGTCAGGGGTTGACTCTGGATACCATCTGCGTACCGGTCGGCGGCGGTGGTCTGCTCAGCGGTGTCACCTCGTACCTGTCGGATATGTCGCCGAACACCCAGGTCATGGGCGTGGAACCTGCGGGCGCAGCTTGTATGCGAGCAGCCCTGGAGAACAACGGCCCGATCACGCTGGGGCACACCGACCCGTTCGTCGATGGCGCCGCGGTGGCCCGCTTTGGTGATCTGCCATGGCACATCCTGGAGGCCAACCGCAATCGTGTCCATCCGATGATTGCGCCAGAGGGCGCGGTCTGTGAGGCGCAGCTGGATCTCTACCAGAACGAAGGGATTATCGCTGAGCCGGCCGGTGCGCTGTCTGTGGCAGCTCTGGAGCAGATGCAGTTCGAGCCAGACGAGGTTGTTGTCTGCATCATCTCGGGTGGCAACAACGACGTGCTGCGCTATGCCGAGATCATGGAGCGCTCGCTGGTCTACCGCGGCCTCAAGCACTACTTCCTGGTGAACTTCCCGCAGAAGCCCGGCCAGCTGCGTATGTTCCTCAGCGAGGTTCTCGGCCCGGATGACGACATCTCGCAGTTCGAGTACCTCAAGCGGAACAACCGCGAAACTGGCGCGGCGCTCGTCGGTATTGAGCTGCGTCATGCTTCTGACCTCGAGGAATTGCTGGCACGCATGGATGCCTCGCCGCTGAAGTGCCGCCGACTAGTGCCCGGCACACCAGAGTATGACTTTTTGACCTAGACTTGCTGGGTCCAGCTGGGAAACTTCCGAGGGAGTCCTCCCAGGTCCATTAATTAAATGAATCTTTTCGAGCAAGCTTTGTAGCGAAAGGGAGCGTCCACCCATAATGACTGGGGCAAGCAGTGTCGACCAGGGTGTCCGAGTGGAAAATACCGTGATTGTCGAAATGTGGCTGGCTGCCGCAGAGCAGGATCTGGCCACCCGGATTCCAGGGCTGCTGGAATCTGCCACACAGGCCAAAGTTGAGCCATTGTTTGTCTGGTCAGGGCTGTCGATGGACGAGGTTGAGCGTATCGACCGCTTCTTGGGAACGCTCCTGGCCCATCATCTGGCTGGTGGTACCGCTGCCGATATTGATGCTGCGAAGAGCGTCGTTGACAATCACCCGCTGGTCACCCTCGCCTCGCTGGTAGGGCGCGCCGCGCGTGTTGCGTCGGCAAGCGAAATGTGGCTGGACTGGCCGGCGGCTCTGCAGCTGAATCCAGACGCCGATGCCACCGGCGCGCTCATCTCGCACCTCGCCGCCGCAGTGCCGACAATGCTAGCCAATGCCGGTTTGCCTAACGACGTCGACAGCAACCAGGCCGACTCGGATGAGCTGCAGCAAGCGGCACAGGTGCTTTTGCTGCACGCGGGAGTTCAGCTGTCAGTGATGCCATTGATTATCGAGCGCTGTGAGGAGCTTGCGGGCGTATCGGAGCTGACCAATCCTTCGGCCAATGACCTGGTACAGGCGTTGTCGAAGGTACATCCGCTGCTCGAGGGGCTGCTGACCGAAATCGCGGAGGCGGAAGATGGTGCCTACCCGCTGGCGCTGCGTCAGTTGGCCAGGACGGCACCCCGCCAGGCACACAAGTTGTTTAAGGCAACCCTCGGTTACGCCATTGCCACCGCCGCTGATCCGGCCAACTGGGAAGCTCGGGAAGAGCTGGGCCAGCTCGACGCGGGGCTGCCGCCCATACTGGTGGCCGCTGCGCGTGAAGAGCTGCGTATGCGTCCGGCGGGTACTGCGAACCGTCGTGAAGCCGTGGGCGTGGTGGCAACGACCGGTCGCCCACAGCTGTACTTCGATGAGCTGACACAGACCGTTGGCGTACAGCTACCGACGCCGCTGGACCCGGCGGGGCGGACCTGGCGCGTCACCTTCGGCGGCACGGTAGCAACGACGCCGGTGGTGGGCCTGCAGGATTCGCTGCCACGTCCGGTGGTGACCATTGATGAGCCGGTGCGCGATGTGCTGGTGGAAATCGGCGATGAGAAGCACTGGCGAGTCCCGGCGATTAGCACTGAGGACCCGATTCTCATTTTCGGTGCCGACGGTCAGTCGGTCACAGACAAGGTCTCGCTGCACTCGACTTCCGCCACGGTGGTCTACCCGGTTGATGCCACACTCGTTGACCCCGTCACCGGTGCTGAGGTGCCATTGCTATCGGACCCACGCCCATTCAACTGGGAGCTGTGGCAAGTCGCTGAGATCGATCTTCGCGATGTTCATGCAGTTCAGGTTCGTCGGTCCGGGGCGGCTGGCGAGGTTCGGTCGGCGTCACCGCAGCGTCAACCGCGAATGACCATGCCCCACGCGCGACTCGACGGCACGGTGTCTGCCTACGGCACCCCGGTTTACGCTGGCGGTCCGGTTGCCGTGTTTCCGCCGACGCTGTCCGGGAAGGATGAGTCCTGGCGTGCCATCGTCACCGATTTTGGCGGTTACGGTGCGTTTACCACGGATTCCGTCATGGTCTATGACCTCGAGGTACCCGCCGCGGGTGGCGAGGTTGAGATCCTTACCGATGATGATTACCCGTGGGTCGGCGAGTTCGTGGTTCGCCTGGTCAATCCGCGTGGCCGCAGCTTCCAGAAGCACTTCGCCATTGCGGAGCAGGCTGACCTCACTATCACTTACAGCGGTGGTGGTGACGGCTTCCGCATCCCGACCATCGATGGTCTGAGCCCCGCTGACATTCGCGTTGTCTCCGGTGACAAGCCGCTCGACGCCGAGCCCGCTATCGTGCGCCTCGGGGCGGACGAAGTCACAGGTACCGTCGAGCTTTCCACCGACGAGGGCGCATGGCTGCAGTTGCAGGTCACGCCAGGCACTCTGCAGTTTGAGGTTCCGCTTGCCGACGAATCCGTCGCCCGCCGCACCACTACCTTGGTCACCCGCCCGAAGCGTGTCGATGCCTTCGGCAAGATTGTCGTCAATGCCCCGGGCGAGCTGCGCCATGCGCATGTTGCAGTTTCCAGCGGTGAGCGCGACATCTGTCGCGTCCCCATCAAGCGTTTCGGCGATACTGGCTACGCGGAGTTCGGCAAGTTTGCCGACCGTATCTCTCTGCTGAAGGCCTTGCGTATCAGCTTGGACTGGACTCGTGTGACGGGACGTAAGCGCCTGTCTGTACCGCTGGTGGAGGCTTCCTCCCGCGATGCCATCCGTCAGATTGCCTTCAACGATGAAGCCACTGACATCATCGAGGTTGATGTCGCTGACGATGTTTCGCATTTGCCGATGACCCTGTGGCTCTGGGCCGCCGGTCAGCCGTGGCGCGAACCCGTCGCCCTGGAAGTCGTGGAGGGTGAATGCGAGCTTCCCGACGAGCTCCGCGGCCTTGGCCCATTCGTCGCGCAGGTGACTTTCGGTGTGGAGAAGGAACGCCACCCGCAGTGGCCGGCGGCCGGGTCGACCATTTTGCATCATGTTGATGATGCCGAGGCTGTCGACCTTGATGGCGAGGACACCGATTCCGTTGCTCGCGCGCAGGAACTGTGGGGCGAGCTAAATCAGGATCAGCTCGCACGTTTGTGGACGCTACTGGCGACCTTGCGCGCCGGTCGTGCAACCGACATGGCGCAGGCGAATCCGCTGCTGGCCGCGCCTAGGTTGGGTGCGATCTTGTGTGCTGAACCACGCGCTGGTCTGGCAGCGTTGAACCGCTCAGTCATCGCGTTGGACGATCAGCCGGGTATGTTTATCGCCTCCGGACTCGTTCTGGGAGACTTCAGCGCTACTAAGCCAGTGCCGGGGCGTCGCCGTGTGCCGTGGCTCGGTGCCTTGGCAGCATTGGCGGATCTCACTGATGAGAGCGTGGACCGTTCTCGTCAGCTGGATTACCTACGTACGACTGGTGGCCAGGGACTGCTGGACATTGCCGCCAGCGGCCAGGACACCACTCTGGAGTCCGCCACTATCGACCAGAGCTCGGTGCAGATTACCTCGCTGCCGGAAGCGCAGGCCAGCGCTATTTTATCGCAGGTCTTTGATTCCTACCGCATGGTCCCGGGTCCGCTGACCGACGATGACGCTCGCTTCACCGCAATTTACGAAGTGGTACGCAATCGCGCTGAGATTGTGGAACCCGGTGTGATGACCCAGCTTGCCGCTGCCTCTCGGGTGTTGTTTAAGACGGTGTCGAAGGCGTCTCCACGACTGCGCAAGGCGGTCAATGTGCGCTTCCACAAGCTCGATGGCATCGATGCGGATGATCCTTCGCTGCACTGGACTCTGGTGCCGGGAACGTCACTGCTTATTGCAGTGGCTGCCCGCGTATTGGCCCGCACTCAGGCTGAGAATTCTGATGCCAGTGTCGCCGCTGTCCGTGAGCTGATTCCGATGTGGGCTCAGCTGGCGGACCTGGTTCCGACGTTGGTGATGAGCGATATTCTCATCGCAGACGCGTTGGTGGCTCACGCCCTCCACGGTGATGTCACCGAGCTGCCGTGGCCAGCATCCGAGTCGGGTGCTGATGTCGAAGCTGATGCTGACGCTGCGGCCGACGCGAATCCTGAAGGCACGGCTGACGCGGAGGACTAGCCTGTTTGACTAGCTGAGCGAGACGACAGCGTAGCCCCACGCTGGAAGCGAGATTTCGGGACCAGCAGCTTCGTCATTGACGATGCTGGCTGCTGCGTCTTCAAAAGTGTGCAGCAGGTGGGCGGAACCGAACTCGGAATCCAAGTTGACGCTGGTTTCGGCGTCTGAGAAGTTCGCGACCAAAGCGACAGTTTCAAAGGCATCTGAGCCTCGGGCACCCATTTCGCGCTCATCCTGACTGCGCACAACAACAAGGCACCGATTGTCCTCGTCATACTCGGTCACTACAGATGCTGACCACGGAGTGCGAAGCGACGGGTGAGACTTCCGCAGCGCGAAGAGATCGCGGTAGGCCGACAGAATAGTGGCGTGCGAGCCCTCCGAGACCTCCTGCCAATTGAGCTTCGAGCGATTAAAGGTCTCTGGATCCGATGGATCGAATACCTCCTTCGGATCCCACCCGGCACGGGCAAACTCACGTAGGCGTCCCTCGCGCGTGAGCCGCTGCAGCTCCGGATCTTCATGGGAGCAGAAGAAAGCAAATGGGGTAGAGGCACCCCACTCCTCACCTTGGAAGAGCATCGGGGTGAAAGGACTGCATGCGATAACTGCTGCCTTTAAAACCTGCTGCGCCGGGGTGAGGTTCATCGACGGACGGTCACCGACAGCGCGGTTACCCGTTTGATCATGCGTGGTTGTGTACGTCACAAAAGCATGCATGGGCTGGACAGACAGGTTAAAGGGGCGGCCGTGAGTACGACCGCGGAATGTCGACATTGTGCCCGTGTGCCAGAAGCCGGTTTCCAAAGCGCTAGCCAGCGCTTCCACCGAACCAAAGTCCGAGTAGTAGGCGTGGTCTTCGCCAGAGATCAACGTGTGCAGCGCATGGTGGACGTCATCATCCCACTGAGCGTTGAGGCCAAAGCCACCGGCAGCCCGCGGGCGGACCAAGCGCGGATCATTTTGATCGGACTCTGCAATCAAGGAACGCGGAATACCAGTCTCGGCTGCGACAGTGTCTGCGACAACCTGCATCTGCTCCAGAATGTGGAATGCCCCCTCATCATGCAGAGCATGGACTGCGTCCAGGCGCAGACCGTCGACGTGGTAATCCACCAACCATTGGCGCACTGCATCCAAAATGTACGCACGCACCTCATCAGAGTTGTCGCCGGTGAGATTGACAACCTCACCCCAACCCGTCGAACCACCAGCGGTGTAGGGCCCGAAAAATCCCACATAGTTGCCGTCTGGACCGAAGTGGTTATAGACCACATCCAAAATGACGGCCAACCCCTTGCGATGGCACGTATCAATCAGCTTTTGTAGGCCCCGCGGGCCACCGTAGCCCTCGTGCACACTGTGCCAGGACACACCGTCATAGCCCCAATTACGGTCACCGCCGAAAGGCTGTACTGGCATCAGCTCAATGTGTGTCACTCCCAGCTCAATCAGATGGTCTAGATGTTCCACCAAACCTTCGAAATCGCCAGAATCGCTGAAGGTACCCACATGCAGCTCATAAATCAGACCTCCTGGCAGAATCCGACCCGACCAGGCCGAGTCCTTCCACTTATAGGCACTCAAGTCAACGACCTCGGAGAAACCATGCGGACCATCCGGCTGGGACTGTGAACGCGGATCCGGCAGCGGTATTGTCCAGTCACCGACAGCGGGGGAGGAGCCGTCCCCCGATTCGCCATCAGGCGCGCCGTATCCCGCATGTGCCCGCAGCGAGAAGGCGTAGCGATCCCCCGGTGTTCGAGCCACATCAGCTTCGAACCAACCAGAGTTGGCGCCGTAGCCATGGGTGGCATCAGCGATTGGATGCATATCAAAAATCGCAGGAGCGTCAGGATTGCCCAACAACAGACGGACTTCGGAAGCGTACGGGGCCCAGACTCGGTAGTTGCTCATGAGCACCATGGTAGGTCAGTCAGCGGATTGGCACAGTGAAACTTTTTCGAACACTGCGGATTTGAGGTGAGCCCAAGGTGAGGTCGAAATAGTAGGGCGAGGTCGAGACAGTAGCGAGGGACGGTGATTGGGTGTGCACGAAGCCCATACGCAACAATGGACACTATGACCACCGAGCCATCCACTTCGACCGAAGCGACGCAGAATCAGCGTGACATCGAGCTGATTGTCCCCGCCGACGGTGACATCGTCACGAATGAAATCGAGATTAAGAAATCGCGCTTCATTACGTGGATTGCGCGTGCCGACGACGAAGATAGCGCCCGAGAGGTCATTAATTTGGCCAAGGCGGAGTACCCGGATGCTCGCCACCACTGCAGCGCATACATTCATGAGGTCGTCGGAGGAAATCGGGTGGAGCGATCCTCAGATGACGGTGAACCTGGTGGCACGGCAGGGCGCCCGATGCTCGATGTGCTCCAAGGCTCTGGAATGACGAATGTCACCGCCGTAGTAATCCGCTATTTTGGCGGCATCAAATTGGGCACGGGCGGGCTTGTAAGGGCTTATTCGGATTCGGTCTCAGAGTGTCTAGAAAAAGTCACGCGCATGCGTCGAGTGCAAAGAGCCTTAAGAGTAGTGAGTGTCTCCGCAGCAGATGCCGGTCGCATCGAGGCGGAATTGCGTGCTCGCGGCTATGAGATTGTGGATACGCGGTGGGGGCAGAACGTGGAGTTTTCCATCGCAGTGACTGCCGATGGGATTGCCCAGCTTGACGGCGAAATGCAGGCGCTGACTAAGGGAGCTAGCGAGCCGTCTACGGACGGTGGCGAAATCTGGTGGGAGCTGCGCGCCTAACAGCCACTAACCCTGGTTCGGGGACTCCTCGCCGTTGTGTGCGCCGCGATGACGCTTGAGAATTTCCACCAGTTCGTCCTTGTTTTCCGCAATCTTTTCCGGCCGACCGAAGACACAGACCGCAGCCACAGTAGCGCCGTCTTCCTCCACTGCGATAGAGACACCATCGACGCCACCGCCTTCGGCAATACCCGGGGCAGCACAGACGCCGGTCTCTGCGATTTCCCCGGCCTGGCGGAGGAAATCATCCACATAAACCTGGTCTTCCGGTCGCGCGGAGTTCAGGTAGGACCACAGTTCGCGCTTTTCAAACCGACTCATCAAAACCCAACCTGCAGAGGTGCGCAGCAGCGAGCGTGGCAGGAAGTTCTCCGTCAGGTACTGGTAGCGCATGGATTCACCGACGGTTTTGAGGTAGAAAAGCTTGCCACCAACCGGCAGTGCCAGCACGGTAATCAAGCCAGTTTCGTTGTGAATCGCCTCAAGCTCGGCCGTCGGAACATGGACCATGCGACGACCGGCCATGACATTGAGCAGAAACGGTGCCATGCCGAGCGTGTAACGCTTGTTGGACTCGTCAAGGTAACCTGTCACAGTCAGACCGTTGACAAGGCCCTGCGTGGTACTGAGCGGATAGTTCAACGTGTGGGCGATGTCTGTGAGGGTTAGACCTTCGTTAGAGCGCGCAACGAGTTCGAGGATCGCCGCAACGCGGTCGACCATACGGTGGCGGGGGCGGACAGTTTCTGTCATAGCGCTAACTCTAGCAACCTAGCTACGCCATTGTATTAATTACCTACTCAAATAGGAATATTTAGCAGGCTTGCTATATCTGTCGGGATTTTTCCCGAATTGTACGCCCTATCGACCTATGCGATGCGTCAGGGCGACCAGAACGCTCTAATATGTACTCCATGAGCTATCTTCAGCCCCAACCTCAGAACCCCATTGAGCTCCGCAAGAACGCGGTGCGAAAGTACTCCCGCAATGCCGTTGTATGGGCAGGCAGCGGTGTCGTCGGCGGTGCAGTGCTCGGACTTCTAGCCGGAAGCATGTCGCTATTCCTCATCCTGGCAGTAGTCGGCCTGGTCGGTGGTTTTCTCAATTGGCAAAAGGTTCAGCGGATTGTCAACTACAAGGATCCGCAGTAAATGCCTGCTCAGCAGCAATTGTCTACCGAACCAGTGCGTATCGATGCCTGGATTTGGGCGGTCAGGTTGCTGAAAACTCGCTCATTGGCCGCAGATGCGTGCCGTGGCGGCCACGTCAAAGTCAACGGCGAGGCCGTAAAGCCCTCAGTTCTAGTCGTCCCAGGGGACAGAGTGCGATTGTGGGCAAACCACCGCGAACACATTGTTGAGGTCACCAAGACTGTGAAGAAGCGGGTCGGAGCTCCGGTGTCCAGGCAGTGCTATATCGACCACTCTCCGCCACCGCCTCCGAGGGAGATTCTCGCATCGATGCCGATGCGCGACCGCGGTGCCGGGCGGCCTACGAAGCGCGATCGCCGTCAGCTCGATCGTCTCCGGGGACGTCGCTCATAGGCATCCCGGCCTCAGCTAGTTGCTGCAATCGTGCGCGCAAACGAGCTGGTCGGCGCTTCGGGTTATGGCTGGTATCCGCAGTGGCCTTGATGTGCTTGTCGCCGCGAGCCGCTAGTAGCAGGTCATCGATAACACGCACATGACCTGGGTTAAAGCGGTACTTCATGGCCTTGCTTACCGCGCTGAGACGCTGCGGATTAAGTAGCTCTCGCAGCTGCCCGACAGTGCGAATGCCATTGCGCTCCAGCAGTTCTTCTGCCCAGCCGTAATGCTCTGATTTCGAGCGGGGTGCATCGGGAAGCAACATCGTCAGCACTCCGGGTAGGGTTTCCTCAGTCACCACAATGTCATCGGCTGTGGTCTTTGCCGGAACTGAGGGCTGTTCGCCCTCTCCTTGCGCGGAATCGTCTGGCGTAGATTCCTCCAGCACGGCAACGACTTGGTCGAACTGCTGATCCGCGAGCTCAATAAGGCCAGCGGCCAGCGCAAAAGCTCTATCAATCCGCGGGTCTGTCGCTCCCTCAGGGGCCTTGTAACGAATATCGTGCTCAAACTCCGCCCACGCATGCTGCAGCACAGTGCGCAGTTGCACCTCAAACTGCATATCCGCATATGGAGCTAGCTCTGACGGCGCCGCCGTCGACACCTTGCAGATCAAGTGCTGGGAGCCGTATCCCAACCGGCCGCTGATTCGTGTCTCCGCGGTCTTGTCGATCGTGCGCAGCACAGTCAGCGAATCTCCCAGCGCATCCATAATCGCGGGAATCTCCGTCGAATGGTACGTGGTTACACGCACGCCGATGATGTCGTGGATATCGTGCCACGGGTCAGGGTAGACGTAGCTGCCGTCCGCTTCACGACGCAGGGCCTTCTGCCGCAATGAGCGGAAAGACTTCACCCGCGCCGTGACATTGTCAAAGGCCAAACCGGCATCGGAGAGAATCTCTTTAATCGCATCGACAAAGTCCTGTGCGGCAGTGGGGTGCCGAGTTGCCCACGAGTCGTACTTCGACTGCAGCGCACGTGTAACCTCTCGATCCTCCGCCAACTGAGCCTTGCGGGTCTGCTCGCGGGAATCGTCGGCAAGCGAATCCTTCATCCGATTAGTCGTCATCGTCCTCGCGTACCAGCAGTGCTACTGGGAAGGAGCTGAACAGAGAAGCCACGGCGATGGTGCCCGACCAGGTATGGCCGGTGAAACGGTCGGTCCAGAATCCCTTGGGAAGTGTCACTGTAGTGTCGCCCCAACCGCCTTCGCGCTGCAGCCCCAGCGGACGGCGCGTCACCAGCGCGATAACATCTTCCGGCTCGCCCTTCGGTCCACGTGCTGCACCGACCAGGTGACGCTCGCCCACACCAACGGCGAATACTGGCTGGTAGGCACCGCCGACGAAGGACTCCGGGCGCTCCGCACGCAGCTTCACGCCGTGGTGAGTCACCATCAGCTTTGCGACGTCCGCATCGGCATCCGTAAAGTCCTCCGGCAGCTCAGCTGGGTGCTCTGGACTCTTAGTCACCGACGTGACCTCATCGCGGGCAACCTTATCCAGCGCCGCGACGCGCGCATCGTAGTCGACGAAGCGGCGGTTGTCGGGATCAACCAGGGAGTCCTCGGTGAACTCCGTCCCCTGGTAGGTATCGGGGATGCCGGGGCCGACAAGCTGGAGGAGCTTGCGCGACAGAGACGTGGTCAGGGCAGCTGGCGCAATGGAGCGGACGAACTCTGTGATGGAGTCGGTCAGGGGGCCGTCGAGAAGCGCGTCAATCCAGCTGCGGATGCCGAGTTCGAACTCCTCGACCGGCTCCGTCCAGGAGGTGTGCACATCTGCCTCGCGGATAGCCTTGATGGCGTAGTCGTGGAGGCGTTCGCGCAGTTCATCGGTAATTACGCCGTCGGTCGGCCAGACTCCGATGATGTTCTGCAGCAGGAAGTAGCCGGTGGCATCGTCCGGGGCGGGGGTGATGGCCATCCAGTTGCGAACATTTTCAGCCCAGTCGCCGGAGACATCGGAGAGCTGGAGAATGCGGGCTCGGACATCTTCGCCGCGCTTGGTGTCGTGCGTGGACAGCGTGGTCATGGTTCGTGGCCAGAGGCGAGCACGTTCCGACTGCAACAGGTGGAATTCCGCTGCCGACATACCGTAGCGACCGAGATCACCGCCAACTTCGTTTAGGCTGATCAGGCGACAGGCGCGGTAGAAGGTGGTGTCTTCGACACCCTTTGCCATGACCGCGCCACAGACCTGCGCGAACCGCGTGGCGGCCTCACCACCGGCTACCAAACCTGCCGAAATGAGGTCGAGAGCAAAGACACGCGAGGGGAAACGCGCTGCCATTTCGCCAATGACCGTGGAAGCCACTCGCGACAGGGAGACATAGTCCGAACGGTAGACAGGCATGGCCGCGACCAGCTTGCAGATGGTGTCGATAAGTACCTCATCGCTGACGCTGGTACCGCTGATAGACCAGTTATCGCGGCGCAGGGCACGCGCTAGACGACGGACCTCCGCAGCCAGCTCGTGAGCAGCGACATCGTGCTTGAGAGCCTGTGCGGTTGCTTGCACGGCAGTCTTGTCCCAGGTTGAGCCGGACTGCTGCAGAGCCAACATGCTCATGGCGTCTCGGGAGTCGCGGTTGACGAAGACATTGTCGAACTCACGCAGGGCGTCGTAACCCGTGGTGCCGTCAACCTGGAGCCTCGGATCCAGTGGCTCTTCGGCACCCAGAATCTTCTCGATAACCAGCCACTTGTCATCGCCGAGTAGACGGCGCAGCTCACTGAGGTATCCGAATGGGTTGCTGAGGCCATCCGGGTGGTCAATGCGGACACCGTCAATGATGTCCGCAGCTAGCAGCTCGCGGATGATGCGGTGTGTGTGCTCGAATACCACCGGGTTTTCCTGGCGGATGCCGGCCAGACCGTTGACGCTGAAGAATCGACGGTAGCCAATGACCCCGTCCTTCCAGTACATCAGACGATAGGCCTGGCGATCATGTACTTCCTGCGGGGTGCCGTCCTCGGTGCCAGGGCGCACCGGGAATGTGTTGTCGTAGTAGCGCAGAAGTGGCTCGTCGCCAGAGGTGTCGAGCTCCAGCTTGTCGATATCTTCCGGGGAGCCCAGAATCGGCAACCCCATCTTGCCGTTGGCACCGTTGTCCTCGTGCCAGTCGATGTCGAAGTAGGGCTCGAACTGAGAATCCTTGCCATAGGTCAGAACGTCCCACCACCAGGCATTGAGCTTGGGCTCCTCCACACCGAGGTGGTTCGGTACCAGGTCGATAATGATGCCCAGACCGGCCTTGTGCGCCACCTGCGCGAGCTTCTGCAGCTCTTCCATGCCGCCGAGCTCCGGGTTCACAGTCGTCGGATCGATGACATCGTAGCCATGGTTCGACTCCGGCACGGAAGTGAGGATAGGCGACAGATACAGGTGTGAAATTCCGAGGTCTGCCAAGTAGCCGACCTGTTCAGCCGCGTCAGCGAACGTGAAAGCGCGCCCGTTTGGATCGGCCTTGGGGCCACGGAGTTGGAGACGGTAGGTGGACGTAATTGGTCGGCGACTCATGTTCCCCTTTATACCGCCCACCAGGAAAAGCTGCTGCCTGACCGCTGTGGCAGCAGCTAGACCCAGAGCCTGCGCCCGCCGTCCGAATGCGAATTTCTTTCCGTGAACGTGGCCTAGAAGGGCGGCATTCCGTCATCGCCGGGCAGGGAAGTGGAACCAAACAACGGAACCGACTCACTGGAGTTGTTTCCGTCGCTGGCGCTAGGTGTCCCTTCCGCAGTGTCTCCTGTTTCGGACGCGCCATCCTCTTCCGGATTCAGCCCGAGTGCAGTAAAGAGCTCCTTCTCGCTCCAAATCTGGATTTCCTGGCCTTCGGCCTGCAGCTGTCGAGCCCTCTTCTCCTTCGACGTCACCGAATCCCACGGACCGGCGACCAATATGGTTGTTTTCTTCGTAACACCCTTATTGATATTCGCACCTGCAAAGGCAATCTTGTCCCACAGAAAACCCTTGTCATACGGTGCAAAATCGCCCGTCAGCGTCACACGCTGCTGGTACAGAAGGCCGCTTGGATCCGCGTCCGGATTCGGGTCTGGAATGGTGTCCGGTGTCTTGGCTGCATCCCATTTCGCATTGCGACGCGGCCGACGTGACGGCGCGGAACTGCCGGACTGCGCACCAGCACTAGCACCAGTGCCCGCGTTGGTTCCGGCTCCAGCGCTGGCGACACCAGACGGGTCATAGCGCACCATCCGTACTCGTCCACTGCCAATCTGGCCCAAGCTCAGCGAGACCTTCTTGCTCAAATCAGCCACCGATGTCGCGCGCTGCTGCTCCATCAACCACAGCGCTACCTCAGCACATGCGACCGCATCCGCCGTCGCATCATGATGATTCTCCAGTGACGCTCCCGCGGCCTCCGCCAACGTCGGCAGCTTCAAGTTGGGCAGCCCCAACTGCATCTGCCGAGCCCACATATAAGTACACGCAAAATTCAACTTCGGTGCTGGAATGCCTTCCGCCCGGCACGCTCGCGACAGGGCTGTGAAATCAAACCGCGCATTGTGAGCAACTACGTCCAAATCCCCGACGACGTCAACAAACTTCGCCAGCTGCTCCGGAAATGACGGATCACCGGCCACATCTGCCGCCGTGATGCCATGAATCGCGACATTGGCTTCATCAAAATACTCCAACCCCTTTGGCGGACGGCACATCCAGGAATAACGCTCCGTCACCTTCCCGCCACGCACGACCGCAACGCCAAGCTGAACAATCGAACCGGTGTCTTCGTTCGCTGTCTCTACATCGAACGCCGCAAACGGTGCGATGTCCGACACCGCAACCGCATCCCCCGAAGGAAGCGGCGCAAAAGGCACAGAGCGCTTTACGACGTCGCCCGCGCCCTCAACCACACTCACGCCTTCGGTGACCGCCGCGCGCTGTGCCACCCACGGCATCAACGTGGAAGTAAAAGCATCAGCTGAACTGTAGAACTCCGGATTCTTGGCCATCTCCGCCATGAGATCTGCCAGCAACTGCGCTGCTGCCTGGCGATGAGACATCACACGGGCCTTTGGCAAAGCTACTCCGAGGTCTACCGTGCCGGGGAAGAAGCGGTTGGCCGGAGTGTAGACACCGTTTTTACTTGCCGATGCGACCTCGGCAACGTCGGCAAGCGGGAGGGGCTTCGCGGGGGCGGTGCTAGCCGTGTTGATGGTGTGGGTAAGGTGGAGCCCATCTGCGGTAATAGTCACCGTGTCGCCGGTGAGCTCGAAGACGACAGCGGGCTCGGAGGATGGCGTGGTCGTAGTCATGCACTAGATGGTAGCGCCGATGGCGGATTGAGCTCCATAGAGGCTGCGGTACCTGCGGTTCTAGCCGAGTACATGTGGCTTCCGACAATGTGGAAATGTCCACAGAAATAGGAATATTTATGGAGTGTTCGGACAGTGGGGGTGTCTGTACCCCTGAAAACCACATGTTTTGGGAGGTTAAATGTCCGGATGCATTTTGAGCGGGCGCTCCTTATACTTTTCGACGAACGGCGGTAACTGGTCGTTCGAGCTTTCGAGCTCAAGCGAAGGGCAAAGCGGAAACAACGTATGCCAGTGAAGCGATGAAATAAGGAGTAAACATTTTGAGCACGCATCCTGTGCACCCTGGTTCTATCTTGAACGATAATTTCCTCGAGCCGCGACACCTCTCTATCTACCGACTGGCTCTTGCCATCGGCGTGCCAAGCTCAACTCTGGAGCGCTTTCGCACCGGCCGCACTGCGGTCACCACTGACCTCGCAAATCGACTGTCCGACTACTTTGACACCGAGCCGGAGTACTGGTTGAACTCTCAGGCGGAGTTTAATATGCGCGCATCTGCGTAAGAAGACTTCACGCCAGCTCGGCTCCCGCGGTGCTGTGTTGATCCAATGCGAGTTACTGACTGCGTTTATGGCTGGCGGCGGTGGGGGCGATGCGAGTTACTGACTGCGTTTATGTCCAAAATGGCCCGAAAAATGGCCTGAAAGTGT
>NZ_KV836291.1:94644-193188 GCF_001838325.1 Corynebacterium sp. HMSC074C05
CTGAAAGTGTCATAAACTCGCACAGTTTCAAATTTGCAGCCCTCAATTTTTGCTACGTAACCCTGTTTTGAGTTGAACTCAGAGCCGAAAATCCCCTGTCAGTGGAAGAAAAGTCTTCCGCCGACAGGGGATTTTTGTGTAGGATCCAACGCGGACGCGGCTAGTGTCGCTCGATCAGCACGATGGTCGAACGGGCCGGCACGCGGAGCTCGCCTTCCGGCTCAACGATGCGCTCGCGAGTCGGTCGACCCGTAATCTCTGTGGTGTCGATGATGACTTCCCAGCTGTGTGCGTATTCGGTGCCCGGAATTTGGAACATGATGTCCTCGTGGTGGGCGTTGAAGCACAGGAGGAAGGAGTCATCTTCAATCCGGTGACCTCGGCGATCAGGTTCAGTGATGGCATCGCCGTTGAGCCAGACCATCAACGACTTGCCGAAGTCGAAGTTCCAGTCATCGGTAGTCATGACACGACCCTCATAGGTCAGCCAGGCAATGTCACGATCATCGGTTTCCGCACCGAGCGGGCCACCGCGCAGGAAGCGGCGGCGCCGGAAGACTGGGTGTTCTGCACGCAGTTCAGTCAGGAACTGGGTGTATTCGACCAGTTCAGAGTTAGTACGAGTCTGATTCCAGTCCACCCATGACAAACGGTTGTCCTGACAGTAGACGTTGTTGTTGCCCTTCTGGCCACGTCCCATTTCGTCGCCATGGCTAATCATCGGAGTGCCCTGGGACAGTAGGAGAGTGGTCAGGAAGTTACGATGCTGACGGGAGCGCAGAGAAAGAACGCGCTCGTCGTCGGTCGGGCCTTCCACGCCGCAGTTCCACGAACGGTTGTGGGACTCGCCGTCGCGGTTGTCCTCGCCGTTGGCCATATTCTGCTTCTCGTTGTAGCTGACCAAGTCGTTGAGAGTGAAACCATCGTGCGCGGTCACGAAGTTAATCGACGCAGTTGGGCGGCGGTCATTGTTTGCATACAGGTCCGAGGAACCGGTGATACGCGAAGCGAACTCGCCGAGCGTGGATGGCTCACCGCGCCAGAAGTCACGGATAGTGTCGCGGTATTTACCGTTCCATTCAGTCCACTGCGGTGGGAAGTTACCGACCTGGTAGCCGCCTTCGCCGACATCCCACGGCTCTGCGATGAGCTTGACCTGGCTGACAATCGGATCCTGCTGCACCAAGTCAAAGAAGGCGGAGAGGCGATCCACATCGTGGAATTCTCGAGCCAGGGTGGAGGCCAAATCGAAGCGGAAGCCGTCGACATGCATCTCGGAGACCCAGTAGCGCAGCGAATCCATAATCAGCTGCAGGGAGTGCGGGTGGCGCACGTTCAGGGAGTTACCGGTGCCGGTGTAGTCCATGTAGTGCTGTCGGTCACCCTCGACCAAACGGTAGTAGGCCTCGTTGTCGATGCCTCGGAAGCAGATGGTTGGGCCCATGTGGTTGCCCTCAGCGGTGTGGTTGTAGACCACGTCGAGGATAACCTCAATCCCCGCATCGTGAAATGCGCGCACCATGCCCTTGAACTCGCTGACTGCGCCGCCTGGCTTTTGGGAAGCCGAGTAGTCCTGGTGTGGCGCCAGGAAGCCGAAGGTGTTGTAGCCCCAGTAGTTGCGCAGCCCCTTTTCACGCAGGTGGTCGTCCTGGAGGAACTGGTGGACAGGCATCAGTTCGATAGCCGTGACACCAAGGTCCTTGAGGTAGTCAATGATCGCCGGATGAGCGAGACCGGCATAGGTACCGCGTAGCTCCTCAGGAATCTCCGGGTGAGTCATGGTCATGCCCTTGACATGGGCCTCGTAAATCACGGTCTCGTTGTACGGCGTGCGAGGTGCGCGGTCAGCGCCCCAGTCGAAGAATGGGTTGATGACCACGGAGGTCATGGTGTGCCCCAGGCTGTCCTCGGTGTTGCGCTTCGAGTGGTCATGAATGTCGTAGTTGAACAGTGATGGGTGACCGTCGAATTCGCCGTCGAAAGCCTTGGCGTATGGGTCGACCAGCAGCTTGTTGGGGTCACAACGCTTACCGTTTGCCGGATCGAATGGGCCGTGTACACGGTAGGCGTAGCGCTGACCCGGCATGATGGACGGGATGTAGCAGTGCCAGATATGCGCATCGACTTCTTCCAGCGCAATGCGTGTTTCTTCGCCTTCGGCGCTAATCAGACAAAGCTCCACCTTTTCCGCAACATCGGAAAAGAGCGCAAAGTTGGTGCCAGCGCCGTCGTAGGTAGATCCGAGCGGGTAAGGCTCACCCGGCCATACTTGATAATCGCCGACTGTATTTGCTTGGTTCATGTGACTACCTTAACCGCTTTGTAAAAAACATGAGCCATTTTCAGTCCCGTGTGGGCGCGCAAACCGTCCTATTCGTCGAGCGCACTTCGCAGAAACGACCCCCAGACAAAAAGTCGAGTTGAACGGTTAAGCGCGTAAAGTTCGCGCGAAAATAAGTATTTAACCCTGCAAGTGGGCAATTTGACACTCTAAACGCACCTTGGTGGGCGCCGAATCCCCAATATTCGCGGTCACCAACGCGCGAAGATTCCCAAAGGCCTTTACTTTTGGAATTATGAGTCCACGAACCATTGGTGTAACGGAAGTAGCGTTCCGAGACGCTCATCAGAGCCTCATGGCAACGCGAATGGCTATGGAAGACATGGTCGATGTCTGTGAAGAAATGGACAAGGCCGGTTTTTGGAGTGTGGAGTGCTGGGGTGGCGCAACCTTCGACGCTTGCATTCGCTTCCTCAACGAAGACCCCTGGGAGCGACTGCGGACATTCCGCAAACTGATGCCGAACAGCCGCCTGCAGATGCTGCTGCGCGGTCAGAATCTCCTCGGCTACCGCCACTACGAGGACATGGTGGTTGACAAGTTCGTCGAAAAGTCCGCTGAAAACGGCATGGACGTATTCCGTGTTTTCGACGCCCTCAACGATCCACGCAATCTCGAGCACGCCATGCGCGCGGTCAAGAACGTCGACAAGCACGCGCAGGGCACGATCTGCTACACGACGTCTCCGCTTCACGACGTCGACGGGTACGTTAAGCTCGCTGGTCGTCTACTGGATATGGGGGCGGACTCCATTGCGTTGAAGGACATGGCAGCGCTGCTGAAACCCCAGCCGGCTTACGACATCATCCGTGGCATCAAGGAAACTTACGGCGAGGACACCCAGATTAACGTCCACTGTCACTCGACCACCGGTGTCACCATGGTGACTTTGATGAAGGCCATCGAAGCTGGTGCGGATGTCGTGGACACAGCAATTTCGTCGATGTCGCTGGGGCCGGGACACAACCCGACCGAGTCGCTGGTGGAAATGTTGGAGGGAACCGACTACACCACCGACCTGAACATGGATAATCTGATCACCATTCGTGACCACTTCCGCAAGGTGCGTCCGAAGTACGCAGAGTTCGAGTCGAAAACCCTGGTCAATACCGACATTTTCATGTCGCAGATTCCTGGCGGCATGTTGTCGAACATGGAAAACCAGCTCAAGGCCCAGGGCGCGGGCGACCGCGTCGAAGAGGTCATGCGTGAAGTACCGATTGTCCGAAAGGACGCCGGTTACCCGCCGCTGGTGACTCCGAGCTCGCAGATCGTCGGCACGCAAGCTGTGTTTAACGTACTGATGGGACGCTACAAGGTTATGACGGCTGAGTTCGCCGACCTCATGCTCGGCTATTACGGGCAGTGCCCGGGTGAGCGCAACCCAGAGCTGATCAAGCAGGCAGCGGAGCAGACCAAGAAGGAAGAAATCACGGTTCGTCCGGCTGATCTCCTCGAGCCAGAGTGGGACGACCTGGTCGAGCAGGCCAAGGAGCTCGACGGTTACAACGGCACCGCGGAAGACGTCCTGACCAACGCACTGTTCCCATCTGTCGCACCGGGATTCTTCACCACGCGCGGCGAAGGGCCGAAGAACGTCGGTAAGACTGTCGAACAGCTCAAGCGCGAGGCAGAGCAGGCCTCTGGTGCAGCCAATGCCATTCGCGAGCCAATTCGCTACAAGGTCACCGTCGGCGGTCGCTCGCAGACCGTCCAGGTGGAACCCGCCTAGGAACATCGGGAGAAGAGATAGCAATGTCGCAAAGTTCAGCAAACCAGCCGACTTCGGCGGATGCCGTCGCGCCGGGCGTCGATGCCTCGATGGCGGAGCGCCTGGATTATTTGGATGCTCAGCGTCGCCGTGTTGAGGCCGGTGGCGGTGAAGCCCGGCAGGCCAAGCAGCACGAACGTGGGAAGATGACTGCCCGCGAGCGTATCGACAACTTCGTCGACGAGGGCACTTTCCGTGAAACCGGCATGTTCATGACTCACCGCACCACCGACTTCGGCATGGATACCGCCGATGCGCCTGCCGACGGTGTGGTCACCGGCACTGCCGCGGTTCTCGGCCGGGCAGTGCACGTGGCCTCCCAGGACTTCACAGTCATGGGTGGCTCCGCTGGTGAAACGCAGTCCCGCAAGGTTGCAGCCACTATG
The DNA here is from genome assembly GCF_001838325.1 of Corynebacterium sp. HMSC074C05. Classification (NCBI taxonomy): domain Bacteria; kingdom Bacillati; phylum Actinomycetota; class Actinomycetes; order Mycobacteriales; family Corynebacteriaceae; genus Corynebacterium; species Corynebacterium sp. HMSC074C05. The sequence continues at coordinate 99,143 of NZ_KV836291.1, forward strand.
CGTGCCGCTGCCGACAACGGCACTCCGTTCGTGTTTATCAACGACTCCGGTGGTGCTCGCATTCAAGAGGGGATTGACTCTCTGTCGGGCTACGGCCAGGTCTTTTACAATAATGTCTGGCTGTCCGGTCTGGTGCCGCAGATTTCCATCATTGCAGGTCCATGTGCTGGTGGCGCTGCCTACTCGCCAGCGCTGACCGACTTCATCATTCAGACTCGCAAGGCACAGATGTTCATCACCGGTCCGGGCGTTATTAAGTCTGTGACCGGCGAGGAAGTCACCTCCGAGCAGCTCGGTGGCGCTGATGCGCACATGGCTAAGGCCGGTAATATCGACTTCGTTGCCGACGATGACGAGCAGGCCATCCTAATTGCGCAGAAGCTCTTAAGCTTCCTGCCACAGAACAACACAGAAGAGCCGCCGGTTGTTGATCCGGTATTCGATGCCGAGCCGGATTCAGAGCTCCGCGACATCGTCCCTGTGGACGGCAAAAAGGGCTACGACGTCCGCGAGGTCATCATCCGTATCGCCGACAATGGCGACTTCCTCGAGTGCCAGGCGGGTTTTGCCACTAACCTGGTTGTCGGCTTTGGTCGAGTTCTGGGCCGTACCGTGGGCTTTGTCGCCAACCAGCCGAACGTGATGTCCGGTGTGTTGGACATCAATTCCTCGGACAAGGGCGCAAAGTTCATCCGCTTCTGCAACGCCTTTAATATCCCGCTGGTCACCCTGGTTGACGTTCCTGGCTTCATGCCGGGCGTCACCCAGGAACACGGCGGCATCATCCGCCACGGCGCAAAGATGCTCTACGCATACTCCGCAGCGTCTGTGCCCAAGGTGACCGTCGTCATGCGTAAGGCCTACGGCGGTGCGTACCTGGCGATGTGCTCGAAGGACCTCGGCGCGGACTACGTATTCGCATGGCCGACCGCAGAAATTGCGGTGATGGGCGCAGAAGGCGCGGTCAACGTGGTCTTCCGAAAGGAAATTGCGGCCGCGGGCGACGAGGAAGAGCAGGCGCGCGTGCGCGACGAGCGTATCGCCGATTACAAGACACGCTTCTCGACGCCGTATGTCGCTGCCTCGCGAGGACTGGTCGACGACGTGATTGACCCGGCGGAAACTCGCCTGCGTGTGGCTGACGCACTGTCGGTTCTGCGCAACAAGCGTGAGGTTCGCCCGGCCAAGAAGCACGGATTGGGGCCACAGTAATGTCGGACAGCATCGGTGAGATTAAGGAGCTGCGAGCGCTCGTCGCTGAACTGACCGACCGGTTGGATGCGACCTCGACAAGCTTGCAGAAGGCCACGGCACGCCTGAATCAGGCAGAAAGCGAGTTGGCTGAACTGCGCAAACGCGTGGACGCAGATATCCCCGAGGACACTGTCATCGCCATTTCGGCAGCGGTGTCTGCGTACCTAGGCAATCGCGGCAAGGTGAAGGCAATTCGTTACAACCGCCACAAGACGTGGGCTGCGCAGGGCCGCCAGATCCAGCAGCAGCGCAACCTGCGTTAGTTGGAAATTTTCGATAACCGACTTATTTGAGCCTGACTCATTGACTTTTGCTACGTGAGGATTGTTGAGCCATGAAATTGAAAGTGACTGTCGGCGGCATTGCCTACGATGTCGACGTTGAAGTAGTTGAGGAGCCCAAGCGTCTTTCGCCCATCGTTTTGGGTGGGTCGTCTAGCGCTTCCGTTGAGCCGGCCACCGCTAGTGTCTCGGGTGTCTCCGCCAATTCGGTGGTGGCGCCACTGGCAGGTTCGGTCAGCAAGATTTTGGTCGAGGAAGGCCAGAAGATTGAGGCCGGGGAGGTGCTGCTCATTCTCGAGGCAATGAAGATGGAAACCGAGATTACGGCCCCGGCTGCAGGCACCGTCGGCTCTATTCATGTCGAAGTCGGTGACGCAGTGCAGGGCGGCCAGGGACTCGTCTCGATTGATTAGTCGCATTAGCCGGGGTGTAAAGATTTTGGGGTGAAATCTTTCTAGCCCCGGTTGCTGGAAATACTTAAGGTTGCCTTAATATTTTCCTTATGAATGCCGTTCTTCTCGCCGTTTTGGTGATGCTAATCCTGGCGGTCTGCCGGGTACACGTTGTGCTAGCGCTGTTTATTGGCGCCTTGGTCGGTGGTCTTTCCGCCGGTATGGGGCTCGATGCCACAATGGTTGCCTTCCAGGAAGGCCTCTCTGGTGGTGCGAAGATTGCCCTGAGTTACGCCATGCTGGGTGCCTTTGCCATGGCAGTGGCGTCCTCTGGGCTGCCCAAATTGCTGGCCGATTGGCTGATTGCCAAGATTGGCACAGAGGATGAAGGCGCTAAATCTAAGGCAGAAGCATGGACCAAGTGGGGTATGGTGGCCGGTATTTTGGCCATGGCGATTATGTCGCAGAACCTCATCCCAGTTCACATCGCGTTTATCCCGCTGATTATTCCGCCGCTGTTGCCGGTGTTTAACCGGCTCAACATCGACCGCCGAATGATCACCAGTGTGATGACCTTCGGTTTGATCACCACCTACATGTGGGTTCCGGTCGGATTCGGTTCTATCTTCCTGAACGACATTCTGCTGGGGAATATCGAGAATGCTGGTCTTGATGTTTCCAATATCAACATCATGATGACGATGGGCATCCCGGCTCTCGGTATGTTGTCGGGTCTGGCCATTGCTGTGTTTTTCTCCTACCGGAAGCCACGTCATTACGAAGATCTGCCAATCGCCGAGTCCTCGCGCGTGGAATCCCAGTCTGACGAACCGGTGTCGAAGTACCGAGTCATCGTTGCTCTCGTTGCGATTGTGGTGACCTTCGTCGTCCAGATTGTGATGAACTCTATGGAGACCGATGCCGATCCATTGTTGATTGGTGCGCTCACTGGTCTGGCAATCTTCATGCTTACCGGTGCCGTGCGCTGGCGTGAGGCGGACGACGTATTCACTGCCGGTATGAAGATGATGGCCCTGATTGGTTTCATCATGATCTCCGCACAGGGCTTCGCCTCGGTGATGTCAGAGTCCGGCCAGGTCGAGCCGCTGGTGACCGCCACTGCAGACCTGTTTGCGGGCAACAAGCCTGCCGCTGCATTCGCCATGTTGGTCGTCGGTCTAGTGGTCACGATGGGTATTGGTTCATCCTTCTCGACGCTGCCGATTATCTCCATCATCTACGTGCCGTTGTGTTTGTCGCTGGGCTTCTCGCCGATGGCTACCGTCGCCATCATTGGTACTGCAGGTGCTCTGGGTGACGCTGGTTCGCCAGCATCGGACTCGACGCTCGGCCCGACGATGGGTCTCAATGCCGATGGGCAGCACGACCACATTCGCGATTCGGTTATCCCGACCTTTCTGCACTTCAACCTGCCGCTGCTGGCAGCTGGTTGGGTAGCAGCTCTGGTGCTCTAATGCCAGGGTTTGGCTATGACCGTGAATGCTTCAGTGGGGCTTACTGACCTGCGGGTCCCTTAATCCCGGCAACCCCCGCAATTCCGGCGATAAAGAGCTCGGTTCCCAGTGCAATGCGCTGGCGACCGAGCTCTTTTGCCTGTTCAGCGGCATCTTCAGAGGAAGCCTCGGCCGCAGCGCCCGTACTAGCGTTGTTCTCGCCATTAGTGTCACCCGTGTCAGATACAGACTTGGCGCCGTTCAGATTAAGCGCGATGGCTGTCTGCTGGTCGACTGTCGCGCCGAGAATGAAATACACGAGGACGGACGCGGTATCAGTCGCTGATGGGGTGCTGATGGAGGTTTCGGGTGCGTTCTCCAGGACGTCGGCAAGCAATTGCTCGGGGCGAATCGTGGCGGAGCCCGTAGCCAGTGCGGCCGAGACGACCTCGGCGCCATCCCGATGAGCGGTGAGGCAGGAGTAGAGCAGCTCGGCGATGGCTTCGGTGTCGGCGCGCCAATCGCCTGTGGCGGAAAACTCTGTGCAGGGAGTCAAGATGCGGTCAGCGACGGCGCCGAGCAGTGCCTGCTTGGAAGGGTAGTGCCAGTACATTGCGCCAGCGGCGGTACCCAAGTGGCGAGTCAGGCGGCGGATTGTGAGATCGCCGAGTCCATACTCGTTGAGAATGGTAAGAGCTGCGTCGACAATGATGTCCTTGGTCAATTGCACACTGCCTACCGTAGACGAAAGAAGAATCATCTGGAAGATGTCTCAAGACTGAAATGCGGAGCGTAAAACCGCGACACGACGGGAATTGAACCCTGTTCGACATTCTGTAGATGCGGTATTAAGTTTGATAACTGAACAACTTCTCAAACAGTGTTCAAGTTTTATCCCCAGCCTCAAGGAGTGTCGCCCCCATGACTCAACAGCAGCAGGACATTTTGGAACTCGCCCGCGAAAAGGTGCTCGCCCGCGGAGAGGGGCTGAACTACGAGGAGACCCTGGCGGTTCTCAACCTCGACGACGACAGCATCGAGAAACTGCTGGCGCTGGCTCATGAGGTGCGCTTGAAGTGGTGCGGCGAAGAGGTCGAGGTTGAAGGCATTATCTCGTTGAAGACTGGCGGCTGCCCAGAGGATTGCCACTTCTGTTCGCAGTCGGGTCTGTTCGAGTCCCCGGTGCGTTCGGCATGGCTGGATATTCCGGCTCTGGTGGACGCCGCCAAGCAGACTGCAAAGTCTGGTGCGACTGAGTTCTGCATCGTTGCTGCAGTAAAGGGGCCGGATGAGCGACTGCTCAGCCAGATGGAACAGGCCGTCGCCGCCATTCAGGCAGAGGTTGACATTAATGTGGCCGCATCGATGGGCATTCTGACGCAGGAACAGGTGGATCGCCTGGCCAAGGCTGGTATTCACCGCTACAACCACAACCTTGAGACCGCCAAGAGCTACTTCCCGCAGGTCGTGACCACCCACACTTGGGAAGAGCGCCATGACACCCTGCGCATGGTCGGCGAAGCTGGCATGGAAGTCTGCTGTGGCGGCATCCTGGGTATGGGCGAGACCCTTGAGCAGCGTGCTGAGTTTGCTCAGGACCTGGCGGCGCTCAACCCGACCGAGGTGCCGATGAACTTCCTCGACCCGCGCCCGGGCACTCCGTTCGCCGGTCGCGAGCCGATGCCAGCTAAGGATGCACTGCGTGCCATCGGTGCCTTCCGTTTGGCACTGCCGAAGACTATCTTGCGTTTTGCTGGTGGTCGTGAGCTCACCCTGGGAGACCTGGGTGCAGAAAAGGGGCTGCTCGGCGGTATCAACGCTGTCATTGTCGGCAACTACCTGACTACGCTCGGTCGTCCAGCAGAACAGGACCTGGACATGCTTGGCAAGGTACGACTTCCAATTAAGGCCCTCAATGCAACTGTCTAAGCCTCGGCCATCTAGCCCGCGCGCGACGCGGAGTAGGAAAGTCGACTCCACAGAGCTGCTACAGGCCATGGTGCTGGGAGACGAGCCCAAGTTCGATCCTTTTACCGGCGCCGACCTCCAAGCTGGTGAAGTGCGCGAACGCTCTTATGGTGCAAAAGCTGGATTGGAGGCACCTCGGTTCTGCCAGCTCTGTGGACGTCGGATGGTGGTGCAGGTGCGTCCGGACGGCTGGACTGCAAAGTGCTCGCGCCACGGCGAAGTAGACTCCGTTATGTTGGAGCAGCGATAAAAGGTGCTGGTTGTGCAAGTGCGCCGTTCAGGCGCGCTAGTACTGGATGCGCGCCGTGAGGTAAGTTTGTCAACTATGACTATGAAAAATACCCGAGTCCCACACGTTGAAAAGCAGAGCGTGGCAATGGCCTCGGGTATTGTTCTCTTCTCCGTTGTAACGGGAGCGATAACGGGAGTGGCCTGGGCGTTTCTGCGACCCAAGCAGCAAGTGCAAATGCTCCCCAATAACCAACTAGCGATTATTCAGGAAACCGTTGACGCTGGTTTTATTGGGCTGCTCTGGTTTGTTGCTGTCACTGCCCTCAGCGGCCTGGTGCTGGGAATCACTACCTTCCGAAACCGTGCCATCACGACCCCTGCACAGATGCTCACAGCAATTGGATGGGCAGGTTTCTCCGCGTTGATGAGCGCAGCAGTGACGTACCTTGTCGGTCAGTCGGTTGCGGCATTGCTCCAGCCGGATCTGGCGGGAATGCAGCCGGGCGATAAGTTCGCGGTGATTCCGGACTTCAAAACCTATGTAGCACTGCTGGTCGCGCCACTGGTTGCCATGCTCGCACTGTGGTCCCGGGTGTTGTTCCAAACGGACTTCACGGAAGGCAACGAGAGCGCTGCGGACAATGCTACGGACGCAGATTCGGTCACTAAGTGAGACAGTGAGGTTCTGCGCGGGGGCCGTCGTAAAGCACTACTTCCTACTGAACAGGGGTAGTTATTGGGAAATAGGCTTATACAAGCCTTACAATTTTGGGAAATAGGCTCGTCCTCGATGCCGGTATTCGCCCCGTTTTAGGGGCATTTTCGATATTGTGTGGCGAGCTTAGGTCTCTTGCACTTGCCCGTTTGAGTCCGCTGCGAATGCCTCCGGGGATTGTTGCCGGTAACGGTGACGGCGTTTTCTCCGGTCGTAGCCACAGCCCATTGAAGTAAGGACGTAGTTTTCCGTGAATACCAGCCTTGCGGCCAATGCTTCCAGCCTGCCGCGCCTTGAATCGGATCTGTACGAATCGGTAGTCGATAAAGATGGCCGCTACGGTGGCGTAATTGCAGATGAGCGCTGGGCTCAGGAGATTAAGCGCCTCGCCCGCGAACGCAATGCCGTAATTCTTGCGCACAACTACCAGCTGCCGGAGATTCAGGATATTGCCGATTACACCGGCGATTCCCTCGGGCTTTCCCGCATCGCTGCGGAAACCGATGCCGATGTCATCGTTTTCTGTGGTGTCCACTTCATGGCGGAAACCGCCAAAATTCTGAGCCCTGAGAAGACTGTCCTTATTCCGGACGAGCGCGCCGGCTGCTCCCTGGCGGACTCCATCACTGCAGACGAACTGGCCGAGTGGAAGGCTGAGAATCCCGGCGCACTGGTGGTCAGCTACGTCAACACCACGGCAGACGTAAAGGCTCTGACCGACATCTGCTGTACTTCCTCCAACGCCGTCGACGTGGTCAAGTCCATCCCGGAAGACCAAGAGATCCTGTTCAACCCGGATCAGTTCCTCGGCGCACACGTTCGCCGTGAGACCGGCCGCGACAACATCAAGGTATGGGCTGGTGAGTGCCACGTCCACGCCAACATCAACGGTGAGGAACTCGCGCACCGCGCGGAAGAGAACGCCGATTCGCAGCTGTTCATCCACCCGGAGTGCGGTTGCGCGAACTCTGCGATTTACCTCGCGGGTGAAGGCACTATTGAGCCGGAGCGCGTGCAGATGCTCTCCACCGGCGAGATGCTGACCGAGGCGCAGAAGCTGAAGGAGAACGAGCCCAACGGCAAGGTGCTCGTGGCCACTGAGGTGGGCATGCTCCACCAGCTGCGCAAGGCCGCACCGGATGTCGACTTTGAGCCAGTCAACGACCGCGCTTCCTGCTCGTACATGAAGCTCATCACCCCGGCGGCTCTGCTGCGCTGCCTCGTTGAGGGCACCGATGAGGTCGACGTCGCCCCTGAGGTCGCCGACAAGGCGCGCGCCTCGGTCGAGCGCATGATCGCCATCGGTAATCCAGGCGGGGGCGAGTAACACGTTTGGTCTGCGCCCATCATTCGACAGTTGGACACTGACGTGTGACTTCCTCGTCATCGGCGGGGGAGTCGCAGGGCTCAGTGCTGCGCGTAGGGCCCTTGAGCTCGGCCTCGACGTGCTGGTTATCGACAGCGTCGAGTGGCGGGTCGGTGCCCGCAAACAGCTGCGTTTCGCCGATGCCGCCACGAATCTCGCACAGGGCGGGCTCGCGGTCGTCGGGCTTGACGACGACCCCAGCGGCCGTGTGGCCAATGGGTTCGACGACACCACTGATTCCCATATCGCGGACACCATCGATGCCGGTGCCGGCCACTGCGATGAAGGGGCCGTGGCTTCTATCATCCGTGCCGGCGCTGCGGCGACCGAGTGGCTGATTGGGCTAGGCGGCACATTTGACCCGGCGCCGGATAACCCGGCCGTATATTCCCGCACCAAAGAGGGCGGACACCACGCGCGGCGCATCATTCATGCCGGTGGTGACGCCACTGGTGCTGAAATTGAGCGCGCCCTAGAAGCCTCAGTTACCGGCGTGCGAGTACTGCAGAACGCTACAGCGCGCCAGCTCATCGTTGGCAAAGACGGCCGCGTGCTGGGGGCGCTGGTAGCGGATCCCCGCGGTGGCGGCGCTATTCGCGCAGGTGCAACTCTGCTGGCTACCGGTGGCGTGGGGCATATTTACCGCGCGACCACGGCGCCCTCGGGCGCCCGCGGTGAGGCTATCGGCATGGCCTCCGACGCTGGCGCGGAGATTCGTGACATGGAGTTTATCCAGTTCCACCCGACAGTGCTCTATGACGAGCGCTCGGCATCAGACGGCACCGGCCGACGCCATCTCATCAGCGAGGCTGTCCGTGGTGAAGGAGCCATCCTCGTCGATTCCCGGGGAAACAGTGTGACCGCCGGCGTTGACCCTCGCGGGGACCTGGCTCCGCGCGATATCGTCTCGCGCGCCATCGCGACTCGCATGCGCCAGCTCGGCGAGGACCATGTCTTCCTCGACGCACGTCACATCGACAACTTCGCCGTCCGCTTTCCGACGATTACAGCGGGCCTGACCGCAGCGGAGATTGATCCGACCAAGGACCTCATTCCCGTGGCCCCGGCGGTCCACTACACCTGTGGTGGCATTGCCGTCGACCCATTCGGTGCAACTTGCGTGCCGGGTCTCTTTGCAGCCGGTGAATGCTCCGCGACGGGGCTGCACGGTGCCAACAGGTTGGCTTCCAATTCGTTGCTGGAAGGACTGGTCGTCGGCAAGCGGGTGGCCGAAAAAGTCGCTGAAACACACGCTGTGCCGGTCGGGGACGAGGAATTCGCAGCGGCGGTTGAAGGCCTGCCGCAGCCACGGCCGGAACTGGAACCGCGCCAGCTTTTCCGGTTGCAGACTGCGATGCAGGAAGGTGCTGGTGTAACGCGCAATGAGCAGAGTTTGCGGCAGGCTTTGGCGGTTATCGATCGGCTCCCGCAATCGGTTCAGGTCGTAGCCGCAAGGAAAGTTGTCGAAGCGGCATTGGCACGACCATATACTTTGGGGTGCCACACTTGGTTTGAAAAGGACAGGGATTAGCTAGCCATGACTCTTGAGAAGGACACTCTGCGCGGGGTGCTGAACGAAAACATCACCCGCGGACTCATTCGGACGGCACTGCAGGAAGATATGAGCTTCGGGCCGGATGTGACCTCGCTGTCGACAGTCTCGGCAGCTGCGCAGGCACGCGCCCGGCTGGTGGCCCGGCAAGAGGGCGTTATCGCGGCTATCGATGCGGTGGAGTGGACGCTGCAGGAGGTCATCTCGGGTGAGTTCACCGTCGAAAAGCACGTTGAAGATGGCACCCTGGTGCGTCCTGGCACAGTGCTGGCAACGATTTCTGCGCCGACTCGGGGGTTGCTGACTGCTGAGCGGACAATGCTGAATATCCTCACGCACGCCAGTGGTGTAGCTACTGCGACGCGCCAGTGGGCTGACGCAATCGTTGGCACCGGTGCGCGGGTGCGCGATTCCCGAAAGACACTGCCGGGTCTGCGCAACCTGGAAAAGTATGCGGTGACCTGCGGTGGTGGAATTAACCACCGCTATGCATTGGGCGATGAGGCACTGATTAAGGACAACCACGTGGTGGCCGTCGGTTCCGTGTCCGGTGCGTTGAAGAGGGTGCGGGCTCAGTATCCGGAGCTGCCGTGCGAGGTGGAAGTCGATACCCTCGCACAGCTCGATGAAATCCTGCCGATGAAGCCGGACATCGTCATGCTGGACAACTTCGAGGTCTGGGAGACCCAGATCGCGGTGCAGCGCCGCTCGCAGATTTCTCCGGCCACCCAGCTGGAGTCCTCTGGTGGACTGACCATCGATGTGGCTCGTGAGTACGCGTCCTGTGGTGTCGATTACCTGGCTGTGGGCGCGCTGACCCACTCGGCCAAGGTGTTCGATGTCGGACTCGACTTCGACGAGCAGTAGCTGAATCAGCCCCGGTTTCGCCTCGTAGCTTCGCCTACAGGCGACGGGCGATCTCTGCCCCAATCTCGCTTAGTGCCGACCCCCAGCGCTCCCGTGATTGCTCATCACAGGTTTCCTGTGCGCGGTAAAGCGCCTTCTCCGCAGCACCGACATCGCCCAAATGCAGGTGGCACTGTGCAATTTGTGCAAGCAGAGGCACGGCCTGGATATTGAGCTTGTCGGACTGGAAAAGTCCCGCCGCTAACTCCAGGTGATCAATGGCGCGCCCCTGATGTCCTCGACGAATCTCTGCCTGGCCGTTCAAGGTGTGCCACATCGCCCAGCGCAAGTGGCGCGGTGGGGTGTCCGCGGTCGGCTCGAAGCCGTCTTTTTCCAGGTTATCCAGCAGATCCAACCAATCCGCGGCCTTGTCCATCAGCTTTGGTGCAGAGCCACGGATGGGGCGCCCCAGACTGTCGGTCTGCGGGGCATCAGCCTTGTCGCCGAGTTCCTCGAACCCCTGCATCAGAGTTAGGGCTGCTTCCCAGAGGTTGTTTTCCTCAGCCAATGCCGTGGCGGCGTCGAAAAGCTGCTGCGGGCTAGAAGTCGCGGAATCACCAGAAGTAGTCATGACCTAACACTCTACTTTGTGTCACCGCCAGTACCGAAGTGGGCGGGGCGCTAGTATTCGTCGTCAAGCGACTGAATGATGATGACGTCAAGGGCATCGAGAACAGGATGGCCTTCCCACACGTCGCGGGGCAGAAGCTCTTCGACGCGCCGAGCATAGGCGGCGGCTCCGTCGGAATCACCCGCGTCGAGACGGTAGCGAACCCCCGCCAGCAGCGCGCGGGCGGCTTCCTCGCCATCGCCGGACTGCAGGTAGCCCTTCGCGGCGGCTTCCACATGGTTGATAGCCAACGTGTCGCGGCCAGCGGAGTAGAAGACGTAGGCGGCATCGTCGTGCCAGTCGGCGAGTGACCAGTCGTCGGAGATGAGCTTCTGAGAACGCAGCAGAAGGTCCTCAGCCTCGTTGAGCGTGTGGTCAATGGCGGCGGAAGCGTCCTCAGAGACAATCTCGCCGGTGAATTCGGAGCCCTCTTCGGAAATGACCAGGTCAATGACATGAATGATGGAACGCGCAGCCTGACGGTAGGCCTTGGCAGCGCCCTTGGTATCGCCGTTGCGTTCAAGGTGCTCGCCGTGTTCGATGAGCAGCTTTGCCGCCTGGCGGGGATTATTGCCGAGCCCCGCGGCTGTGGAGGCAATAGAAAACGCCGCGTCGGTGCGTTCTTCATCGGCAGTAAATGCTGACCAGTGCGCAACTGGTTCGGCAAAGCGCAGTGCCTCGTCAACCTCGTCGGCATCGAGGAGACTGCGGGCCAAAACGAGCTGGATATCCATGGTGATGGGGTTGACTGGCATGCCCTCGGCGCTGGCGAGCGCGCGGCGGGCAAATTCGGCGGATTCCGCGAAATCGCCGTGGGCGTTGAGAAGCGCACAGAGCAGACGCACGCTGCGAAGCACCGCGACCGTGAGTCCTGCATCGAGACCAGCCTGCACGATTGGGCGTAGCTGGCGGATTGCCTCCGCTTCCTCACCAGCTTCCAGAGAGAGAAAAGCCAGAAATTGGCGCGCTTCAATCGTCGTGGTGACGGGTTCCGACTGAGGAGCCGCTGCGACGCTGGCAGCGATGCGGGCGGCCCTGCGCAGCTCACCACGGCTGTGCGCGAGCTGCGCCTCCAACAGCTTCCGGTCGTCGAAACTGCTTCGCTTTGGTGCCCAGCGTGCGGACCATTCAGAGAGCTGACCGGCGATTTCCGCCCGGCGCGCCAGCGATGCTGCGGCGCCGGCAACAGCCGCGCTGACCAGGTAGTAATAGGCCTCGCCGGGCTGTGGAGTGGTGGCGACGATGCCCTTAGCAAGGCTGATCAGCTCAGGGATTTCGGAGTCCTCGGGGCGCCGGCCGGTGATGGCATCACCTGGGTTGGCGTCGATGAAGGCCTCAGCCTCGGCGAATGCTCCGTAGGAGCGTGCGTGCAAGATCGCGGGGCGGATGTTGGCCTCAGTTGCCCAGCGCAGCCACTCGGCGCGTGCAGCAGCGGCTTCTTCTACCAATTCCAGTTGGTCGGCAACTGCATGCCTAAGTGCGTGGAATTCGCCAATGACATCGGGGGAGTTGGTAGGCGCGTCGGCCAACCAGTGCGTGTGGGCGAACTTGGTGACAGCGCGCCAACTGGTGACGTGGTCGAGCGTGGCACCGGCCTTGCGGGAAATAACCAGCAGCTCCGGGAGGGAGTCCGGCAATGCCTTTAGCGGATTGGGCAGGGGAGGAAAGTCCAAGGGATCGGACGAGTTCTCCGTTGCTGATGCGTTTTCCGAATTCACTGACACGTGGTCGGCAGCGATGCCGGCATCCCAATCGCCAACTTGAATTTCAGACTCAGAGTTTTCTTCTTCCCACCAGACCATTGGACTATCTTCGCCCGTGGCATCGGGAAGATGCAAAACTGCTTTGCTTTTCAGACCTGTACAGCCGGATGCGCTGTTAATCCGGGTTTGAAAAGCTACGCATTAGTTCACGAACTTCATCGCGCACCGGGTGATCCGGGCCGACTAGGTCGCCGATGCGAATCGCGAACCGGCGGGCGCGTTCCTCATTGTTATCACTAGCAGCAGCACGCACCGCGATAGTCAGTGTGCGGGCCGCGTCGGCAGGGGCGTGGGCTTCTAAGAAAAGCTCGGCAGCTTCGTCGGAGTACTTGTACACGCCGTCGTTGTCCCACACAGACCAGCACAGCAGCGCCTGCGCTTCGTGCCACTTGGCCGATTCCCAGGACCCAACCACGTAGCCACGTGAGCGTTCCATCAGGTGGTCGGTCAACTCACTTGTGGCGCCCACGTTACTGAGTGATAGTGCGGCATTCATCAGAGTTTCCGCAGGTGAAATCGGTGACGAGTATCCGGCACGAATATCGGCCAGCGCGTCGAAGAGCACTGCCGCATGTTCAGTATTTCCCTCTTGGACTGCCGATTCCGCCGCAATAGCACAGGAAAAATCAGTACGCGCGGAATCCTGGGTAGGCTCAGACCACTTTGCAACCGACTCCGCTTCCTGGCCGGCGTGGCGGAAATCTCCGAGCTCGTACAGTGCCGTTGCCTTCAGCAGCGCGATTTCCATGGTGACTTCACAGTCGGGGTAGTCTTCTGACACGTCCTGGGCGCGCTGAGTCAGCTTCAGCATCTCCTCGGCATCGGGTTTGTTGTGTGCGACCTCGAAGTTGATGTCTGCCATCTCACGAACCGCGAGAATATAGTCAGTGTCCAGTCTGTGCTGGTCCGCGACTGCCACGTTGTTCGACAGCATTCGGAACGCGGTATCGCTATTACCGGTCTCTATCGAGTACCGTGCCAAATTCTGCCTCAGCTCAAGGCCCGCGATTACGGAGCGGTTACCGATTGCATTGAGCTGTGAGGCGCAAAGTCGCGCTGCGTCGACGACCTTCCCGGCTCGGTGCAGCAGTGATGCCTCCGTTAGAGTCTTCGCCAGCGCAATCGACTCAAACTTATCCTCATTCGGCAGTGCCCGAATCATCTCGTGCAGCTCCTGTGCCAAGTCCTCACGGTTGACCTTTCGCAAGGCGCTCGCAATCCGAATCAGCGCGTCAGTCAGTGCCGCCCGCTTCTTCCACTGGCGGGGGCTAAACGGTTCATCCGCTTCTTCGCTTGCCGACGATTCCTGCGGCCGCAGCCCATCCGCATCCGTGGTCACCGCGCTGTGACTGCTGGTTGGGGCATCCAGATCGTCGGCAAGCACGAGTGCCCGGTACGAGGTGATTTCCCTGCTCATGCGTGCGATGAGGGGGATTTCGGTCTCTGCGGCAGCAGAGGTTGGACCATCGGCGATAAAGGTGGTGTAGCGGCGGGCTTCGTCTGCTGCCAGCCGTGCCCGGGCGCGCCAGTACTCCGGCACATTGTCGTTATCGGATGCCCATACCATCCAGTTCAGGGCGGCATCGTGCGCAGCTGTCATCATGCCGAGCGATTCGGTGACCTCGCGGACTATGCGGTAAAACGCGCCGACGTGTTCGGTAACGCCGTGGGCTTCCGGAGCAGAAAAGAGTTGTGGGTTGTAGAAATGATGCGCGAAAACTGATTCCAGTTGGCGCGTGGCCAGGGAATTGTCGGCTGCGGTCGCATCTGCGTAGGCTGCGACGAGCTCCGGCAAATCCGGGCTGTTTCCTTCCTGGTTCAACAGCTGACCTTTCTACGACTGGTTACTACTTTCCTTAACACTGTAATGGGTCACTGTGGCGGAGCTAACTTGCGCCACAGTATGAGGGGTTAAATGGGGCAATCGGTATGAACCGGGCGTGAGAAAGATATGCTTAGTTCATACTCAAGGGTGCCTTTAAGGGCGAATAGTAGCGAAAACCGTGGATAAAGTCTTTGGCTTGACCCAGATTTTCAATACTTTGTTGTCATTTCTTTGTCACTCTGAAGTGCTCACGTATGAATCCATCGTGCGAATAGGCGGTTACTAATTAATTATGTTGTCCACTATTGATCTTCGCGGTCAGACTCCCACCACCGCCACTCTGCGTCGAGTGTTGCCGCGCGGTGCGGCAGACGTTGATTCCATGATTCCCACGGTCAAACCCGTTGTCGATGACGTGGCAGCCCGTGGTGTGGAAGCGGCGATGGAGTACTCCGAGAAGTTCGACCGTATTCGTCCGGCATCCATGCGCGTTCCAGCGGAGGTTATCGATGCCGCGGAAGCCGCGCTGGAAGACGACGTCCGCTCTGCTCTGCAGGAGTCCATTGGGCGCGTGCGCGCGTTCCACGCTGCTCAGAAGCCGAATGACAAGACTGTTGAAATTCTTCCCGGCGGCATTGTCCGTGAGAAGTGGATTCCGATTTCGCGCGTCGGTCTTTACGTCCCCGGGGGCAACGCCGTCTACCCGTCGTCTGTATTGATGAACGTCATCCCAGCTCAGGAAGCTGGTGTGGAGTCCCTCGTCGTCGCCTCTCCGCCGCAGGCCGACAACGACGGCTGGCCGCACCCGACCATCCTGGCTGCCTGCAAGCTGCTTGGCATGACCGAGGTGTGGGCCGTCGGCGGTGCACAGGCCGTCGCACTGCTCGCATACGGCGATGAAAATGAGAGCCTCGAGCCGGTCGACATGGTCACCGGTCCGGGCAACATCTTCGTTACCGCCGCTAAACGCCTGTGCCGCTCGGTCGTCGGTATCGACGCCGAAGCTGGTCCGACCGAAATCGCCATTCTTGCAGATAACGCCGCTGATCCTGTCTCCGTCGCCTACGACCTGATTTCCCAGGCAGAGCACGACATCATGGCCGCCAGCGTACTTATTACCGACGACGCCGATTTCGCCGCCGCTGTCGACCGCGAGGTCGAAAACCGCTACGAGGTCACCATGAACGCCGACCGCGTTCGTGAGGCGCTCACCGGCAAGCAGTCTGGCATCGTGCTTGTCGACGACATGAATATCGGCATCCAGGTTGCAGATGCCTACGCCGCTGAGCACCTGGAGATCCACACCGAAAACGCACAGGCCGTTGCCGAACGCATTACCAACGCTGGCGCAATCTTCATCGGTCGCTTTTCGCCGGTGCCGCTGGGCGATTACTCGGCTGGCTCCAACCACGTGTTGCCGACCTCCGGTACCGCCCGCCACGCCTCGGGGCTGTCAACGCACACCTTCCTCAAGTCGGTCCACATGATTGACTACAACGAGGCCGCGTTGAAGGAAGTTGCCGACAGCGTAGTAGTCCTGGCCAACGAAGAACGACTGCCAGCGCACGGCGAGGCCATCCGCGCCCGCTTTGAGACGCTTCTCGGCTCTGAGAGCAATGGCGCAGAAAAGGGGAACGACAACTAATGAGCAACCAGCCTGAGAACCAGTCACAGCAGTCGGTAGCCAAGTTGGTGCTGGCAGATTTGCCACTGCGCGACGAACTGCGCGGCGAGGAAGCCTACGGTGCTCCGCAGCTCGACGTCGATGTTCGCCTGAACACCAACGAAAACCCGTACCCGCCATCCGATGACCTCATCGCCGACCTGGTGGCGCAAGTGGAGAAGGTCGCCTCTGACCTCAACCGCTACCCGGACCGTGACGCAGTAGTACTGCGCAGCGCACTCGCCGACTATGTCACCCGCCAGACCGGCGTGGACATCACCGTTGACCAGGTATGGGCTGCCAACGGCTCCAACGAGATTCTCCAGCAGCTGCTGCAGGCATTCGGCGGGCCAGGGCGCAGCGCAATGGGGTTTGTGCCCAGTTACTCAATGCACCCAATCCTCTCGTCCGGCACGCAGACGGAGTTTATCGGCATCGACCGCGACCCGGAGACCTTCGACATCGACATGGATAGTGCGCTCGCGGCAATTGCCGAGCACCGTCCTGACGTCATCTTCATCACGACGCCGAACAACCCGACTGGCAACCTGACTACGCTCGCTGACTTGCGCCGCATTATTGAAGCCGCGCCGGGCATCGTCATTGTCGATGAGGCCTACGCCGAGTTCACTGAGGAGCCGTCGGCGACAACGCTGCTGGTTGAGTTCCCGTCGAAGCTGGTTGTCTCCCGCACGATGAGCAAGGCTTTCGACTTCGCAGGAGGCCGCCTCGGCTACTTCGTTGCTAACCCGGCATTTATTGATGCTGTGATGCTCGTACGTCTGCCATACCACCTGTCGACGTTGACACAGGCCGCAGCCACAGTTGCACTTCGCCACTCGGATGCGACGCTGTCGACCGTCGCAAAGCTTGCCGACGAGCGTGACCGCGTCGTAGCCGCCCTGAACAGCTATGGCTACGACGTGATTGACTCGTACTCGAACTTTGTCTTCTTCGGTCGTTTCGCCGATGCCTCGACGGCATGGCAGAGCTTCTTGGACGAGGGAGTACTCATCCGCGATGTTGGCGTGCCCGGTCGTTTGCGTGCCACTATTGGTCTGCCCAGTGAAAATGATGCACTGCTGGCGGCGGCCAAGAAATTGGCAGCGACCGCGCTGGCTTAAGCGAAATGCTGCTGGTACATCCCACTATAAGGAGAAATCTGACTTATGCACGCCAGTGATAAGGACCATCTGAAGGCAGAGCGCACTGAGCGCGTTGGCCGTATCGAGCGCGCCACCCGCGAATCGAGCATCGTCTGCTCGGTGAATCTCGATGGCACCGGCAAGGCCGATATTTCGACCGGTCTGCCGTTCTTCGACCACATGTTGACCGCTTTCGGCTCCCACGGCAGCTTCGACCTGACTGTGCACGCCAACGGCGACACCGAGGTCGATGCGCACCACACGGTGGAGGACACCGGCATTGTGATGGGGCAGGCCTTCGCCCAGGCGTTGGGGGACAAGTCTGGTATTCGTCGCTTTGGTGACTGCTATATCCCGATGGATGAAACGCTGGCACACGCAGTGGTTGATGTGTCTGGTCGCCCGTACTTCGTTGGCACTGGCGAACCAGAGCAGATGTTGACTGCCGTCATTGGTGGTCACTACGCAACGGTTATCAATGAGCATTTCTTTGAGTCCTTCGCCCTAAATGCCCGTATTGCGCTGCATGTTCGCTGTCTCTACGGGCGCGATCCGCACCACATCACCGAGGCTGAGTACAAGGCTGTGGCCCGTGCCCTGCGTGCTGCCGTCGAGGACGACCCGCGCGTCCACGGTGTGCCGTCGACCAAGGGCACTCTGTAGGTCGCAGCTGAAGTAGACGGCCGCTGTAGGAAACCGGAAAATCCGCCTTAGCTGGCATTTTAGGGGAATCGATGGTAACAACGTCTGTAGACGTGCTTTTAGCGCAGGTGTCTACCGCATCGACGCTGAGCACTTATTTTTTGTTCATTGTCGCTGGTCTGCTGGTGGGCGGAACATGGTCACTCTATAAATCCGGATCGAGGGTCGGAACAATTGTCCTTGGTCTCTTATCTGTGATCGCGCTCGCCGGCGCAATTTTGTGGTTGATAGGAGTGATGGAGTAAATGGCGTCCCGGGTGATGGACCGCAGGCAGTTGGACGAACTGGACAGCATGTGGAAAGCGCCCGGACTAGTACCTACGCTAGTCGCCGTGATGGCCGCCTTCGGTGGCTGGTCACTCCTCATGCCTGTCATTCCGCAGGCAATTCTTGACGATGGCGGTGGAACCTCGCTCGCCGGTGCCTACACCGGTGTTTTTATGGCCGCTACCGTTCTCACACAGACGCAGACTCCACGTATGTGTCGCCGTCTTGGCTACGGCATGACCATGCTGATTTCAGGTCTGTTTCTGGGCTTGCCGACGATTCTGCACATCTTTGGCACCGATGCTGCTTTGGTGCTCATCATTGCGGTTCTCCGCGGTATGGGCTTCGGTGCGTTGACTGTCGCCGAGTCCGCATTGATTGCCGAGCTAGTGCCAATGAAATTTCTGGGTAAGGCCTCTGGCGTTCTCGGTGTGGCAGTTGGTTTATCTGAGCTCATTTTCTTGCCACTAGGACTAATCATTGCGGACAAGACGGGTTCTTACACCCCTGTTTATGTCTTGGGCGCCGTCATCTCGCTTGTCGGTTCGTTGATGGCACTCTTTATCCCGAAGATTAAGCCAGCGCCGAAGGAGGGCAAGGGCGGCAAGGAAGACGTCGGCGATCCTGTGCCCGGATCTGCAGCAACTCAGCCGAGCCCAGTTGAGCACGTTGCCACTTGGAAGCTGGTGGCCATTCCCGCGCTTGCAATTTGCACGATTGCTATGGGCTTCGGTGGTATTTCCGCTTTCCTTGCACCGGCAGCTCGAGAGGTTGATGCTGTTTCTGGTGCAATTGTCGCTGGTCTGGCGCTATCGGTTCTCGGTGGCGCGCAGATGGTATTCCGTTACTTCGCAGGAATCTACGCCGACCGTAAGTCCGAGGCTGGAATTCTGCTGATTCCGGCATTGATCAGTGGTTTTATTGGCCTGCTGATGATGTCCGGCGTGGTTCTCTTTGATCTGTCGGCCTGGCTGCTGCTGGTCGCTGCCATTTTCTACGGCGCGGGCTTCGGCATTGTGCAAAATGAGGCTCTGCTGCTGATGTTTGCCCGCCTGCCGCGTGACCGTACTGCTGAGGCCAGTGCCTTCTGGAACATGTCCTTTGACTCGGGCACAGGTATCGGCTCGTTCGTTCTGGGAGCCGTAGCTGCGGCTGCACTCCGTCCGTACCCGGCTGTCTTTGCCTTTGCAGCAGCTCTGCTGGCAGTTGGCCTCATTGGTGCGGTGCTCGACCGAATCATCGGAAAGCACCGCGTGGCGGAGTACCACAACACCCGCGCTACGCTGCGTCGTCTGGGAGATGCCGTGAAGCGTCATACGCCGGAGGCAGCCGTGCGTGTTGCCCGCCCGGCAAAGAACGCAGTGACGCGCTTGACGGTTCGGGACCGCAAGAAGAAGTAACTACATAAAAAGAGACGTTAGAAAAAGAGTGGCTGCGCTAGTCCTAGCGCAGCCACTCTTTTTTGGTTAATAAATGCAACCCCCCGGTGTGTGATCAGCCGTGCCTGTTTACGCGACGGCGACGTCCATCTCGGTGAAGAGAGACCGCAGGCGGGTTTCGATATCGTCGATAAGCGACTGGAGCTCGTCGTCTGTGAGCTGGTCCGGATCCGCGACATCCCATTCCACGTAGCGGTCGCCGGGGACTGCTGGTGTCTCGTCGATGCCCATGAGTACGACAACATCAGCGCGGTGGGAAACACGGGGAGTAATCGCCTTTTGGGTGAGGCGTGAGGTGTCCACGCCGCGGTCGCGAAGAGCCGCGACGACGCGCGGGTTCAGGCCATCCTCTGGGTTGAGGCCGATAGTGCGGATAAAGACTCCATCACCAACCAGGTGGTAGGCCAGGGCAGTGGCAATCTGGCTGCGGCCGGAACCACGGCTATCGGCAAAGAGAATCTCTTGGCGCGGGGCGAAGTCCTTGCATCCGCTCTCGGCCTTGATGCGCTCGGTGGCCTCGCGTTCGGCGAGGACGGGGAGGAAGTTAGTCACCTTCGCAGAGCCGGACAGCTCTGCAATGACATCGTCGAGGATGGAATCGATGGTCGCAGCGTCGCAGGCTGCACCGTAGAGCCGGTGAAGGTCCTCGCGGACAATGGCAAATGATTTACTAAGAACGGATGCGGTAGTCATAGCGTCTGAGTCTCTCTGTGAAAAAGTAATCAGGGGTATTAGGGATAAATCAATAACGTAGTTAACCTGTTGTTAACCGTGAGTTTACCAAAGTATTCGGTGGGCGTATACCAGCGCTTTTGCCTGTCCAGGCAGTTTTCTTGGGGTAAATGGGAAACATCGATTCCCAGCGCCTTAAAATGTCCAACTATGGAACAAGTCTCACCTTCGACGAAGACCCCAACTGTTGCCATCCTTGATTACGGCTCCGGTAATTTGCGTTCAGCTGAGCGCGCTGTGGCCACCGCGGGTGCCGAGGTTATTGTGACCGCCGATCCGAAGACCGTGATGGAGGCCGATGGTCTCCTCGTTCCCGGCGTCGGTGCCTATGCCGCATGCATGGAGGGTTTGCATCGAGTGCAAGGGCCGCGCCTGATTGGTTCTCGACTCGCAGGTGGTCGGCCGGTGATGGGAATCTGCGTTGGTATGCAGGTGCTCTTTGATCGCGGCGTCGAGTACGCCGACGGCATCCATGCAGCGGAGACCGACGCATCCGCAGCTGTCACCGGCACCCCGGGTTGTGGTGAATGGCCCGGTACTGTCGAGCGCCTCGAGGCGTCGATTCTGCCGCACATGGGCTGGAACACGGTTGAAGTGCCGGAAGGTTCAAAGATGTTTAAGGGGCTGGAGGGTCAGCGTTTTTACTTCGTCCATTCCTACGGTGTGCGCACGTGGGACCTTGATACGGATTCTCGCATCGCTCCGCCGCTGGTGACGTGGTCTGCCCACGAATCCGATCGGTTTATCGCAGCCGTGGAAAACGGTCCGCTGTGGGCCACGCAGTTCCACCCTGAGAAGTCTGGCGAAGCAGGGTTGAAGCTGCTGCAGAACTGGGTGGACACGCTGTAGTTGCCCAATCGGTAGTATCTGCCCTAACCGCACTACCTGGTAGGTGACGGAATTTCGCCACCTAGACCACCTATACTGAGATAACTAGCAACAAGCGTCGTGGCGACTATGGCCACAACGCCCAAAAGTCGAAGAGAGTAGAGCCCCCATGAGTTTGACCCTGCTGCCCGCTGTAGACGTAGCCGATGGCCAGGCTGTGCGCCTTGTTCAGGGTGCTGCTGGAACCGAGACTTCCTACGGTGCACCGCTGGAAGCTGCCGTGAATTGGCAGAACGCAGGCGCTGAGTGGATCCACCTGGTCGACCTCGACGCCGCGTTCGGCCGCGGTTCGAACTACGACCTGCTTGCCGACGTCGTGGGCAAGCTCGACGTGAAGGTGGAGCTCTCCGGCGGTATCCGTGACAACGCTTCGCTCGAGGCTGCGCTGGCCACCGGCTGTGCCCGCGTCAATATTGGCACCGCCGCACTGGAGAACCCGGAGTGGTGCCGCGAGGTTATCGCCAACTACGGCGACCGTGTGGCAATCGGTCTGGACGTTCTTAACGAAGAGGGGCAGTGGCGCCTGCGCGGTCGCGGCTGGGTCTCCGACGGTGGTGACCTCTGGGAGGTGCTGGAGCGCCTGGATGCCCAGGGGGCATCCCGTTTCGTGGTGACTGACGTCTCCAAGGACGGCACCCTGCAGGGGCCGAATGTGGAACTGCTGCGCGAGGTCGCCGCTGCTACCGATGCTCCAATCGTCGCTTCCGGCGGTGTCAGTAGCCTGGACGACATTGCAGCTATTGCCACGCTGGTCGATGAGGGCGTTGACTCCGCAATTGTGGGTAAGGCTCTCTACGCAGGGCGTTTCACCCTTGAAGAGGCCCTGGCAGTAGCCCGCGGCTAAAGAGAACACTTTCGTGGCCGGGCCGGGGAAACGTCGTCAAGCGAAAGCGTTAACGAGCAAACGGCACCCCGGCTGAGACGGCGGATGAAGGACTTAGAAAGTATGGATGCCCTGGAACCGCGGGCGATGCTCGCTATTGCTGAAGCGGCGCTCGATGAGGTTGAAGGCCTGTTCACACAGCAGGTGGGCGCGGATCCGGTTGTCATGAAGCCGCGCGGAGATTTCGCGACGGAGACCGACCTGGAAATTGAGCGTCGTCTACGCCAGCTCCTCACGCAGTATTCTGGCTTGCCCGTCTACGGCGAGGAATTCGGCGGCAAAGTCCCTGAGGAACATACCGCCTGGGTCATCGATCCGATTGACGGCACCACGAACTATTCCAACGGCTTTCCGCTGTGTGCCATGCTGCTCACACTCATGCACGAGGGGGAGCCGGTGGTCGGCATCACCTCCATGCCTCTGCTGCGCCGTCGTATCACCGCAGCTAAGGGTAGCGGCACGTTTGTCAACGGCCGTCGCGTCAACATCGATGCCGAGGCTGGCCGTCCGGTTTCGATTGCCTTTGGGTCCGTCATCGCGAGTACTGACGGCACACTCCCACGCAAGTGGCGCCAACTGCTGCTGTCAAAGGTGGGCGAGCGCTATCCGACGATCCGAATTACCGGCTCTGTCGGAGTGGACTTGGGCTCCACCGCGATGGGGGCATTCGGCGGCACCGTGACTTTCTCGCCGCATGTGTGGGATAACGCAGCTGGTGTACTGCAGATTTCCGAAGCCGGTGGCGTGGTCACGGACTTGGCGGGCAATCCCTGGCGACATGATTCGGTAGGCGTGCTGGCGGGAACTCGAGATGTTCATGCCACGCTGCGGTCGATTATTGACCAACTGGGTCGTCCGGAGACTTTCCGGAGCTAAAACGTGGGCAATGCCCCGAGCTGGGTGGTTGCGCAAACCGTCGAGCCACAATTTTGAGCTAACACGAGGAGAACTTAAAAACTATGTCTCTGGCAGTACGCGTGATTCCTTGCCTGGATGTCAACAATGGGCGGGTCGTCAAGGGGGTTAACTTTGAGAATCTCCGTGATGCCGGCGATCCGGTGGAGCTGGCCCGCCGCTATGGCGAGGAGGGTGCTGATGAGCTGACCTTCCTGGATGTCACGGCTTCCAAGGATGGCCGTGGCACCATGCTCGAAGTGGTGCGCCGCACCGCGAGTGAGGTCTTCATTCCGCTGACGGTTGGCGGTGGCGTGCGCAGCGTCGAGGATGTCGATCAGCTGCTCCGCGCCGGAGCCGACAAGGTCAGTGTCAATACCGCTGCGATTGCACGCCCGGAACTGCTCAGCGAGCTGTCGCGTCGTTTCGGCGCGCAGTGCGTCGTCCTGTCGGTGGATGCCCGCCGTGTTCCCGAGGGAGGCACGCCCCAGCCGTCGGGCTTCGAGGTCACTACGCATGGTGGTTCCCGCTCGGCCGGAATCGACGCCGTCGAGTGGGCGCGCCGCGGCGAGGAACTCGGTGTCGGCGAGATTCTTCTGAACTCCATGGACGGCGACGGCACCAAGGACGGCTTCGACCTGGAGCTGCTGGAGAAAGTCCGCGCTGCCGTCGACGTCCCGGTGATCGCCTCTGGCGGTGCGGGTAAGGCCGAGCACTTTCCGCCAGCAGTGCGCGCCGGTGCCAACGCGGTTTTGGCCGCATCCATTTTCCACTTCGGCGAGGTCAGCATTGCTGAGGTTAAGGAAGAGATGGCCCGCGAGGGAATCGAGGTGCGCCAGTGACTGGTCTAGCCCCGGGCGCGGCAGCTCACGGCGCCGGAGATGATCCGCGTGAGTACACGCTCCCGGCGGACATCGCGAACATCGCCAAGTTCAACGCTGACGGCTTGATTCCCGCCATCGTGCAGGAAGAATCCACTGGCCGCGTGCTCATGATGGCCTGGATGGATTCCCACGCCCTGGCGTACACCATCGCTACCAAACGCGGCACCTACTGGTCGCGCTCCCGATCGGAGTACTGGATTAAGGGTCTGACCAGTGGTCATTTCCAGACGGTGACATCGCTGGCGTTGGACTGCGATGGCGATACCGTGCTGATGCAGGTGGTGCAGGATGGCGCCGCATGTCACACTGGCTCGCACAGCTGCTTTGACGTGCATCCCGTGTTCGAGGACTAGGCGGTCAACCGTGGCTGCCGAGGTGGGGATTTCGTCGTCAAGCGCGCCCACCTCCGGTGAAGTCCGGGGTTAAGTGATGTGCAATCCGGGGTGCGTGGCACAATAGCGGCTATGACTCGTATCACCATGACCACGCGTGAGCGCTTCCGCGAACTGGCTGCACATCATCGGGTCGTACCCGTGGTTCGCAAGGTTTTGGCGGACGGCGAAACGGCGCTGTCGGCCTACCGCAAGCTTGCGGCCGATCGTCCCGGCACCTTCTTGCTGGAGTCCTCCGATGTGGGGCAGTCGTGGTCGCGCTGGTCATTTATCGGTTGCGGCAGTCGCGCCGCGCTGACGGTGGATGATGCGGGGGAGGCAACCTGGATTGGCAATGCGCCGTCGGGTGCGCCAGAGGGCGGAAATCCGTTGGATGCGCTGCGTCGTACGCTGGAGCTGCTGCACACGGAACTCCCGCTTGCCGACGATGCCTCGGTGCCCAAGCTCACCTCTGGTCTTGTCGGCTACTTCGGGCATGACATTGTCCGCTACATCGAGCCACAACTGCCGGATACCACTGACAATGATTTGCAGATTCCGGAGCTCATGCAGCTGCTGGTGGAGGACCTGGCTGCTTTTGACCACCACGAGGGTGTGCTGTGGCTGATTTCCAATGCCGTCAACTGGGACGGCTCGGATGAGCGGATTGATCAGGCGTATGACACCGCCTGTGATCGTGTCAATGCGATGGTGGAGCGGTTGTCAGAGCCCTCTGATCTGCGTCCGGCGGAAGTTAGCTTCCCAGAGCCGGTGATTCGTCGCCAGCGCGCCGCCGAGGACCACATGGATCGTATTGAGCGTTGCAAGGACCACATCCGCGCCGGCGATGCGTTCCAGATTGTGCTCTCGCAGCGGTTCGAGATGGACACGCAGGCCTCCGCCTTTGATATCTACCGCATCCTGCGGGTTTCCAATCCGTCGCCCTACATGTTCCTGGTCAACGTTCCAACCAAGAACTTCTCCGATACGGCTTTCCAAATTGTCGGTTCCTCCCCGGAGTCACTCGTGGCAGTCCAGGGCAGTGAGGTCATCACCAACCCCATTGCGGGCACACGCCCGCGCGGTGCCACGGTGGAGCAGGACAATGCGCTGGAAGCTGATTTGCTGGCAGACGAGAAGGAAAATAGTGAGCATTTGATGCTCGTCGATCTTGGGCGCAATGACCTCGGACGTGTCTGCCGCCCGGGCAGTGTTGTTGTGCACGACTTCCGTCATATTGAGCGCTACAGTCACGTTATGCATCTGGTCTCTACCGTCACTGGCGAGCTTTCCAGCGACGCCACGGCTGTCGACGCATTCGCGGCCACCTTCCCAGCGGGAACGCTCTCAGGTGCGCCGAAGCCTTCCGCGCTGAGCATTATCGACAAGTTCGAAGACACTCGCCGGGGTGTTTACGGTGGCACTGTTGGATACTTTGACTTCCGGGGCAATACCGATCAGGCAATTGCCATCCGCACGGGTGTGAAGAAGGGCGATACGGTCTACGTTCAGGCCGGTGGCGGAATTGTCAGTGATTCTGACCCGGTGGCAGAGGATGAAGAGACCCGCAACAAGGCCGCGGCTGTGCTGCGAGCTGTCGCGGCAGCTGAGACACTAGTCCCAGCGGAAAGGAGCTAGGTTTTCGATGAAGTCGACAACGATGCTCTCCGGTGGCCTCATTGGTGTGGCCGCGGCGGGAATGTGGTTGTGCAGCCGAAGTGCGTGGCTGACAGTCGATACTGTTGATGACAAGTCTGGTCCGGCGACCACTGATTTGGTGGGCGCTGTCTGGGCTCCAGAGTTGACGTCGATTGCACTGGCAATGGTGGCTGCGCTGTTTGCCACCACCATTTTGGGCGCACTCGGCCGCCGTATCGTCGGTGGGCTTGCGGCGCTGCTCGCAATTGCGGCGTCGTGGACTCCGATGACTTTGCTTGCCAGCGGAGAAGACGGTGTGGACTCCCAACGGGCGCTGGATTTGTTGACATCGGGAAGCGCCTCACAGCGCGCCAGTGATGCGGTGACTGTGGCAGACTGGGCGCAGGTCGATAAGATTCAGGTACACGCGATGGGGCCAGCTCTGGCCCTGCTGTGTTGTGCATTGGCGCTGGTCGGGGCGGTATTGCTGGTGCGTCGACCGGGTGCTGTGAAGAAACAGAAGTCCAGCGCGTATGAGACCCCGGAGGTACGCCGTCAGCGTATCGCCGAGGATCTGGAGGAAGACCCGCAGTCGGGTCGAGTTCTGTGGGATGCTTTGGATGCCGGTGTAGATCCTACGGATCTGGATAAGGAGTAAGGCCGTGGCTAACGTTCTGGACAAGATTATTGAGGGCGTGCGGGAAGATCTCGCTGCTCGGGAAGCCAAGATTTCCTACCGTGAAATCAAGGAGCTCTCGCTGAAGGCACCGTCGCCGATTGATGCCGTGGCGGCACTGGCAAAGCCTGGGGTGCAGGTGATTGCAGAGGTCAAGCGTGCCTCTCCGTCAAAAGGAGAGCTGGCTGACATCCCCTCGCCGGAAGTTTTGGCGGCAGAGTACGAGCAGGGTGGTGCGGCTGTCATTTCCTGTCTGACTGAGGAGCGCCGCTTCCGCGGTTCGCTCGCTGACCTCGATGCCGTGCGCCGCGCGGTGAACATTCCGGTGCTTCGCAAGGACTTCATCGTCACTCCGTACCAGGTCCATGAGGCCCGCGCGCATGGTGCTGACTTGGTGCTGTTGATGTGCTCCGCTTTAGATCAGCCGACGCTGGAGTCGCTGCTGGATCGCACCGAGTCGCTCGGTATGAACGCTCTGGTTGAGGCGCACACCGCCGAAGAGGTCGAGCGTGCCGAGGCCGCTGGTGCCAAGATCCTCGGCATCAACGCCCGCAATCTGAAGACTCTCGACGTCGACCTCTCCGTGTACGAACGTCTTGCGCCGATGCTGCCGGATCATGTTGTGAAGGTGGCAGAGTCCGGTGTCAAGGGGCCGGAGGAACTGCGCTACTACGCCTCCCACGGCGCCGACGCGGTGCTGGTGGGAGAGGGGCTGGTCACCGCGGGCAAGCCGGGTGAGGCTTGCCGACGTCTCGTTGCCGCCGGTGTTCACCCGACACTCCGCAGCGAGTAGCGATAGCCCACGGTTGCGATAATCAGCTGCATCGCACCGCGAATTTCCGCCTCATTTGGTTGTGTGTCACACCTGTTGTGCTGGCACACCACAGTTTCTTAGGCCTTATCTCCCCGCAACGGGTGGGGATAGTCCACAATAGGTAACTGTGAGTGACCAAGATTTCAAGAATCATGATGCCCGCGGTGATCGCCTGCCCACGATGGGTGAGGTTATCGCGGAGACAACGAACCACGAGTCTGATGCCATTGGGCACTGGGGTAAGTGGGGCGGCCAGTTTGTGCCGGAGGCGCTGATGGCCGTTATCGGTGAGGTCACCGATGGCTACGCGAAGGCCCGCGTTGATCAGGATTTTCTCGATGAGCTCGACCGGCTTCAGCGTACTTATGTTGGACGTCCCTCGCCGCTGTACTACGCGGAGAAGTTCTCCGCTGACATCGGCGCTGACGTCTGGCTCAAGCGCGAGGATCTGAACCATACTGGCAGCCACAAGATTAATAACGTCTTGGGCCAAGTTCTGCTTGCCAAGCGCATGGGTAAGAAGAACATCATTGCCGAGACCGGTGCCGGACAGCACGGTGTTGCAACCGCCACCGCTTGTGCGCTGCTCGGCCTTAACTGCCGTATTTACATGGGCAAGGTCGACGCGATTCGCCAGCGTCTCAATATCGCCCGCATGCGCCTGCTTGGCGCTGAGGTTATCGAGGTCGAGATTGGCTCGAAGACTCTCAAGGACGCAATCAATGAGGCCATGCGTTTTTGGGTTTCACACGCCGATGACACCTACTACTGCTTCGGCACTGCAGCCGGTCCGCACCCGTTCCCAACAATGGTGCGCGACTTCCAGCGCATCATCAGCGCCGAGGCACGCCAGCAGATTCTCGCGGAAACCGGCTCGCTTCCCGACGCTGTCGTGGCCTGTGTTGGCGGCGGTTCTAATGCAATCGGCGCGTTCCACCACTTCATCGATGATGAATCGGTTCGCCTGATTGGCGCTGAAGCTGGCGGCGATGGTGTTGAGACCGGTCGCCACGCAGCCCCTATTTCGGCCGCCGGTAATCCGGGTGTGTTCCAGGGCTCCTTCGCCGCCCTGATGCAGAACGAGGACGGCCAGATTACAGAGTCGCATTCGATTTCTGCGGGTCTGGATTACCCGGGTGTGGGCCCGGAGCACTCTTATCTGGCTGATATTGATCGCGCGTCCTACCTGCCGGTGACCGATACCCAGGCGATGCAGGCATTCCAGGATCTGACTCGGATGGAGGGCATCCTGCCCGCTATCGAGTCCGCACACGCGGTGGCTGCCGCCCGACTCATCAGCGGTGACCTGAATGAAGAGCTGGGCCGTAAGCCGCTGATTATTGTCAATGTTTCCGGTCGCGGTGACAAGGATGTCGACACCGCTGCTAAGTGGTTTGATCTGATGGAGGAGTCCTAAATGAGTCTGAGTGACGTCTTTGACAAAGTCCGTGAGGAAAACCGCGCAGCGTTTATCGGCTACTACCCAGCGGGTTTCCCGACCACCGATAAGTCGATTGAGAACATCAAGGCGATTGTCGACGCTGGCGCCGACATCATCGAGGTTGGTCTGCCTTTCTCCGACCCGATGATGGATGGCCCAACCATTCAGGATGCCGCCAACGTGGCTCTGGATGCGGGCTTCCGCACCCGTGAGATTATGCGTGTGGTCCGCGAAGTCACCGAGCACGGCGGTACCTGTGTGGTCATGAGCTACTGGAATCCGATTCTCCAGTATGGTCCGGAGCGTTTCGCTGAGGACTTGGCCGCCGCTGGTGGTCGTGGCACCATCATCCCGGATCTCATCCCCGAGGAGGCCGGCCAATGGCAGCGTGCAGCTGAGGCCAATGGTCTGTCCAACATCATGTTGGTTGCTCCGTCATCGACCAACGAGCGTCTGCAGCTAACTGCCACCGCGTCGACCGGCTTCGTCTACGCCACTAGCCACATGGGAGTCACAGGTGCCCAGGCTAGTGTCGACTCGGCCGCCGGCAAGTTGGTTGCCCGCACGCGTGAGGTTACCGATACACCGGTGTGCGTCGGTTTGGGCGTCTCCAATGGGGAACAGGCCGCGGAGATTGCCGAGTTTGCAGATGGCGTAATCGTTGGCTCGGCACTGATCAAGGCCGCGATGAAGAGCACCGATGACCTGGTAACGCTCGCCCGTGAACTCGCCGCGGGCGTACGAGGAGAGAGCTAGCGCATTTATGAGTTCCACCCTTGTTCTCGCTGAGACTGCAACGACGTATCTGGCCAACATTCCCTCTCCGCCGCAGGGGGTGTGGCAGTTAGGGCCGCTACCACTGCGCGGTTACGCGATTTCCATCTTGGTTGGCGTACTCGTCGGCATTTACTGGATGCAGCGCCGCTACGCGGCCAGGGGTGGAGACCCGGAGTTGGTCCTCGACATTGCCATTGCGGTTATTCCTGCGGGCATTATCGGCGGCCGTCTCTACCACGTCGCCACCGACTGGGAGAAGTACTTTGGCCCCGGCGCCAATCCCGCCGATGCACTGAAGATCACCAATGGCGGTCTCGGTATTTGGGGAGCAGTGGCGCTGGGGGTGCTGGCCGCGTGGGCGGTCGCTAAGTGGCGGAAGGTGCCGTTTGCGCCAGTTCTTGACGCGGCCGCACCCGCAATCATCCTTGGTCAGGCCATTGGGCGTCTGGGCAATTGGTTCAACCAGGAACTCTACGGTGGCCCAACGTCGCTTCCATGGGGTCTGGAAATTTACCAACGAGTTGATGAGTTTGGCCGGGTTGCCCCTGTCACCGGAACGTCGACAGGCGAAGTGCTGGCCGTGGTGCATCCAACGTTCCTCTACGAGATGGTGTGGAACGTCCTCGCCTGTCTGGTCATTGTTTGGGCGGACCGAAAGTTCAAGATGGGCGGCGGTCGCGTCTTTGCACTCTATGTCGCGGCCTACACTTTGGGACGTTTCTTCATTGAACTCATGCGCGTCGATGATGCAACGCTGATATTCGGTGTGCGTATTAATAACATCACGTCGCTCGTAGTCTTTTTCTGCGCTGTAATTGCTATGTGGATTCTGCGAGCGAAGAGCCGCGAAACCGCAGCTGAAGTCAGGGGAGAGCGCGAGGCTGCTGAAGCTCACAGTGTTTCCAACTGACGCATAGCCCGTTAAGGGACTAGGCTGGAGGCCGTGCTTAGACGAACGAAGATTGTATGTACCCTCGGTCCAGCAGTTGCTTCGCTGGAGGGGATTACCGGGCTGGTCAACGCCGGCATGGATGTTGCCCGTCTGAATTTCTCTCACGGCGAGCATGAGGACCACGCTCAGAACTACCACTGGGTGCGTGAAGCATCCGATGCTACGGGACGTGCCGTCGGTATTCTCGCCGATTTGCAGGGGCCAAAGATTCGCCTCGGTCGTTTTAAGGAAGGCTCGACGTATTGGGCTGACGGCGAGATTGTGCGCATCACCGTCGACGATGTCGAAGGCACGCACGACCGCGTCTCCACCACGTACAAGAACCTCGCTGACGATGCCCGTCCGGGCGATCGCCTGCTTGTCGACGACGGTAAGGTCGGCCTGGAGTGCATCGAGGTAGATGGCAATGATGTGGTGTGCCGTGTCATCGAGGGCGGTCCGGTCTCTAACAACAAGGGTGTTTCCCTGCCGGGGATGAACATCTCGGTGCCGGCTCTGTCGGAGAAGGATATCGCCGACCTGCGCTTCGCTCTGAAGCTGGGTGTGGACTTCATTGCGCTGTCCTTCGTCCGTTCGCCTTCCGACGTCGAACTGGTCCATGCAGTCATGGATGAGGTTGGCCGTCGTGTCCCGATTATCGCCAAGCTGGAGAAGCCAGAGGCAGTCGAGTCTCTTGAGGCGATTATCCTGGCCTTCGATGCCGTGATGGTTGCTCGTGGCGACCTCGGTGTTGAGGTGCCGCTGGAAGATGTTCCGCTGGTTCAGAAGCGCGCTATTCAGATTGCCCGCGAGAACGCCAAGCCGGTCATCGTAGCCACCCAGATGCTCGACTCCATGATTTCGAATTCGCGCCCGACTCGTGCGGAGGCCTCCGACGTGGCCAACGCTGTGCTCGATGGTGCAGATGCCGTGATGCTTTCGGGTGAGACCTCAATTGGTAAGTACCCGCAGGCCACGGTGAAGACTATGGCTCGTATCGTTACCGCCGCTGAGCGCGAGGGGGAAGTTCCTGCGCTGACTCACATGCCGCGCACTAAGCGTGGTGTTATTTCCTACGCAGCTCGCGATATTGGTGAGCGCTTGAATGCCCGCGCTATGGTTGCTTTCACCACCTCGGGTGATACCGCTCGCCGTGTGGCACGCTTGCACTCTCGCCTGCCGCTGCTGGTATTCACTCCGAATCAGCAGGTTCGTTCGCAGCTTGCGCTGACGTGGGGCGCGGAGACCTTCTTGGTGCGCGAGGTTAACAGCACGGATGAGATCATGCAGGTCATCGATGAGCAGCTCTTGACCATGGAAAACTACAACGCTGGTGACACGCTGGTCGTTGTTGCTGGTACCCCTCCAGGAAATGAGGGCAATACCAACATGATTCACGTCCACGTTATTGGCGAGGACGCACGCTAGCTCTTTGGCACGTTTGAAAAGCCGGTAAGCCCTTTTGGGGCTTACCGGCTTTTTTGCTAGAGCCTTTCGACCTGGGCTGTCTTTTCGGCCCGGTGTGCGGTGGCAAGTGGCCGACAAAAGACCTTTACTTTGCCAGGTAGGACAGCACGGCGGCAGCGGCGGCAGAAGTCGCGGAGGTAGCCGTTGGCTTGAAGTCCGGCAGGAAGGTCGGCATGTGGTTTGACGGTACGTCTTCGACCACGCGGTCGGCAGCAACGGCGGCTTCCCACGTATCCCGAGGTGTCGCGCCAACTGTCCAGTAGACATACGGGCAGTTCAGGCCACGGGGAAGGTCTGAGAAGTCCTCCGACGCCGTCCACGGCACAGCATCGGTGGAATCTTCGCCGAGAACAGCGTCCATGACCGGGCGAATCGTGGCAAACGCCTCCGAATCATTGTCAGTGACTTCGCCGTGATCCGAGTAGTCAATCACAGGTTCAACCTCAGTGCCGGAAGCCAGGCACTCGCCACGAACAACGCGCTCAATGCCCGCAATGAGCTTGGCGCGTACCTCGTTGGAGTAGTAGCGAATGTTCAGCACAATCTTGGCCTGACCTGGGATTGTGTTATTCGAATTGCCAGACTGCAGCGTGCCGACGGACAAAACACCAAACTCGTGGGGAGGAATCTCGCGCCCCACAATTCCTTGCAAGCGCAGAACAATCGCGGCGGCCAAGTACGTCGGGTCAATGGCGTTGTGCGGCATAGATCCATGCGCGGAGCGACCGGTCAGCGTGATGCTGATGGTGTCACAGCCAGCAAGTGCCGGGCCGGGCATGGTCATTACCTGACCTGCGGGGCCGGGAACAATGTGCTGGCCGAAGCACACATCTGGGGTGGGGATGAGGTCTGCTAGGCCATCGTCAATCATGGCCTGTGCACCGCAGGCCAATTCCTCGGCGGGCTGGAACAGAGCAATGAAAGTACCCGACCACTCAGACTTAGTTGCTGCCATCAGGCTAGCCAGACCAAGACCGGCCGTCATGTGCATATCATGGCCGCAGGCGTGCATGACGGCGGTGGCGGAACCATCGCGGGCGGTACCGGTGGCTGAGGAAGCGAAGTCCACACCTGTTTCCTCGAAAACTGGAAGCGCATCGATATCAGCGCGGAACAGCACGGTGGGGCCGGGGCCATTTTCCATGACACCAACGAGGCCGTGGCCACCGATTCCCTCATGCACTGTGTAAGTGCCCATGTCGCGAAGAGCACCGGCCAGATACGCGGCAGTTTTCTCCTCTGCTTGAGACAGCTCCGGGTGCTGGTGCAGGTAGCGGTAGATTTCCCACTGCTTGTCCAACGGCACTCGATGGGTGGCGATGAGGTCGCGAATGCGGCTCAATCGTGCTTCATTGTTGCTCACCTGAATTAAGACTCCTTACTTCTTTCTCTATTCTGCCCATAGGCCTACAGTCGCGTTCCGTCCTCGACAAGCGGGTTGTACTTCAGGGAATTCGGCAGGCACTGGCACTCGGTCGCAATGTGAATGCTGTCCGAGATTTTCCCGGTCTCCCGTAGACGGTACATCTCTGGTACAACGCGGTCGCGCAGATCCCATGGGGAGATGGTGTTCAGATAAATCTTGGTGCCACCTTCAAAGCCGGCCAAGTTCGAGGTGCGCCACTTAATCATCACCCGCCATGGCATGCGAGCATCCAAATCGACAGGACGGTGATGCCATTCCTCATTGCATGGAATGGTGGGGCCGGCAGCGGCATGACAGGCGTGAATCAGATCCGACATAGCGTCGATTTCAGCGCGGGTTTGCAGCCACGGTTCGCAGATGTCCGACTTCGAGAAAATCTCGAGTGTGGGGTAGCGGTGTCCGAATCCGGCAAAGGCCACTGCATGCTCATTTTCCGCGATGATCAGATTGTGGCGGGCAGCATAGTCCACTGCGAACTCGTTGTAGATATTCGGGTTCTTG
This sequence comes from Corynebacterium sp. HMSC074C05, assembly GCF_001838325.1. NCBI lineage: Bacteria > Bacillati > Actinomycetota > Actinomycetes > Mycobacteriales > Corynebacteriaceae > Corynebacterium > Corynebacterium sp. HMSC074C05. Next base: position 132,999 of record NZ_KV836291.1, read on the forward strand.
CGCACCGCTTGCACTTCGCGCTTGAGCTGCTCGCCGTGCTCATCGATGGCCACAAGCTGCTTGTGCAAGTGATCGAAGCTCGCGCCCGCCGGCTTCAGCCAGTTTTGGAAAGCGGCCACATAACGCACGTAGCGGTTACGTCGGTACAGGTCAGCAATCGACTCGACGGTAAACGCAATGAGTGCGTGGTGCTCGGCAACGCTCAACGTGCCAGAAGAAGCCAGCTGGTTATCGTGAGTAGCGCCGTCGACAAAGTGGCGACGGGCAACAATCACATCGTGGCCGCCGGCGAAATAGCTTGGGGCGCGGCGCAGCAATTCCTCGTCGGAAAGCGCGCTGATTTCCTCTTCGCTGCGTCCAGCGGCGCGGTAGCGCGTGCGAATGATGTTGAGCACGTGCTCGCGGCCCTTCGGGTCGTCGAGGTAGGCCTCCATGCGTTGCTGAGTTTCGCGGTCGGGCTCGAACCCGTAGTTGTCCGCCCAGTAGTCATACGAGACGATTTCGAACAGGTTGGGCACGCGGCGGAATTCCGCAGTGGTGTCGAAGAGCTGGTCAGGAAGTACTCCGGTCACTGTGGTGTAACCGCCGAATACTGAGTCATCGAGGACAACGCGGGCCTTCTCTGGCGGGGTTTGCAGCAGATTGTTCCAGCCGAAGGAATCGCGGGAACCAAAATCCTCCTCGCTCAGTGGCTGCGGATCCGGGTGCTTAATTCCCAGCGGCCGATTGCCACGACCGGGGACTGTCCACACCTGGGTACCGGAAAAAGGATTGACTTGCTTCACCGTGCCGTCGGCAAGCGTGATGAGGGGATTGCTGAAAGCCTGCATAAATTCAACACTACGTCGTTGTCAGCGATGGGCGCGCGCCAACGCAGGCGGATAGGAGCTTGACGACGGTTAGTTATTGTCTGGCCGTCTCGCGTGGCTTAGCCTGTGAAGTTATGTCGAAGATTGTTTTTCACTGCCTGGTGAAGCCGACTGAATCGGAGGCGCTGGCCGAGGCATTTCGTACCAAGTTGAGTGAGTTTGACCGCGCCGGGCGAGTTAGTGATGTGGCTGTGTCGGTGGCGTCGGCGGACACTGACGCGCAGTTGGTGGAGCAGTGGGAGCGTGAGAACCCGAAGGAGCCGCTCGGAGAGAGGAAGGTATTCCGTTATCTCTTGAGCTTCGATCAGCACGGTGGTTCTCTCAATGAACTCGCTATGGACCTCTCGGAGCTACTGACTCCGCGTGCAGAATTGCCCCCGGACCCGGTGCTGCGTGAGTTCGACGAATTACTCGAATCTGTTGCGACGTATCCCTGGAATGTTGCCGTATTTAGGTAATTTCCTACCTAATTCGTGAAAAGCGTAAGTCTCCACGAAGCCGGTGCTTGGCTTGGCCAGCGGGTGTAGCGCGAAACGCTACGAGTTTTCCCAGCAATATGCCGTTGTATAATTATGTCCGCTTCAATATCGACAGTTGCCCAGTCCTTGTGCACACAACCTGTGCCACCGAGTTACGGCAGCCGGGAAGCGGTTTACAACCGCTGACGGTTTGTTCTTCGTGGGCGCCATAATGGTTTCGCAGAGAGGTTTATTTTGAATATCGAGCAGAAGGTTTCGGGACTCTATGACCAGATTCTCACCCGAAACGCCGGTGAGCCGGAGTTCCACCAGGCAGTGGCAGAAGTTCTGGAGTCCCTGAAGGTCGTCCTGGAAAAGGATCCACACTACGGTGACTACGGCCTGGTTCAGCGTCTGTGTGAGCCGGAGCGCCAGATTATTTTCCGCGTGCCGTGGGTCGATGACCAGGGCCAGGTCCAGGTCAACCGTGGCTTCCGCGTTCAGTTCAACTCTGTGCTGGGCCCGTACAAGGGCGGTCTGCGCTTCCACCCGAGTGTGAACCTCGGCATCATCAAGTTCCTGGGCTTCGAGCAGATTTTCAAGAACTCCCTGACCGGCCTGCCAATCGGCGGAGGCAAGGGCGGCTCCGACTTTGATCCGAAGGGCAAGTCTGAGCTGGAGATCATGCGCTTCTGCCAGTCGTTCATGACTGAGCTGCACCGCCACATCGGTGAGTACCGCGATGTGCCTGCCGGTGACATCGGTGTCGGCGGCCGCGAGATTGGCTACCTGTTCGGTCAGTACCGCCGTATGGCCAATCAGCACGAGTCCGGCGTTCTCACCGGTAAGGGCCTGACCTGGGGCGGTTCCCTGGTTCGTACCGAAGCTACCGGTTTCGGCTGTGTTTACTTCACCGAAGAGATGATGAAGGCCAACGGTGCTGACATCAGCGGTGCCAAGGTCATCGTTTCCGGTTCCGGTAACGTCGCCATTTACGCCATTAAGAAGGCTCAGGAGCTCGGCGCTACCGTCGTCGGTTTCTCTGACTCCTCCGGTTACGTCTCCACTCCGAACGGCGTCGACGTCGAGCTGCTGAAGGAGATCAAGGAAGTTCGTCGTGCTCGCGTCTCCGAGTACGTGGCCGAGGCTGAGGGCGCTGAGTTCCACGAGGGTGGCAACATCTGGGAGCTCAAGGCCGATGTTGCACTGCCGTGTGCAACTCAGAACGAGCTGAGTGGCGAGTCCGCCAAGCTGCTGGTCGACAACGGCTGCCGCTTCGTTGCCGAGGGCGCAAACATGCCTTCCACCCCGGAGGCTATCGAGGTCTTTAAGTCCAACGGTGTCCACTTCGCACCGGGCAAGGCTGCAAACGCTGGCGGTGTTGCTACCTCCGCTCTGGAGATGCAGCAGAACGCGACCCGCGATTCCTGGTCCTTCTCCTACACCGATGAGCGCCTGAAGCGCATCATGACCAACATCTTTAAAAACTGCGAGACCACCGCAGCTGAGTACGATCACGAGGGTAACTACGTGCTCGGTGCCAATATCGCAGGTTTTAAGAAGGTCGCTAACGCAATGCTGGCTCAGGGCGTCATCTAGTTCGCATCGAGTCCGCTAACGTCTCCGCTTTACGACGGGTTCCCGGAGACCCCGCCCGTGGAGTAGCCAAAAAGCCCACGCTGTAAACTCCCTCCCATGGAGTTATCAGTGTGGGCTTTTGTCTTTATCGTGGCAACGATTTTCATCGGGGCACTGATGCAGCGAGTAGCTGGCATGGGACTCGGCCTGCTGGGAGGGCCAGTCCTCTCACTGATTGCAGGCCCAGTAGCAGGTATCTTGATTATCAACGTGCTCGCCACCGTCAATGCGGTCATGCAGACTATCTCGGTGCGAGAAAACGTCGACTGGAAGAAGTTCTGGCTAATTGGTCCGGTGATGGCTTTTGGGGCGCTGCCAGGCGCCTGGGTGGTTCACAACACGCCCAGCGGGCCACTCCAGGTTCTGGTCGGTGGGCTAGTGCTGCTTGCGCTGCTGGTGACATCCTTTATGCCTCAGCGCATGCGTGTCGACGGTCCACAGTACGCCGTTGCCTCTGGCGTTGCCGGCGGCTTTATGAACACCCTGGCCGGCATTGCGGGCCCTGCCATCACCGTCTATGCACAGGCATCTCGTTGGCCAGCGCAGACTTTTGCAGCCACGCTGCAGCCGCTGTTCTTTGTCTCCGGTGGGTTGTCCTTGCTGTTCAAGGAAATCAGCGCTGATGTCTCCGTCTTCTCCACCACGCCGGTTATACTCTGGCCGCTGTGTCTGGCTGCCACGGTGGTGGGTATATTTTTGGGCACTCGCGTTTCTCGGCGAGTGCCCATTGTGGAAGCCCGAAAGCTCGCGGTCATTCTGGCGACTACCGGCGCGGCAGTCACTATGCTTCGCGGAATCTCCGCAACTTTTGGCGCTTAGGCTTGCTGTTCCGCCTGCCAGCCTCCCCTGGCTGTTACTTCAACGGCTGTTACTTCAACAGCGAAGATAGGAAGTTGCGGGTGCGTTCGTGCTGCGGATTACTCAGCACCGCATCCGGGGCGCCCTTTTCCACGACCACGCCGTCAGCCATGAACACAACCTGGTCGGCGACTTCGCGGGCAAAGCCCATCTCGTGCGTCACGACGACCATGGTCATACCCTTATCGGCCAGACCATGCATGACGTTGAGAACCTCACCGACGAGCTCCGGGTCAAGAGCGGAAGTCGGCTCATCGAAGAGCATTAGCTTCGGTTCCATGGCCAGTGCACGAGCAATGGCAACTCGCTGCTGCTGGCCGCCCGAGAGCTGAACAGGGTAGGCGTCGGCCTTGTGAGCCAGACCAACAGTCTCCAGCAGCTCCATGGCACGCTTTTCAGCCTGCTCCTGGGAGACACCCTTTACCAGCACTGGTGCCTCGGTGATATTTCCCAGCACCGTGCGGTGCGGGAACAGGTTGAAGTTCTGGAATACCATGCCAATGTCGCGACGCTGGCGCGCAGCTTCTGCGGCGGAGATTTCGTAGAGGCTACCGTTCTTTTCGCGGTAGCCAATCAGGGAACCATCGACGTAGAGACGGCCTGCATTGACCTTCTCCAGGTGGTTGATACAGCGCAGCAGTGTGGACTTGCCGGAGCCCGAAGGGCCAATGAGGCAGGTAACCGTACCGCGTGGAACCTCCAGGTCGATGCCCTTGAGGACCTCGAGACGGCCGAAGTTCTTTCGAACCCTTTGCGCCTCAACCATCAAATCTTTGGTAGTCATTTACTGCGGATCCTCTCGGTAGAAGTGCTCTTCGTCCTTATCGACAACGCGAGCATTTGCAAGCGGCACACCTTCGGCGTCGGCAAGCGCGGCCAGCTGGCGGGCGGTGAGCTGACGGGTAGCGCCGCGGGCGAAGTAGCGCTCAAGGTAGAACTGGCCGACCATCAGAATCGATGTGATGACCAAGTACCAGGTGGCGGCGACCAGCAGCATCGGCACCGGCAGGAATAGAGCATTGGCGATATCCGTGGAGCGGCCGTAGAGTTCCAGCGAGAACGGCACTGCGATGACCAGCGAAGTGGTCTTCAGCAGGGAGATGAACTCGTTGCCCGTCGGCGGGATGATGATGCGCATAGCCTGCGGCAGGATAGTGCGGCGGACGGTCTGCCACCAGCTCATACCCAATGCCTTCGATGCCTCGGTCTGCCCCTCTGGGACAGCTTGAATGCCGGCACGGACAATTTCAGCCATGTATGCGGACTCGTTCAAGCCGAGACCGACGAATGCCAGCACGAAGGTATTGGAGAGAATGGTGCTTAAATCAACCTCGGTCACGCCCAGGTCAATCGTCGAGTAGATAGTGCCGAGGAGACCCCAAAAGACCAGCTGCACGTAGACCGGCGTTCCTCGGAAAACCCACAGGTAGAACCAAGCAACTGTGGACAGCACGGGGTTTTCCGACATGCGGAGCACTGCGACGATGGCACCGCCGATGATGCCGATGAGCATGGCTAGGACCGTAAGAGCAATGGTCCAGCCAGCGGCAGCGGCGATTCGTGTGTCGAACAGGTACTGGAAGTAAACATCCCAGTGGTAGGCCTCATTGCGGGCGGCACCGATGATGAACCACAGGAAGAGCACCAGCAGCACTGCTGCGGTAATCCAGCGCCCCGGGTGTGGCAGCGGTTTGGCCTTAATTTCTTCGTTGAGTTCCGCCTGTGTGGCCTCGTAGCGGGCGCCAGACGCAGATGAGTCGCTCACTTAAAGTTCCTCTCCGTTAATAGTGGCGCGTTCCAAAGCACCGTCTTCCAAACCCCATGTGGTCAGGATTTCCTTGTACTGGCCGTTGTCGATGAGGTACTGCAGTGCCTGCTGCAGCACTGGGCCGAGTTCTGAATCCTTCGGAATAGCGAAGCCGAACGGGGCACCATCGTAGATATCTCCGGCAAGTTCGAGTTTGCCCTCGGAGCGATTGACCGCGTAGGCACTGACTGGTGAGTCAGCTGCCAGCGCGTCAGCACGCCCCAGCACCACGGTGGTAGCTGCGGTACCAGCATCCTGGTAGGCCAACTTGTTAATTGGTGGCAAACCACGATCCAGACAATCCTGATTCTTTACCGGCAGGTCCTCCATGTCAGCGACGGTATTGCGCTGAACGGCGACAGTTTTGCCACAGTAGTTGTCGGAGCTGGCGTCGCTGCCCGGGCGACGTGCCCACTGCAGGCCGGTATCCAGATAGTCGACGAAGTCGTACGTCTTGCGGCGCTCCTCGTTTGACGTGAATCCAGATGCGCCAACATCGACTGCGCCGGCCGACAGGGCCGGCAGAATCAGTGCGAAATCCTGTTCTTGGATTTCAATCTTCAGGTCCAAGACACTGGCCATGGCTCGGATGAGATCGATGTCGAAGCCAATGATGGAACCGGCGGAATCCTTAAACTCTGCCGGGGCGAATGTTGGGTTGGTGCCGATGCGCAATACTTCGCGCTTACGAAGATCTGCTGGGACCTGTTTCGCCAGTTCGGGGACCGCTGCCGGTTTGATTTCTGACCAGCCCTCGGGGTTACCGCTTTCGTCATTGGTGACGCAGCCTGTAAGCCCTAAGAACAAGGTCGCAGTCAGCGTGGCAGCCGCCAATGCGATGGGTCTTTTCATATCTGAATATGTTACCTAGGCGCAGTAATACCTTAAATTCGGTACCCCTATTCAGCTGCGCCTTGGGCTGGTGCAGGAAAACCACACACTTTTCAGGCTTCTGGGAGTGGGGAACTGCGGGTGTTGGTGCGAAGTATCTAACAAAAATCGGGTCTGAACTAAGGAACAAAACCTTATCCAGACCCGATTTACACGGGGGCGCTAATCACCGCTGGTTTTCTAGCTTGCTTCAGCTGCGGCAAAACCATTGCCAGTGACATCGAGCGCGCCGACCGCGCCGGATGCCGGGTCGCTCAGCGCGGCATCGCGGACCGCCTTCGCCACGGCTGGCATCACGCGCGAATCCAGCGCCGACGGGATAATGCGGTCGGCACTCAGGTCTTCTACACCGACATTTGCAATCGCCTGAGTAGCAGCCAGCTTCATGGCCTCGGTGATCCGCTTGGCGCCCGCCTCCAGTGCGCCGCGGAACAGACCCGGGAAGGCCAGCACATTATTAATCTGGTTCGGATGATCCGAGCGGCCGGTGGCCACCACTGCGCCGTACTTGCGTGCGACTTCCATCGGAATCTCCGGAATCGGATTGGCCAGCGAAAACAGAATCGGGTCAGCGGCCATCTGGCTAATCGCATCCTCGCCGATACGGCCGGCAGAGACGCCGATGAACACGTTAGCGTCGACAAGCGCATCGTTGATCGAGCCGGTGATGCCGCGTGGGTTGGTCATGCCGGCGACCCACTGCTTGATGTCGCTCAGCGGCTCGCGGTCCGGGTGGATGATGCCGCGCGAATCGACGACAACGATGTCGGACACGCCAGCGGACAGCAGCATCTTCGTCGCAGCGACACCAGCGGCACCAGCGCCGGAGATGACCACGCGGAGATCCTGGAAGCTGCGGCCCGTCAGTTTACAGGCGTTGATTAGGCCGGCGGCGATGACGATGGCGGTGCCGTGCTGGTCGTCGTGGAAGATAGGAATGTCGAGCTCTTGGTCGAGACGCTGCTCGATCTCGAAGCAGCGAGGCGCGGAGATGTCTTCGAGGTTCACTCCGCCAAACGACGGTGCCAGCGCCTTGACCGTCTGGATGATTTCCTCCGTGTCGAGGGTATCCAGGACGATTGGCACTGCGGAGATACCGGCGAACTGCTCGAAGAGCTGGGCCTTTCCTTCCATCACAGGCAGTGCGGCCTTGGGGCCGATGTCGCCGAGGCCAAGGACTGCGGTGCCGTCGGAGATCACCGCGACGTTCTGGCCGGTCCAGGTGTAGGTGCGGGCCAGGGCCGGATCTTCGTGGATGGCCTCACAGACGCGGGCGACACCTGGGGTGTAGCCGATGGAGAGGTCGCGAATCGTCTCGAGCTTCATGGTCGAGTGCGAGCGGAGCTTACCGCCGCGGTGTGCCTCGAAGATTTCCGCATCTGTGATGGACGACGGATCTGTGGGGGCGGTGTCCTCCGGCACGACGTGAAGCGGCGTCTTAGGGGAGTTCGCGTTCGCAGTGTGGTCGGAGGAGCTAGAGGAAGAATTCGCAGCAGGCATGATGACAGTCCAAAACGTGTTGAGTACTGAGTACTTTGTACTTTGAGAAAACTCGACCGCGGCGTGAGCTGCTGGTGGGCAGTGCGTAAAGCCGGGAGCAAAGCCTGGCAGGTGATACGTAGTGGTGTGCGTAAAACTAAACCAGTCTTGCCATACGGGATTGGTATCTCATTATATGGACGGTGGGGTGGAAAATAAAATCTTAGCGGTTGGGGGAGCGGGGGCGGAACCTTGCTGCTGAAGCTCAAATTGCGCCACTTCGCGCCCTATAATCAGAATTCAATCAATTGAAAGGCCCATTTCGTCCCATGCAAGATCAGACTAAACTCATTCACTCCGGCTACGTACCAGGTAATAAAGACCCGCGTCAGGTGCCGATTATCCAGTCTACGACCTACACGTTCGACTCCTCCGACGACATCGCTGCGGTCTTCGACGAACCAACTCACGCATTGATTTACTCCCGCTTCGCCAATCCAACGGTTATGGCCGTCGAAGAGAAAATCGCCGACCTTGAGGGCGGCGCCGCAGCAATGGCTACCACTTCCGGCCAGGCGGCAACTGCACTCGCAATCATGAACCTGTGCTCCGCGGGCGACTCGTTTGTCACCTCTTCTGAGATTTACGGCGGTACCTCAAACCTCTTCGCTACCACTCTGAAGCGCTTCGGTATCGAGGCGATCTTCGTCGATCAGAATGCCTCCGAGGAGGAAATCGCCGCAGCATTCAAGCCGAACACCAAGGCGCTATTTGGTGAAATTATCGCCAACCCGGCGATGAGTGTGCTCGATGTCGAGAAGTTCGCCCGCATCGCCCACGGCCAGGGGGTACCGCTGATCGTCGACAGTACCTTCGCCACCCCGATCCTGTGTAAGCCCATCGAGCACGGCGCAGACATCGTCGTCCACTCCACTTCTAAGTACATGGACGGCCACGCAATCCAGGTCGGCGGCGTCATCGTCGACTCTGGCAAGTTTGACTTCACCAACGGCAAGTTCCCCGACTTTACCGAGCCCGACGAGTCCTACCACGGCGTCGTGTACACCAAGGACTACGCCGTCGCGCCGTTCGTCATTAAGGCGCGCATGCAGCTACAGCGCGACTTTGGCGCGTACCCAGCTGCTCACTCAGCCTTCATGCTGAATCAGTCGCTCGAAAGTCTCGACGTTCGCATGCGTCGTCACTGCGAGAACGCACTGAAGGTCGCCGAATACCTCGAATCGCGCACGGATTTGCTTAACGACGTTCGTTACCCCGGCCTGAAATCTTCTCCATACTACGAGCTTGCTCAGAAGTACCTCGACGGAGCTTCCGGCGTGGTCACGGTTGACCTCAAGGGCGGCCGTGAAGCTGGTACGACCTTCATGGATGCGCTGCAGCTGGTGACTCGTCAGGTGCACGTGGCCGACTCTCGTTCCTGTGTGCTGCACCCGGCTTCCACTACGCACCGCCAGGTTCCGGATGAGCAGCTGCCGTCGGTGGGGATCACCCCTGGTCTTGTCCGACTGTCCATTGGTTTGGAAAATGTTGACGATATTATCGCCGATATTGAGCAAGCGCTGGCCAAGGTTGAAAGCTAGGTTTTAGAGAGTTTAGCCAGGTCAATGCCCTGTTTGGCGGGGTAGGGCCTGGTTTTTTCTTACCTCCAGCGGGGGGTATGGTTCGTGAATCGAAAATATTTGTGTAGTGCGAAAGATTGAATCCGGGGTTGCTGAGATAGTTCCAACTGACGACAGAGAGCTGTTCGTTTATTGCAACTTCTACACAGGAGGCTTCTTACGATGTCCGATTCCAGTTTCCTTCAGAACCCGCAGGGCCCACAGAACCCGTATGGCCCCGAGGGGTCGTATGGCTCCCAGAATCCGCAGGCTTCACTGGGGCAGCAGTCCTACCAGCACAACCCGCAGGATCCGCTTGGTCAGCAGTCCTACCCGCAGGGTTCGTCGGCAGCTGGGCAGATGGCTCAGGCTCCGAAAGAAAAGAAGAAGGGTGGCTGCTTCAAGTGGGGTGGTATCGCCGCGGGTGCTGTCGTGGTCCTAGCCGTGGCGGCCAGCTTGACCGGTGGCGGCGATGCTGATTCGGGCGGCGATTCTGAAGCTGTGTCTCTCTTTGGTTCGGATACTGCAGTTGCGGCTGATTCGAGCTCTGTTGAGAATGCCGATTTCGCTGAGGATCCTGCGGCTGCTGTAGAGGAGCAGGGCCAGGCGGAGGAGCAGGAAAAACAGGATAAGCAGGATGAGAAGGTTCCGACCGAGTACAAGAATGCTCTCCGAAAGGCCAAGAGCTACTCGGATCTGATGCACATGTCCAAGGCCGGCATCTATGACCAGCTGACCTCGGAGTATGGCGAGAAGTTCTCGCCGGAGGCTGCCCAGTATGCAATGGACAACCTTGAAGTGGACTGGAATAAGAATGCACTGGAAAAGGCGCGCTCTTACCAGGATTCGATGGCTATGTCCCCGGATGCGGTTTACGAGCAACTGACGTCGGAATACGGCGAACAGTTTACTCCGGAGGAAGCTCAGTACGCGGTGGATAACCTGTAGCAGCGGGTTTCGTTTGGTGATGACGCCGATTGGCCTGAGCCCCAGTTGGATGCATGCTGCAAAAGGACGGCTTCCGCTTCACCAGAATGCATTTGCTGCACACTGAACGGCTGCTGGTGAAGCGGAAACCGTCTTGGCTGTTTTATGGCGTGCCCTGGCAGTTGAGCGACTGTCGGCAGCAAAACTTCGGCGCGGTGCAGATTGTGCCGAGAAAAATGTGGATTAGATGGCTGATTATGCATATTTCTCTAATGGCTCGTGGATGATAGGTGCTGCTGAAGGCGAGCCTGAAGGTAGTCCAGCTTATTTATTAACTGTTGGAGGAAAATGCATTAAGAAGACACACCAAGATTCACCAGAGATTGATGAGTTCATATCTCGTGCAGTCAAAGTGACCAAATGAGTAGTCGTAAACGAAAATAACTGTGAAAATGCTGCAGTATGGGCTGGATAATGCCTTTACTAAAATGTGTCGTACGGAGTTTGACTACCCGCTAAAACCTCCAGGTAGCGGCACATCCGAGGTAAGAAAGAGAGGGAAAATCGTATGGCACTAGATGATGTTATGCCGGCGAAGGTGACATATATTGACCCTAGCCGAGTTCTCCCCGTTGACAATGAAATTGAATATGAGGCGTTTGATGCGGTAGCCGACAAACTCCTTCTGTTGCTTGGAAATACAGCACGACGGCACACGATGGAAGACTATGAGGACGGCGGATATCCTGCGGAGGCGCTCAATTCAGCGCTTTGTGCTATCCAAGTACCGATACCCCGAAGTGCTGTTGACATCATTCGGTCATACATCCCGAAGCTGAATGAGTTCAACGATGATTGGTTTGGTGTTGAGGAAGCGCTTGACAACGCGATTGAGCGCTGCGGAATTGATGAGTCCGCATAGTTGGCAAAACAGTTGATGCCCCGTTCCACTTGAACTGCTCCCCACTAGTCGGTAACTGATTTCTCAGTCCAACTAATGGGGAGCAGTTCATCGGTGGTGGCGGGGTTTTCTTATGCCCGAAAACTGATTCACCCAGGAGCTAACGCAGGACCTAGCACGTAATACGCGGTTCATTTTTGGCTCACTTTTGGCTCAAAATACCCGTGAAAGTACGTGAAAGTGCGTGAAAAGAGTGAAAGATAGTGAATACTAACCCAAGAAAAAACCCGCCCCCACCAGGCTAAACGTCAGGTGAAAGCGGGTTTTAAAATCGTGCCCCCGGTGAGACTCGAACTCACACTGGACGGGTTTTGAATCCGTTGCCTCTGCCAATTGGGCTACAGGGGCGCAAAGCCGTCGATAAGCGAAAATGCTCTGCCGAAGCGACCTTGACTAGTCTAGTCCATCGACCCCGAATTAGAAAAACGGCGCTGCGCATAAGCGACGACGCTGACGATTGCGGCGCCGAGAATGAACAGTCCGAGGGCGAGTCCCCAGTCGGAGCCGATGCCCTGGAGCTCGTTGTTTTTGGTCTGCCACGGCCAGAGAGCGCGCAGCGAACCGAGCATGAGTCCGGACATGGCGACCAACGTGAGCGCCTGGTGTGTGCTCAACAGCCATTCGAGGAGGCGGATGAACAGGACGATACCGATCAGTGCGCCGACGAAAAAAGTGCCGATGTAGGCGACGTCACGGTCATGAATTGCGCCCATGGTCGGCGCGTAGAGTCCGATGACCAACAGGAAGAAGGAACCGGAAACGCCCGGCAGCACTAGTGCGCACACGGCAATCGAAGCGGCGATGAGCACGAGCCACAGAGGTGGCTGTGTCGGTGCGGCCTGGGGTAGCGAAGTCAGCGCGAACAGGGCGACGCTGAAAAACAGGAAGACAGCGATGGCCTTGCCTCGCATACCCGGCTGACGCAGGGCACCCGGCTGCAGCTCGTTCAGCGGCATGGTGATTGAGGCGGCGATCATGCCCATGAACAGTGCTCGGGAAGCGACCGGCTGATTGGTGACGAAGTCCTCCATGATGCCAGCCATGGAGAAAACTATGGCAACCATGCCGATAGCCACCGGGATGAGCAGCCACCAGTCAACCCTGCGTAGGTCCTCCTTGAAGGTGCCCTTGGAGATTGCCCGCGGCAGGTCGGTGATGCGCTTTGCCGATTCAATCAGGCGTCCGTAGATGCCCGTAATCAGCGCAAGCGTACCTCCGGAGACACCCGGAATCGTCTCGGCGAGACCAATGAGACCACCACGCACCGCGTTGACGATGACACCCAGCGGGGTCGGCTTCGGGATTTCAGAGTAGGGGCTCGTGGTCGGCAGCGTAGTCGACTCTGCACCAGGAGCGCTCATATTTTCAGTAGACATCGCAGGCCATTGTATGTCTTCCACCTGAGAAGAACCGTATTTCCGTGTGTGTATTAGCAGCTTCGGAGTGCGATTAAGGACACAAAATAAAAAAGCAGCGCCTGGGGCGGCGCTGCTGATTCAGTGAGTTACGCAGGAGTAGGCGGTGGGTGCTGGGTGGTGAGGCTGCTTCCTCAGCTGTGCTCGGACCTTAGCCGTGCTCGATAATCTGCTGCAGGCAGCTACCCAGGGCCTCGACCGAGATCTTCGGCGCGTTGGCCTCGTCGATCAAACCGGTATCGGAAAGAACTAGGTATCCGACGCAGAGGGAAATAACCATCTGGCTGCGGTACACAGCAGTTTCGTGGCTGATGTCCTCTGGGCCGTCTTCTTCGATGCGGTGAATCAAGTCGTCGGCGATAGCTTCATTGAACCGTTCGGCGATGACTTTTGCAGTTTCCTGGGAGTCAAGGGATCCCACAATCAGCGGAATCATGGACTGTCCGGCCATTCCTTGACCAGTCAAAATTGCGCTGGCCATCCGCTGGCCAAGTTCATTGAAGGGAGCTCGGCTGAGCGTGCCTTTGAACTGGCTGAAGTCAATCAGTTCGGCCATGAGGCCTTCTTTGGAGCCGAAGTACTTGATGATGAGCGGCGCGCTAACGCCAGCATCGCTGGCAATCTCCTTCAGCGGCACGCTTCGCAAAGGCTTGCGCGCGAAGTGCCGAGCTGCAGCCGCGATAATGCGCTCGCGGGTGGACTGGGCACTCCGTTGGAAATTGGTCGAATCGAACTCACTCATGCTGACGAGTCTAAAGCCATGAAAGCGTAACTACGCCAATTGCTTTCAGGTGCACGCGCAGGACGTGGCGATATGTTTTCGCGGCCACCTCAAAGAGGGGGTAATTTCTAGACGCCTCATTGGGGGCAGGTTCTATGCCTGTTGTTGAACAATCGTTGGAAAATATGGAAAAACTCCAGGAAAATAAGGCGAATATTAAAGTTGGATTACAGCATTTCGGAAACTGAAAACAAGTACCAGGCGACGCTCGGGAGGCTCCCTCTTGCGAATCACTGTTCAGGTGGACTAAGGGGCTGCTGAACCCGTTTCAAAATACAGCCTGATTACCGTAATTATTATTCACCGAAGCTGGTCGGCCAACAGTTCATCCTGCGCGGCCCGCGAGTCCCCAGCGCGAATCTCAGTTTTCCTACGCTGTTCAATATTTTCCTACACTGGGATGTCATGAAGAAGACCCTCATGCTTATCGACGGTCATTCCATGGCCTTCCGCGCGTTCTTTGCCCTTCCGGTGGATAATTTCTCAACCACCGGCGGTCAGACAACGAACGCGGTGTACGGCTTCCTCTCCATGCTGTCCAATATCCTCAGCGAGGAAAAGCCCACGCACGTGGCGGTCGCCTTCGATGTCGCCCGCGAGACCTTCCGCAACGAGATTTTCCCGGAGTATAAGGCCCAGCGTGAGAAGACTCCTGAGGAATTCCGTGGTCAGGTGCCGCTTATTCAACAGGTGCTGAAAGAGATGGGCATCGTCACACTGGAAAAGGACAACTACGAGGCCGACGACATCATCGCGACGTTGGCTACCCAGGCCAAGCCTGAGGGCTTCGAAACTCTCATCGTCACCGGCGACCGCGACTCATTCCAGTTGGTCAACGACACCACCACGGTGCTCTATCCAATGCGCGGCGTCACCACGCTGCATCGCTTCACGCCTGCGGCTATTGAGAAGAAGTATGGCCTAACGCCGACTCAGTACCCGGACTTCGCGGCTCTCCGCGGCGACCCCTCCGACAACCTCCCGGGCATTCCGGGGGTCGGTGAGAAAACCGCGACGAAGTGGATCGTTCAGTACGGCACGCTGGAGAACCTCATCGACCACGCCGACGAAATCCGCGGCAAAGTCGGCGACAACTTCCGCGAGCGCGTCGCAAACGTCCAGCTAAACCGCGACATCACCGAAATGGTCAAGGATCTGCCCTTGCCGTACGGTCCGAACGAGCTCGAGCTCCGTCCCGCCGACGCCCAGGGAATCATCGACTTCTTCGACCGGCTCGAATTCGGCGACAACCTTCGCGAGCGCGTGTTCCGCACCCTTTCCATCGAAGGTGCGGGCGTCACCGCCTCCACCAGCGACAGCGCGACAAAGCTCGAGGCTGTTTCGCTTGACGACGGTGCCCTGGCTGCCTGGCTCGATGAACTGCAAGAGCCAGCCGCGTTGCAGGTCGGGGAGCATACCTTGATGATTGGCTCCGCCGATGAGAAGGGCAAGACCTCCGGTCGGGCCGTTTCTCTCGACCTCGGCGAGCTATCCGCAGAAGATGCCGACACACTGCGCGAGTGGCTCGCAGGCGACCACCCGAAGCTGGTGCATGACTGTAAAACGGCCATGCATGCGCTCTGGAACTACGACTTCGAGCTGGCAGGGGTCATCCATGACACCTTCCTGGCCGCGTACCTGCTGCGCCCAAGTCAGCGCAGTTACAGCTTGGACAACGTTGTCCAGCGACACCTGGGGCAGACTCTTTCGCAGGCCGACGGTCAGATGACCCTGCTCGATGGCCCGGCCGAAGACGCTTCCCATGTCGCCGCCGTTATCGACCTGGCTGAGCGACTGGCTGTCGAACTCGACGAGGCCGGGCTCTACAGTGTGTACGCCGACCTGGAAGTTCCGCTTGCTCCAGTGCTTGGCCGGATGGAACGCGCTGGCATCGCTGTGGATGTCGATGCGCTCGAGGAGCTTCGCAAGCAGGCGCAGGCGGCTACCGATGAGGCGGAGAGTGAGGCTCGCAACCTCGTCGATAAGCCTGAGCTGAATCTCGGATCGCCGAAGCAGTTGCAAGAAGTCCTGTTTGACCAGCTGGGAATGCCCAAGACGAAGAAGACGAAGACTGGCTATTCCACGGCGGCGAAGGAAATTGAGGGGTTGGCGAAGGTCAACCCACATCCGTTCCTGGATTACCTGCTGAAGTTCCGCGAGTCGCAGAAGATGAAGTCAACCGTCGAGGGGTTGATTAAGGCCGTCGCCGATGATGGCCGTATTCATACGACTTTTAATCAGACGGTCGCGGCGACGGGGCGCCTGTCGTCGACGGAGCCGAATCTGCAGAATATTCCGGTGCGCACGGAGTTCGGGCGACGGATTCGTGAGGCGTTCGTGGTGGGCGATGGCTATGCGCAGCTGATCACCGCGGATTACTCGCAGATTGAGATGCGTGTGATGGCGCACCTGTCGCAGGATCCGGGGCTGATTGAGGCCTACCGACAGGGCGAGGACCTGCATAACTACGTCGGCTCGAAGGTCTTCGGCGTCGGCATTGATGAGGTCACGCCCGAGCTGCGTCGTCGTGTGAAGGCGATGAGCTACGGACTGGCCTACGGTCTGAGTGCTTTTGGTCTGGCGCAGCAGCTCGATATCCCGCAGCGCGAGGCGAAGAAGCTCATGGAGGACTACTTCGAGCGCTTCGGCGGCGTGCGCGATTACCTGCACAAGGTTGTTGAGCAGGCGCGCAAGGACGGCTTTACGGCCACGATGTTCGATCGGCGCCGCTACCTGCCGGAACTCAACGCCGACAACCGCATCGCTCGCGATAACGCGGAACGCGCGGCTTTGAACTCGCCCATCCAGGGGTCGGCGGCAGACATTATTAAGATTGCGATGCTCCGGGTCGACGATGCTTTACGACGCGGCGGGTTGCGCTCGCGTGTCCTCCTGCAGGTTCACGACGAACTGGTTGTGGAAGTTGCAGATGGGGAAGAGGCGGCAATCAAGGAGCTGTTGCATCGGGAGATGGACTCGGCGGCTGAATTGCTGGTACCGCTGGATGTTTCCATCGGTGCTGGTGTGAACTGGGATGCTGCTGCGCATTAGTGGTGTGAAGGCGGGGCGGCGGTCGCGGCCGGCGGACCTTTTGCGGACTTGCCGGGCATGAGTTGCGGACTTGAATGTCGCAGCTCAAATCGGTATTGTTCGCTAGGTATGCATTAGCATGCCGACTTTGCAGCCTCGAGTTCCGGGGGACATCGGGTTAACTAATTGCCAATGGCGAGATTCGCCGAAAGCGGATTTGGCCCGGTTGTCCAGGAGTTTCTTTGAGCGGCAAGGCCGAAATTGTCCGTTTTTCGATTTCTATCCGCTTCGGAGCACATCTTATATGTCCACTTCTAACGTCCCTCAGGTTGCCATCAACGACATTGGCACCGCTGAGGATTTCCTGGCCGCTGTCGACTCGACGATGAAGTACTTCAACGATGGTGACATCGTTGAGGGCACCGTCGTTAAGGTTGACCGCGACGAGGTTCTTCTCGACATCGGCTACAAGACTGAAGGTGTCATTCCTTCCCGCGAACTGTCCATCAAGCACGATGTCGACCCTGATGAAGTGGTCGAAGTTGGCGATGAGATCGACGCGCTGGTCCTGACCAAGGAAGACAAGGAAGGCCGCCTCATCCTGTCCAAGAAGCGCGCTCAGTACGAGCGTGCTTGGGGCACCATCGAGCAGCTCAAGGAGAACGACGAGCCGGTTACCGGTACCGTCATCGAGGTTGTCAAGGGCGGCCTGATTCTCGACATCGGCCTGCGTGGCTTCCTGCCGGCTTCCCTCGTTGAGATGCGTCGTGTCCGCGATCTCCAGCCGTACATCGGCCAGGAGATCGAGGCCAAGATCATCGAGCTCGACAAGAACCGCAACAACGTCGTTCTGTCCCGCCGTGCATGGCTCGAGCAGACCCAGTCTGAGGTCCGCTCCGAGTTCCTGCACCAGCTGCAGAAGGGCCAGGTCCGCAAGGGTGTCGTTTCCTCCATCGTCAACTTCGGCGCATTCGTCGATCTCGGCGGTGTTGACGGCCTGGTTCACGTTTCCGAGCTGTCCTGGAAGCACATCGACCACCCGTCCGAGGTTGTCCAGGTTGGCGACGAGGTCACCGTCGAGGTTCTCGAGGTCGACCTGAACCGCGAGCGCGTTTCCCTGTCCCTGAAGGCTACTCAGGAAGATCCGTGGCGCGTCTTCGCCCGCACTCACGCAATCGGCCAGATTGTTCCGGGCAAGGTCACCAAGCTGGTTCCGTTCGGTGCGTTCGTCCGCGTCGAGGAAGGCATCGAGGGCCTGGTTCACATCTCCGAGCTGGCTTCCCGCCACATCGATGTTCCGGACCAGATTGTCTCCGTCGACGAGCAGGTCATGGTCAAGGTCATCGATATCGACCTCGAGCGTCGTCGTATCTCCCTGTCCCTCAAGCAGGCTGATGAGGACTTCACCGAAGAGTTCGACCCGACCAAGTACGGCATGGGCGATTCCTACGACGAGCAGGGCAACTACATCTTCCCGGAGGGCTTCGACCCGGAGACCAACGAGTGGATGGAGGGCTTCGAGACCCAGCGCGCAGAGTGGGAGGCTCGCTACGCAGAGGCAGAGCGTCACCACCAGCTGCACGCTGCCCAGATCGAGCGTCACCGCGCTGCAGCTGCCGAGGCTGCAGAGACCGCTTCGAACTACTCCTCCGAGTCCGGCGAGGCAGCTCCGGCTGCTCCGGCCGCACCGGCTGCAGACAACGCAGGCGGCACCCTGGCTTCCGACGAGCAGCTCGCTGCACTGCGCGAGAAGCTGGCTGGCAACTAAGCTAGACCGCTAAAGGCTTATACGGCCCTTTGAGAAGTCGCCCCGGCGAGGTTTTCCTCGCTGGGGCTTTTTCGTGCTTTCTTTGCTTTACGACGGGCACCCGCTCGGCCTTGTTTTTCTAGTGGCGGCTTGGGTGCTTGCTGCATTTTTGGTCCTGGTGTTGGGACTTCGGGCGCTGAAGGTGGCACCGCTGCTGCCTAAGGCGGGCTTGCGCTTCACCAGAAGTGGCTTGCTGCACAGTAACCGGCTGCTGGCGAAGCGCAAGCCGTCCTAATGGCCCTAATGGCCCTGGTGGCCCTGTCGATTTTGGGGCTCTGGCTGTCCTGGCCGCCGTTGACAGCCTGTCTGCCTACCCATATGGTTGATGATATGACAACAAAGTATGAAGCTAATCAGGTAGAGGACTCCTCGCACTCCACCGGTGGGGTGTACTCCCAGGAGGGCAAGGACTTTAACCGCGACACTCGCTATATCAATGACCGGATTGTCAAGAACGGTCGCGAGATAGGCGAGGGGATTAAGACGTGGCCCGTTGAAGCCGGGCGCTACCGTCTTGTTGCGGCTCGTGCGTGCCCGTGGGCACACCGCACGCTTATCGTTCGCAGGCTGCTCGGCTTGGAAGATGCAATTTCGGTCGGAATTCCAGGGCCGGTTCACGATGCCCGCTCCTGGACATTCGATAAGGGACCAGGTGGCCGCGACGAAATACTCGGCTACGAGCGCCTGCAGGAGGCATTCCTCAAGCGCTTCCCGGACTACCAGCGAGGTATTACCGTCCCCGCCATCGTTGAGATCGAGTCGGGTGAGGTCGTCACCAACGACTTCCCTTGGATCACCTTGGACTTCATTACCGAGTGGGTCGAGTTCCACCGCGACGGCGCCCCGGATCTCTACCCGGAGGAGATGCGTGAGGAAATGGATGAGCTCATGCAGTTCATCTACACCGAAATCAATAACGGTGTCTACCGCTGCGGCTTCGCGGGTTCGCAGGAGTCCTATGACAAGGCTTACGACCGCCTGTTCAGCGCCCTAGACAAGGTATCTGAGCGCTTAGAGACCCGCCGCTACCTCATGGGCGACCACATCACTGAGGCCGACATTCGCCTTTACACGACCCTCATCCGCTTCGATGCGGTCTACCACGGCCACTTCAAGTGCAACCGGAACAAGATCTCCGAGATGCCGGTTCTATACAACTACCTGCGCGATCTCTTCCAGACACCTGGCTTCGGCGACACCACTGACTTTGTCGACATCAAGCGCCACTACTACGAGGTCCACCGCGACCTCAATCCGCTTGGCATTGTCCCGAAGGGCCCGGAGCTCTCCGACCTGCTCCAGCCGCACGGCCGTGAAGCCCTTGGTGGCAGCCCATTCGGTAATGGCACTGCTCCGGACCCAGTCAACCCGGATCCCGTTGAAGAGGGCCACCGCATCGAGGATCTCGTCGTAAAGCACTAACGTGCCGGGGCGTGTCCACGTACCCTTAGAGACATGCTCAAAGTAGGACTAACCGGTGGCATGGGCAGTGGAAAATCTACGGTCGCCCGTAGGTTTGCCGAGCTCGGTGCCGCCATCATCGACGCTGATCAGATTGCTCGTGACGTCGTCGAACCCGGCGAACCGGCGCTGGCCGAACTCGCCGAAGCTTTCGGCGAGGGCATTTTGCTTGACGACGGCTCCCTCAACCGCAGCGAGCTTGCGAAGCGGGCCTTCGTATCCGCGGAGAAGACGGAGCTGCTGAACTCCATCACTCACCCGCGTATTGAGCAGCGCACCGAAGAGCAGTTCAACGCGGCAGGTGACGCCATCATCGTGTTCGACTCTCCGCTGCTAATTGAAATGGGGCAGTCGGACGCGCAGGACCTCGTCGTGGTTGTGCATACCCCGGTGGAGGTCCGTCTCGACCGTCTGGTGGAAAGCCGCGGTGTAGACCGAGAGGATGCGAAGCAGCGGATCGCTAAGCAAATCAGCGATGACAAGCGTCTGCAGTTCGCCGATGTGGTCCTGGAAAACTCAGGCACCGAGGAGAATCTCGTGCGCCAGGTCGACCGGATTTGGGAGCGGATTATTCAGCCGCTGAACCAGATTCGTCAGCTACAGGCCGGGCAATAGCAGGCTGACCAGTAAACAGTTCCGCAAGCAGGCTGACCAGCGGAAGCCCATCTAGGAGGAAGACCGACCGGCAAGATAATCCCGCAGCCGCGCGATCGCCTCCTCAATCACCTCGGCGCGCTTGCAGAAAGCGAATCGCACCAGGTAGCGGTATTTTTCTGACTCCGGGTCATCCACAAAAGCGGTAACGGGGATAGCTGCGACTCGGCATTCCTTGACCAGGCGGGTGCAGGTCTCCAGTGCGTCGCCAAGCCCCCAGCTCGAGACATCAGCGACGACAAAATACCCTGCCTGCGGCGTGAAGACGTCGGCGCCAAGACCCTCCAGCCCATCGGCGAGGAGCCGCATGTTCCCCTCGAGCTGCCTCGCTAGGTCGTCCACCCATGAAGCACATTCTTTCAGGCCACGAGCGACTGCGGGCTGAAGAGGAGTGGCACCGACATAGCTCAAGAACTGCTTGGCCTTGACCACGCCATCGAGCAACTCGGCCGGAGCGAGCGCCCAGCCAATCTTCCAGCCGGTGACGTTGAAGGTCTTTGCGGCGCTGGACACAACAATGGTGCGCTCACGCATGCCGGGCAGAGTGCTGATGGAAGAGTGCGACAATCCGTTGAAGTACAGGCGTTCGTAGACTTCGTCGGCAAGCACAAGCAGATTGTTTGCGATGGCGACATCGGCGATGGCCTGCAAGTCCTCGTTTTTGAGGATGGTGCCGGTGGGATTGTGCGGCGAATTGATGATGATCATGGCCGTTTCGGCGGTGACGGCATCGGCAAGCGCGCTGCGGTCGAGCGACCAGGAGCGCGCCGTGCCGGAAGCTGTGGGGATGAGCGGCACCGCGGTATATGTGCAGTTAGCCAGTGCGATGGCGGCTTTGTACGAGTCGTAGTACGGCTCGATGACGATGACGTGGCTGCCGGGTTCGAGATGCCCCAAGGCAGTGGCGGCAATCGCCTCCGTGGCTCCGACCGTGACGAGGCATTCGGCGTCGGCATCGTAGACCTGCCCCGTACGGCGGGCGCGATCGGCGACGATGGCCTCGCGGAGTACCTTCATACCGCGGCCGGGTCCGTACTGGTTATTTCCGCCAGCTATCTGATGCTGCGCCTCCGCGAGCACCTTCGCCGGCCCGTCCCAATCCGGGAAGCCCTGCCCAAGATTGATTGCATCGTACTCAGTGGCGAGGCGGGACATGGTGGCGAAAATGGTCTCGTCGAAAGGGCGCAAGCGGGAAACGGTCATGGTTTTACTGTAGGCGGAAGATTGTGCGCTTGTTGCAGTTTCTTTCGGGGGATTGCAGCCGGCGGCCAGCAGTTGCACCGCCTGCCGACCGCCACCTGGTGCGCTAGTACATGTAAATCTTCGCGCTGTTGCCGCCGGTGCACACGACAACGTCGTCCTGTGTGCTGCAGCTGAGGTCGTAGGTCTTGCCGGTCGCGGGGCTCTTGGCCTTGATGTTTGGCTGCAAATGGTCGCGGATATTGTCCTCCGAGGCGTTAAGGCCCTCGGTCTGCTGGTTGAATACAGCCTTCGCAAAGTCGCAGCTGGTGTTTGGCCCCGCCGCGATGAGGTTGAGGCCGTGCCCATCGCCGTAGATGCAGGTGGTTGCCTGTTCGCCGGCCGCCATGAAGGTGGATCCCGGCGAGGGGTTGTTGTAGATTTCAGCGGTCATGTCCTGACGAAGTCCGCTGCCTTCGCCGTTGTCACCGCTTTCGCTTGACGACGTCGACGTGCCGCCGGTCTCCGCCGTCGTTGTATCGTCTCCCTGATCCGGTGCAGAGCCGGTTGGGTTGGGCGTGTTGCCTGAACTCTTGTCAGACACGCCATTCTCGGTCTGAGTAATGGTAGTGGTTTCTGCAGCGGTTGCGTCAGCCGCGGTGCCCTCGACATTAGCATTCTCAGCGCTAGCCGGGTCAGTCGCCGCCTCATTTCCTTGTGCGGAACAGGCGGTGAAAGCCAATGCGGTGGTAGCGAGGATACCGGCCACAAAGGCTCGGTGTGAGGATGCTTTTCGAGTGGTGGAACCTGGGCGAGTCGTAGCGGGTGTGTGGACTAGTGTGCGGCGCGAGGTGTTCATAGGCGCCAGGCTAGTTGCTGTTTGGTCAGTTTTCATTACAAAATAAATAACAATTCGGCAAATGGATGGCCGTTTATCTCGCGATATCGGCTTTTTATCGCGGCTTATTGGCGTAGCCAACCGTTGGATTCCACTCCCAGACTTTCTGGCAGGCAGGCCATCCTGGTTTATAGTCCACGCGGGGACGGCGCTTTTGTACCCATCGGATTGCCTGCTCGATTTCGTCGAGGACGCTGTCGAGATTCCAATTGATGCATGAGTCTGTGAACCGCAGGACTATCCAGCCGTGCAGCGTGCCGGAGTTGGTCTTCCAACGATCTGAGATGAATGAGTCCTCGTTCGCGTGGTACTTCTCGGAGTCGACTTCGATGGCTATTTTCCACTGGTCAAGCAGGATGTCGAAGCAGTAGGGGCCGATGAATTGGTTCATTCGGATCCGGTACCCGCGCTTAATCAATGGGCGAGCCAGCTTGCGCTCGAGTTCGCTGCATGCGCCGATTGGCGTGGTGGCGATGGTTTCACGCAGCCATGCGGGGACTTTCCGCATCCGGCTGAGGTCGTGGTTGAGTCGCTTCTCGCCGTCCCGGCCGGAGTAGTGTGTTTCCAGGATTCTGCGTGCATAGTCTTTTGAAGCTCGTGCTGCCCAGAGTGCTTCGACAACTGGGAGGCCATTGATGTTGGTGCAGGCCGGCAGGCGGCTATGCCTAATGGAGAAGGTTTCGGCTTGAACTGATCCCGCGCCTTCTGTCTGAATAGGAAATGTCAGGGGAAGTCTCAAGTGGATTTGAGCTGCGCTTTTACCGCTTAGAGCAATCTTTTTGTAATGCCCTGTGATTGCTCGGGCGACTGAGGCGGGAGAATGGTCGTCAATGTAGAGGCCACGTACTAATTTAGTTAGCCTGCCTTGTTGTAGGAGGGCTCTGGTCTTTTTCTCTCCGATGCCGAGTGCACGTAACTCGGCCGTGGTGAAACTTCCCATGGTCGGGACTCTAAGTCTTTTTGATCCAGGGGCTTTTCTTTGAGAGAGGCTCCGCGTCCAATCTGTGGACAACTTTCAAGGTGTGGATAACCCCGGCCGCCCGCAGCCGCCCAGCCGCAGCCTCAACCTCAACCTCAACCTCAACCTCAACCTCGCACCCGCGGACCATCGATAAGACGGCTTGCGCTTCACCAGGAGCCAGTCGCTGCGTACTAAGGGCCAGCTGGTGAAGCGGAACCCCGCCTGCGATGCCTGCGATGCCTGCGATGCCTGCGGTGCCTGTGCTGGCCCCAAATCCCCACAGCCACCCCAAAGCCCAGGGAAGCGAGCATAACCAGCCCATGTAAAGCAGCCTTCGCTACGCTGGGAACTATGGCATTTGCAGCAGAGCAACCCGTCCTCGCACACTCGGAGTTCCGTCCCGTCGGTGAAGTCGAGCGCGCGGAGGGAACCTTCGAGGTCATCAGCGAGTTCGAGCCCTCGGGCGACCAGCCGCAGGCAATCGCGGAACTGTCGGAGCGCCTAGATAGAGGCGAGCGCGAGGTAGTCCTGATGGGTGCCACGGGTACCGGCAAGTCAGCCACCGCAGCGTGGCTGATTGAAAAGGTGCAACGGCCAACCCTGGTCATGGCACCGAACAAGACGCTGGCGGCACAGCTGGCCAATGAGCTCCGCAGCCTGCTGCCAAACAACGCGGTCGAGTACTTCGTTTCCTACTACGACTACTACCAACCCGAGGCCTACATCGCGCAGACCGATACCTATATTGAAAAGGATTCCTCCATCAACGAGGATGTGGAGCGCCTGCGCCACTCGGCTACTTCAGCGCTGTTGTCGCGTCGCGACGTAGTCGTCGTCAGCTCTGTTTCTTGCATCTATGGCCTGGGTACCCCGCAGTCTTACCTCGACCGTTCGGTGTGGCTGAAGGAGGGCGAGGAAGTCGATCGCGACCAGTTCCTGCGCCTTTTGGTGGACATTCAGTATGCCCGCAATGACATCGCCTTTACCCGCGGCACCTTCCGAGTAAAAGGCGACGTGGTCGACATCATCCCGGCCTACGAAGAAAAGGCCGTGCGAGTGGAGTTCTTCGGCGACGAGATTGATTCGCTGTACTACCTCAATCCAGTCACAGGCGATGTCATCGACCAAGTCCCTGAGCTGCGCATTTTCCCTGCTACGCACTACGTCGCCGGCCCGGAGCGCATGGAACGTGCCGTCGCGGACATCAAGGCCGAGCTCGCCGAACGCCTGGCAGACCTAGAAAACCGCGGCAAGCTGCTGGAAGCACAGCGCCTGCGAATGCGCACGGAGTACGACCTCGAAATGATCGAGCAAGTCGGCTTCTGCTCCGGTATTGAGAACTACTCGCGCCACATCGATGGTCGCGCGCCGGGCTCGGCCCCCGCGACACTCATCGACTATTTCCCGGAGGACTTCCTCACCATCATCGATGAGTCGCACGTCACCGTGCCGCAGATTGGCGGCATGTTCGAGGGCGATGCCTCCCGTAAGCGTAACCTCGTCGATTTCGGTTTCCGCCTCCCATCGGCGTTGGATAACCGCCCGCTGACGTTCGATGAATTCGATGCCCGCGTGGGCCAGGTCGTGTTCATGTCCGCAACGCCGGGTGACTATGAGCTCGAGAAGGCCGGTGGTGAGTATGTGGAGCAGGTCATTCGTCCGACTGGGCTGGTGGACCCCAAGATCGTCGTTAAGCCGACTGAGGGACAGATTGATGATCTGATCGGCGAGATCCGAAAGCGCACCGAGCGTGACGAGCGCGTGCTCGTGACCACCTTGACGAAGAAGATGGCGGAGGACCTGACCGACTACCTGCTCGAAAATGGCGTACAGGTGCGGTACATGCACTCGGATGTGGATACGCTCAAGCGCGTTGAGCTGCTGCGACAGTTGCGTCTCGGTGAGTACGACGTGCTGGTCGGTATTAACCTGCTGCGCGAGGGGCTGGACCTGCCCGAGGTTTCGCTGGTGGCAATCCTTGACGCTGACAAGGAGGGGTTCCTGCGTTCGGAGCGTTCGTTGATTCAGACGATTGGTCGTGCCGCGCGAAACGTCTCCGGCGAGGTGCACATGTATGCCGACAAGATCACCGATTCCATGCAGTTCGCCATCGACGAGACGGAGCGCCGCCGCGAAAAGCAGATTGCGTACAACACCGAGCATGGTATCGATCCGCAGCCGCTGCGCAAGAAGATTGCGGACATCCTGGATCAGGTTTACGACAACGCGGACACCGATTACGAAGGCAAGACCGGTGCGGCCGCCGATGCGCTGCTCTCGCGTGCCGACGGCTCGGGCGCAGCCGATGGTGCCAGCGGTAAGCAGATGCCGCGGGCTGAGCTGGAGGCGCTTATCGCGGATCTGTCGGAGCAGATGGCCGCGGCTGCGCGTGAGTTGAAGTTTGAGCTCGCGGGGCGCTTGCGCGATGAGATTTTCGACCTCAAGAAGGAACTTAAGGGGATGATTGAGGCCGGTGTCGAGTAGTTTTTTGCTACTGTTGTGGGAAGTAAAACAGTGTATTCGCGAAAGTGCCTCTGGCCAGTGAGTTCGGGGCAACGACGGCGTTACGCACGATGAACTGTTTTAATGCAACTTCCACAGTGAGGGATAGTTTTCATGAGTGATTACAAGACCATTGTTGTCGGCACGGATGGTTCTAAGTCGTCGCTGCTCGCAGTAGAGCGCGCTGCCTCGATTGCTGCCGCTTTCGATGCCACCCTGGTTATCGGCTGCGCTTACTACGAGACTGCAGAGGATGCGTCCAAGACCCTGCGCCAGGATTCGGTCCAGGTCCTCGGTGATGACCCGGCTCAGAAGAACCTGGCTGCTGCTAAGGAGGCCGCAGAGGCCGTCGGCGCGACCAAGGTTGAGACCGAGGTTCGCTCCGGCTCCCCGGTTGAGGCTCTGATGTCCCTGGTCACCGACCGTCGCGCTGACCTGCTGGTGGTTGGTAACCGCGGTATTAACTCGCTGACTGGTCGTCTGCTGGGCTCCGTGCCGGCTGATGTTGCTCGTCAGTCGGACTGTGACGTCATGATCGTTCACACTGTGAGCTAATAAAACCGTGAGCTAACAATTTAGCTTTCGTTTTAAACCGGCGCCTCTGAGTTGAGGTGCCGGTTTTTCTATTGCCGTCCGGTGATAACTCCTTCTTCAACTACAAAAGGCCAGCTAATTCCATTTCTAGTTAAGACCTGGTTGCGAAGGGATTCAGGAAGAACTTCGGTACGGCTGCCATAGCCCATGAGGTACTCGTCAAAAGCGGGCAGTCGAAGCGTCAGTGAAAGCGCGGCTTCAAGCTCGGCCTCAGTTACGTTCTGCTGCCATGCCGGCATGAAGTACTCATTTTGCGTGAGGGGTTCGCCGGTGAATTCTGTGTCAGTTGGCGCGTGCGAAGAGGCGGAGGAATCGAGGGAGAAAGGAACTATTAAGTGGTCGATAAGCTTAAGGGCCTTTTTCGCTTGAGTTTTCGTCAGTCCCAGCCACCACGCGAAGTCAGCTACACAGATAGGTCCGCGGGAATCAACATAGCGCCAGGCAATGTCGGCCAGCGTGGATTCAGCTGAGTGTCCTGTGCTGGAGCCCTCTGTGGTTTTTTCTGAGAGGCCGCCTTTGAAAGTTACGTCGGTAAGCAGGACGAAGGTATCTTGGGCTCCTTTTCGTGGCCCTTGGATGACAGCGCCTTCGCCGCCGAATGTGCGCAGTAGGTGAGGGCCTCTTTGTTCCGTGGGGTCTATTCCATGATCTGCGAAAACCTCATAGGCTTCGGTCCGAGTCAGCGGGTCGGACAGACCACGTGAGCGCAATTCGGAATGAAATGCTGCCCGTGCGGTCTGCACATCATCTTGAGAAAGTCCGAGTGTCGTACGGCGTCTTGCTGCCGCCTTTTCGATGCGCGGATTCGTCAACCTCATAATTGCTTCCGCGTCTTGTGCTGAAACAAAGTGCAGGGTGCCTCGTTGAGACCAACAGCGAACGATGTCGAAAGAAGAAATGGCTGCTAAAACATCGTCGGAGGTGCTGCCACTGCGTAGGGCGATGGCATTAACACCGTTCGAATAATTCTGCCCTTGTAGAGCAACCATGCCATGCGTTGCTGATAATGCAGGCGACTTGAGATTTGTATTCCAATCGCTGCGTGCTTGACTTGCAGCTAACCTCTGGGCAATGAGACGGCGTGCGCGAAGTTCAGCTAACTGAGGTAGATAGTTTTGGGACATTATGTCTCACTCATTCTGTACGGCACTATCCTCGTCATTCTAACCATTGCAGCTCCGGCAAAACGCTCGACTGCTGAGGCGCCACAACAATTAGCCCCTGGGTCGCACGAGTTAGT
The DNA here is from genome assembly GCF_001838325.1 of Corynebacterium sp. HMSC074C05. Classification (NCBI taxonomy): domain Bacteria; kingdom Bacillati; phylum Actinomycetota; class Actinomycetes; order Mycobacteriales; family Corynebacteriaceae; genus Corynebacterium; species Corynebacterium sp. HMSC074C05. The sequence goes on from NZ_KV836291.1 coordinate 161,028, forward strand.
GCAACATACAGGTCCTGTAGCCCCTGCGGAGATTGCGCCACAATCTGGTCGGGCGCGACGACGATGACCTCGTCGAATTCCAGGCCCTTTGAGGTCGTGATGTCGTAGACCGCGCAGTTGGTGAGTTTGTTGGGGTGAGTAGAAGGTGCGTCATCGGTGCTAGTCGCGTCGGCAGCATTAGAGCCACCAGCCCCGCCATCTTCACCATCTCCACCAGTTCGGCCAGCGAGAAAATCCCGCACCTCCGCGCGCGTGGCGTCGAGCAACTCTGCCGGGGCGATGACCGCGACCAGGCGATCCGGCTGCGCCACCCGCTCCACATGTGCCAACGCCTCCGTCACAGTGCAGGCCTGAACAGGCTTGCGGCCGGTCGCGCGAATCGACTGTGGCACCTCCAGCTCCGGATCAATCTCCGCCAGGAGGCTGGCGGCAACCTCCATCACCTCAGCCGGAGTGCGGTAGTTGACGGTCAGCTCGTGGAGATGCCACCTCGAACCGATAATCGGTTCCAGCACATCGTCCCAGGTCGCAGCGCCTGCGGGGGAGCCCGTCTGGGCCACATCTCCGACGAGGGTCATCCAACCATTGGGGCTGCGGCGGCGCAGCATTCGCCAGGCCATTGCGGAGAGTTCCTGCGCCTCGTCAACGATGACATGGCCGTAGGCCCACAGGCGATCCGCCGCCGCCCGCTCGGCGGTGGATCGCAGGTCGCGCTCACGGTGGCGTTCGGCCAGTGCCTCGGCATCGATGACGTCGTACGCAGATAGAATCTCGGCCTCGAAGCCGTCGTCAAGGTCCTGGGACGCAGAGCTGGACAGGGTATCCAACGCGCCCTGCGCCTCCTCGACGCGGGCCTGCCAATTCTCGTCATCGGTCTCCGCTTCACCAACCGGGCCGAGGAGCTCCGCCAGCTCGTCGAGAAGCGGGGCGTCGGAAGGCATCCAGTCGGTGCCTTCCGGCCGGTAGAGAGCCTCGCGCGTCAGCTCGTCGTAATCGCTGGCGGCGTAGTCGATGGCCTCGCGGGAACTCAGCAGTTCCGACAGCACTTGCTCGGGTGCGAGTGCGGGCCACAGCTCGTCGAGGATGTCAGCGACTGCTCCGGATTCGTCAATTTCGTCGCGCAGGTCGGCAACGTCGGTCACGGACAGCAGGTTTTCGCCGCCCAGCGGGTCGGCGCCAATGACCTCGGCCATCTGTGCGGCCAGGAGTTCCACCACGTGATCCCGGAAAATCGGACGTGCCAGATTGTGTGGTTTACGAGTCCGCCGCGCACGCGTTCGCGCGGCTTTCACCATCTCTGGCGTGATGGTCAGGATGATGTTGTCGTTATGGACTTCAAGCGACTCCGCGGGGAGCTCCTGGTAGGCCCGCACGGCTTCGCGCAGGATAGTGAGCATCTCAATCGAGCCCTTAACTTCCTGCGCAACCAGGGGTTCGGGGTTGTGCCCGTCGATAAGCGCGTCGGAAGCGTGCACGCCGGGGTAGAGATCGGCGATGGTGGTCAGCACCACGCCTGTTTCGCCGAGGCTCGGCAGCACGCGCGAGATATAGTCGAGGAAGGTCGTGTTCGGGCCGATGATGAGGACACCGGTTTTCGCCAGCTGATCGCGGTAGGTGTAGAGAAGCCACGCGACGCGATGCAGCGCCACCGCCGTCTTGCCCGTGCCGGGACCGCCCTGGACGACCAGGGTGCCGCGGGTGGAGTCGCGGATGATGAGGTCCTGCTCGCGCTGAATGGTCTCCACAATGCCGCGCATATGGCCGGTGCGCGCTTGATTCATGACCTCGCGCAGCACCGATTCGCCACCGACACCAGCCTCGACTTCGGTTTCGTGTGCGCTGTCGGCTTCCTCGCCGGAGAGCCATTCGTCGTCAATGCTGCGGACCTTCCGGCCGTGCGTGCGCAGGTGTCGACGCAGGCTGACTCCCTCGGAATGCGCGGTCGTGGCCAGGTAAAACGGGCGCGCACCATCGGCACGCCAGTCCATGATGACCGTGCGGTAGTCGTCGTTTTCATCGGACAGGCCGATTCGCCCGATGTATCGCTTATCGACGGTCGCCCCCGGCCCTTCCTCTGCCAAAGGATTGTCGGGGTCTGGGTCATCGATATCGATTCGACCAAAGACCAGGCCAATCTCGGCTGAGCGGTAGCGGTCCAGGTTAGCCTGTAGTCGGTGGTATTCCACCTCGCGTTCAACGCGGGCTTGCGGGTCCGGGTCGTCGATGAGCATGACCTGGCGCAGGTACTCTTGGTCGCGCTCGCGTGCCCGGTCGAGGAAGCTGAACGCGCGATTGACGTAGGTCTGTTCTGCAGCGAGGGTACTCTCTTCTTCTCGCTGTGGTGCTGAACTTGCCTGGTCCGGCAGACCTGCCTGGCCAGTGCGGCCAGTGTGGCCTGTCTGGTCCTGCCCGGGCTCGGATGCGCGCGACGCCAACCTGGTCTCCTCAACAGTTCGTTAAAACTAGTGCTAATTGATGTGCTGAATGAATATAAAAATATGAAAACGCCCCCGCACGCGTCGTGGCGTGGGGAGCGTTTAAGTATACCGCTTTAACTGCGGCAGCAAACTTACTGCAGGCGCTTCTGCGCCTTCTTTGCAGACTTCTTGGCCTCCTTAGAAGCCTTGGCTGCGCGCTTGCGCAGTTCCTTGCGCTGCTTGCGAGTGTCCTTCTTGAGATCCTTGCCCAGGTCCTCGGCGTAGTCGCGAGCGTCCTCAGCGAGCTCGCTAGCCTTGGCAATCCAGTCGTCCTTGTTGTCCTCGACGTAGCTCTTAGCGGTGTCGAAGGCGCCGGTGAGCTGCTCGCGCCAGCCGTCCTTGTTGTCCTCGACGTATTCACGAGCCCCATCGGTGGCCTCAGAAGCGCGGTCGCGGAGCAGGCCGGCCTTTTCGCGGACGTTCTCGCCGGCGGAAGCGAAAGCTGCGCTGACTTCCTCAGTGCGCTGCTCGGTTTCAGACTTGGTCGGCAGGGCAGCCTGAACCTTCTTGTTCAGCTGCTTGCCAGCCTTCTCAGCGCGCCAAGCGACACCCGGCTTGCCGTCGGTGTCAGCGGTAGCCAGGAAGAGGCCACCCAGCAGACCGATGTCGGTCAGGAATCCAGTGCGGCGAGCCGCCTTCTCCTTCGAGTCCTGGGTCTCCCAGAATGCGTGGCGAGCCAGCATCGTCGGAATTTGTGCAGCGACCAGAGCCGTGGCGGACAGACGTGGGGCCTTACCCAGAGCGTAGAGGGAACCGGCGGCAACCTTGGTACCAGCGACGGCCTGAACAACCAGCTTCTCGCTATTTGGCACGTACTTGTTGTACTGGTTCGGGGTTACGGAGCGGACGCGGGCAATCAGGTCGCGTGCGCCCTCTTCATGATCCTTCTGGTTCATCAGCGTGTCGACACCGTCGGCAACGAAAACCGAGGCCAGCATTGGTCGGGCAAACTTGCGAATCATCTAAATTCCATCTCCTTTGTCGTCCAGGTGAAACCGTGTTTTTGGCCACCTGGTCGCTGTAATTCACTATTAATCCTACGCAGCCTGGCCTATTTATGTCGTGGGAATGACGAGTTTTCAGACGCTGCGACTGCATCTAGCGCTACCAACCGCGCTCATCCAGCACTACCAACCACGCTCATCCAGCACTACCAACCGCGCTCACGCCAGTTATCCACCTCGGGGCTCTCGACGCCAACTGTGGTGTCCTTGCCGTGGCCGGGGTGAATCACCGAGTCGGCGGGGTAGACGTGGAAGACACGGCTCTCGACATCGTCGATAAGCTGCGAAAAATCCTCGGGCGAGTACGTTTTACCGACGCCGCCGGGGAAGATGCTGTCACCGACGAAGAGGTGGTGTGACGGGGTGTCGTCGGAAAGCGCGCCGGTTTCCTTGGCGGACAGGTCGAGACAGAGGCCGCCTTTGGTGTGCCCGCGCAGGATGAACGTGGGAAGCGTGATGCCCTGGCCGAAAGTAATGGTCTCGCCGCCGTCGAGTTGCTGGTCGGCGGGTTCGGGAATGTCTGCAGCGTCGAGGCTTGACGTGATGTGGCGGGCAGGGAATGCCTGCAGGAGCTCGCCGAGCGCCTGGACGTGATCGCCGTGGGAGTGCGTGGTGACAATCGTGCGGACCTGCGCGCCGACGTGCTCGACCAGGCGGATTAAATGGTCGGCGTCGGTGGCGGCATCGATAAGTAGGGAATTGTCGGGCTCGCGGGAGTCGACCAAAAGGTAGACGTTGTTTTCCATCGGTCCGACGGAGGTCTTATAAATAGTGACATTGCCGTAGTCAATGCGTTCAACGCCGCGCGTGCTCGGCGCGTTGGAGTAGGGGCTAATTGTAATGACGTCGTTCATGCGCCCCAGGGTAATGAGGTGTCTGTCGGCGCGCTAGGAACGCAACGTAACCGCGAGTCTCTGAACACATGTGCGAAAAACTGGTTATGGACTGTAGACTAGTCGGCAGTGAATCGTCGACGAATTGAGGTTTCCCACTGTGGCTGAACGTCTAGTGGTCAGAGGCGCCCGCGAGCATAACCTGCAGGGTGTTGACATCGATTTGCCCAGAGACAAGATGGTGGTTTTCACCGGTCTGTCGGGGTCGGGTAAATCGTCACTGGCATTTGACACAATCTTCGCCGAGGGCCAGCGCCGTTACGTGGAGTCGCTGAGCTCCTATGCGCGCATGTTCCTGGGGCAGATGGAAAAACCCGATGTAGAGATGATTGAGGGGCTCTCGCCGGCGGTGTCGATCGACCAGAAGTCGACGAACCGCAACCCGCGCTCGACCGTCGGAACCATCACAGAAGTGTATGACTACCTGCGTCTGCTCTACGCGCGCACCGGTACTCCGCACTGTCCGACCTGTGGGGAAGTAATCTCCTCACAGACTCCACAGCAGATTGTCGATCAGGTCATGGAGATGCCGGAGGGCACCAAATTCCAGGTCCTCGCACCCGTCGTGCGTACGCGCAAGGGCGAGTTCGTCGACCTGTTTGAACGCCTCGCATCTGAGGGCTACGCGCGTGTCATCGTCGACGGCGAAATGCATCGCCTAACGGATCCGCCGAAGCTGAAGAAGCAGGTCAAGCATGACATTGACGTGGTTATTGACCGCCTCCAGGTGAAGGAGTCGCAGCAGCGCAGGCTCACCGATTCCGTCGAAACGGCGCTTCTGCTTGCCGACGGCGTCGTGGTCATCGACGCAGTCGGGCTAGAGGCAGATGACCCGCGTCGAACCCAGCGATTCTCGGAAAAGATGGCCTGCCCGAATGGGCACCGCATTGCTATCGATGAGCTGGAGCCACGGTCGTTTTCGTTTAACTCGCCGTATGGTGCCTGCCCGGAGTGCGACGGCATTGGCACCAAGCTGGAGGTGGACACGGACCTGGTCATTCCAGATCCGTCACTGCCGACGATCGAGGCTATTGCGCCGTGGCGACAGACGCTGAACAAGAAGTACTTTGAAAAGTTGGTCGAGGGGCTCGCTACCGAGATGAGCTTCGACCCGACCACGCCTTTCGAAGATCTCACAGCACCGCAGCGTAAGGCCCTGCTGCATGGTTCCAGCCACAAGGTCACGGTGCGCTACCGCAATAGGTACGGCCGTACTCGCCAGTACACCGCGCCGTTTGAAGGCGTGATGCCGTACCTGCACCGCAAGCTGTCGCAGGCAGAGAGTGACTCTCAGAAGGATCGCTTCCAGGGGTACATGCGTGAAGTGCCGTGTCCTGCGTGTAATGGCACGCGTCTGCGGCCAGAAATTCTTTCGGTGACGCTGGATTCGGCGGAGTTCGGGCAGAAGAATATCGCCGAGCTCACAGAGCTGTCGGTCCACGATGGCTCGGCATTCCTGAATTCGCTGACTTTGGGCAAGCGCGAGGAAATGATTGCCGGTCGCGTTCTGCGTGAGGTGCAGGCTCGTCTGAAGTTCCTGCTGGATGTGGGGCTGGACTATCTGTCCCTGTCGCGTTCGGCGGGCACGCTGTCCGGTGGCGAAGCGCAGCGAATTCGTCTGGCCACCCAGATTGGCTCGGGGCTCGCCGGCGTGCTCTATGTCTTGGATGAGCCGTCGATTGGTCTTCACCAGCGCGATAACAGTCGTCTAATCAAGACTCTGAAGAACCTGCGCGACCTGGGCAATACGCTGATTGTGGTCGAGCATGATGAGGAGACGATTCGCGAGGCCGATTGGCTGGTCGACATTGGGCCCAAGGCCGGTGAATACGGTGGACAGATCGTCTACCAGGGCGAACCGTCGGGCATTGTTGACTGCGAAGAGTCGCTGACAGGTGCGTACCTCTCGGGTCGTCGGGTGTTGGCGGTGCCGGAGAACCGGCGTGCGATTGATAAATCGCGCATGGTGACGGTCAAGGGCGCTCGCGAAAACAACCTGAAGAAGATCGACGTGAAGTTCCCCCTCGGCGTGTTGACCTGTGTGACGGGTGTTTCCGGTTCAGGCAAGTCCACCTTGGTCAACGAAATTCTGGCCAAGGTGATGAGCAACGAGCTCAACGGTGCTCGTCAGGTGCCGGGGCGACACAGCCGCGTGGAGGGGCTAGATCAGCTGGACAAGCTGGTGCAGGTTGACCAGTCGCCGATTGGTCGCACTCCACGTTCCAACCCAGCGACGTACACCGGCGTGTTCGACAAGATCCGCAACCTCTTCGCAGAGACACAAGAGGCCAAGGTTCGCGGTTATAAGCCGGGCCGGTTCAGTTTCAACGTCAAGGGCGGTCGCTGTGAGGCGTGTAAGGGCGACGGCACCATCAAAATTGAGATGAACTTCCTGCCGGATGTCTACGTGCCTTGCGAGGTTTGCCATGGCGCGCGCTACAACCGCGAAACGCTGGAGGTTCGCTACAAGGGCAAGACCATCGCTGAGGTGCTGGATATGCCCATCTCCGAGGCAGCGGAGTTCTTCGAGCCGATTCAGTCGATTGCGCGTTATCTCAATACGCTTGTCGACGTCGGCTTGGGCTATGTCCGTCTCGGACAGGCGGCAACCACGCTCTCGGGTGGTGAGGCTCAGCGCGTGAAGCTGGCCAGTGAGCTGCAGAAGCGCTCCAATGGCCGGACGGTCTACATCTTGGATGAGCCGACCACGGGTCTGCATTTTGAGGACATCCGCAAGCTCATGTTGGTGTTGCAGGGCCTGGTGGACAAGGGCAACACCGTCATTGTCATTGAGCATAATTTGGATGTCATCAAATCTGCGGACTGGATCATCGACATGGGGCCGGAAGGCGGCTCCGGCGGTGGCACGGTGGTTGTAGAGGGCACGCCGGAGGATGTCGCGAACTGTTCCGGTTCCCACACCGGGCAGTACCTGAAGCCGCTGCTTAAGTAGCTTAGGTAGTCGGCTCGTTTCCGTCGGAAATTCCTGGACCGTCGGTGCGGGTGATGCCTTCCAGTCTGTCAGCAGCGGGGGCGGTATCGGCAGCATCGGCATTTGCGGCAGCGGCAGCGCCGACAGCGTCAGAATCGCTGGCGGTGCCGTCACAGTCCGCTGCCGCTGGTTCCTCGGCATTCTTCTGCTTCGCCCCGGAGACCGCCATGGCTAGCAGAATCAGACCACAGCCGAGGAACGCCAGGGCGCGGATAACACCATCGAGTGTTGCCATGTCGTAGAAGATCAGCTTGACGATAGATAGCGCCGCAATGGTCAAACCCGCTGCCAGTCGCGCCGGAATGTGGTGGAACCTCTTCGATAGCACCAGCATGCCGGCAATCGTGGCCCAGAAAATACTCAGCAACATGTGAGCGGCGTTGAAGCTCACGCCAATAGTTGTAAGCAGCACGATAAATGGCATACCCAGCGCAGCCAGGCCGATCAGTGCAAAAGCTGGCGGCAGCTGCGACCTCGCCGCCGTCACGGCCAGGCCGACATCGGCGCACAGCAGGAACAACAGCGAAAGCATTTCTGCCCACGTTGCCGAGTAGTCAGCCGCAGCACCGGCATTCAACGCTGCGGGCAGGATGTAGAGGTGTACTACCGTTGCGCCGAGCAGCCAGGTCAGCGCCGCAATCTTTGTATAGGGTGCGACGGCATCCCGCGTTGGCTCAGGAGCTTGTAGGCGTGCACCAATCGCGCTGTACTTCGGTGCTGTGGCCAGCGCCCAGACAAAGAGCGCGGCACCGATGGAGATTGGGATGAGACCCCAGGTGTGGGTTCCAGTACCGGCTCCTGCGTCCCCTTCTGGGCCCGCCACCGCGAGTGCAAGCCAGGGCAGAATTGCCGTGGCCAAGGCCATTGGGGCGAGATAGCGGAAGATGGCACGGTTCCAAAGGAATACCGCGGCAATTGCGATGAACAGCACGAATCCGCCGTAGAACAGCAACCAGAGGCTGGAGGTGGACTGTGTGGCGTTGACCGTTGGGACTGCGGCTACAACCGGAGTCGAGAAGGCAACTACTGACGTGATGGTGACCAGATCGTCTTCCCAAGTGCTGGTCTCCGAAGACTCGTCGTCAAGCTCGGGAGTGAGTTGGCGAGCCAACGCCAGCGGGCCGAACTGAGCAAACACGAAAAGGGCAATGGTGAGTGCGGCGATTGCAGGCATCACCAGTGCATTGTTGGTCGTGATCACGCCGATGAGAACGTTTGCGCCGAGCAGGAATGCGACTACGTACTTCCGGAAGGGGATGTTCAAGAAGCAGACGATAGCGGCGATAACCATCAGTTGAAGGGTGATTTGCGCGAGCGAAGAGCTCAGCGGGCGGGCGTGGAAGTTGAGGCCGATCGTCGCCCACAGCATTAATCCGGTGTTGATTGTGATGGTCCACGCGGCGGTTGCGCTCGACTTTGTCCACCGCGCGCCGTATAGGCCGACAGCGGCGAAAGGCAGCATGATGACCAGCGTCGCCGCCACCGGAATCCAGTCGAGGAGGTAGGACATCGACATCGTTGTCAGGTGCGCAGCGGCTAGCGACGTCGCAATCAATGCCGTTACGCCAGCAGGCGGTGCTTGACGACGGTGCGCTCGCACAGCCGCGACCGCGAGCACGGTGGCCAACAAGTAAGCCAGAACCACACGCCCGGCCGGTCCAATCAGGCCGGATTGGATTGCAACCGCGACGAAGAACGCGATACCGGCAGCGGTAATGAGACCACCGAAGATGGCAATAATCTTGATGATCGCCTTCTCGTTGCGCCACCAGGGTTCGCGGGGCTCGCGAGGTTCACGCGGTGCCTCCGGCAGCTTCGGCGGCGGGGCCGAGCCGGTTGGGGAAGACTGCGGTGAGGGAGAAGACTGCGGTAAGGGAGAAGACTGCGGCGACTTCGAATCCCGCCGCCACTGGTGGGCAGAGGGGAAGCCGAACATGGGCTGCGCAGTTGCGTCGCTCTGTGGCAGGGGAGCCGGTTGATTCCGCCAGTCCGCTTGTGTTGGCGGTGGTTGCCAATTATGTTGAGGTACCCCTTGGGGCGCAGCATGGGGCGGCGCTTGAGGTGTCCGCTCAGGCGCCGATTTAGGTACCGGCGCAAATTCCGTTCCCGTAGTTTGAGGCGCGCTCGGTGCAGTCGGCGCTTGCCCGCTTGCCTGCGAAAGGCGCACCTGCCAAGTTCGGGTGAGCCGAGCCAGCCGAAGCGAGCTGGCCTCCAAATCTGCCAGAGCATGGGAAAGCTCTGAGACGGAGTCGCCGGTCAGGACAAAATCTCGGGTCGGGGGCTTGCCGTATCGGGCGGAATGCTGATTAGGGTTGGAGTTCTCGGTTTTAGGGCCAAAGCCGTTGGAGCCAGTATTCATGGTGACGACTTTAATCGTGTTTGACCTAAAAACTATGGAGAGAATCTACCAATCTGATTACAATTCCGATTGCACTTTTTAACGCTCGGTAGTGCGCCGGGGGCTGATGGTGAATAACCTGGCGTAAGAGTCGGTTTTGGTATGCGAGAACGCTTGTGTTAGCATCGCGTCTACGACCGCCAGAATGTGATGCTTCTTGCTGCCTTCGGGGAGCATTTAGTTGCATTCGGCAGCGAAGAGGATTTAAGTCCCACCCTAGGTGCGCCAAAGAATTACGGTAGCGCCGGGGTCCACCCTAATCGGTGATGTCACATCGCACGATTGGAAGGCGTCCTTATACAGTGTGTAGTAATCCGCTGTAGACGCGTGGCTTTTCTTCCTTTCCCGCTTGCTATCGCGGTTTGAAACGAAGATTGTTCAGGTTCAACCTAGGAGGCCACATCAGCGCTGAAGCTCGTATTAACGAGGATATTCGAGTACCGGAAGTCCGCCTTGTAGGACCGAATGGTGAGCAGGTGGGCGTTGTCCGCACCGGTGACGCACTCAAGCTCGCTTACGAAGCAGACCTTGACCTGGTTGAGGTTGCTCCGCGAGCAAAGCCGCCGGTCGCCAAGATTATGGACTACGGCAAGTTCAAGTACGAACAAGCCCAGAAGGCACGCGAGGCTCGAAAGAACCAGCAGCAGACTGTGGTCAAGGAGCAGAAGTTCCGTCCGAAGATTGATGACCACGACTACGAAACCAAGAAGAACAACGTTGTTCGTTTCTTGGAGAAGGGTTCGAAGGTCAAGGTCACGATTATGTTCCGTGGCCGTGAACAGTCTCGTCCAGAACTGGGATTCCGCCTGTTGGAGCGTCTGGCCGCCGATGTCGAAGAGTACGGCACCGTCGAGTCTCGCCCGAAGCAGGACGGTCGCAACATGACTATGGTCCTGGGGCCGGTTCGGAATAAGGGTAAGAAGTAACCGACCTGACCAGAAATGGTTGTAAACGAGATTTTTGCGCCACGAGCGTCAAAGATCGGTAGGGGAGAGTTTTAACATGAAGCAGAAGACCCACAAGGGCACCGCAAAGCGCATCAAGGTTACCGGTTCCGGCAAGCTGCGCCGCGAGCAGGCTAACCGCCGCCACCTCCTGGAGGGCAAGCCGTCCACTCGTACCCGTCGCCTGAAGGGCACTACGGACGTTGCTAAGTCGGACGTCAAGCGCGTCAAGCGTCTGCTGGGCAAGGCTTAATTTTTCAAGTCTCGTCCCAGGGCAATCGCCCTCTTAATTTCACTAGTTCTTAAAGACAACGAAAAGGAAGTATCACCGTGGCACGTGTGAAGCGGTCTGTTAACGCTAAGAAGAAGCGTCGCGAAGTTCTCGATTCCGCAAAGGGCTACCGTGGTCAGCGCTCTCGCCTGTACCGCAAGGCCAAGGAGCAGATGCTCCACTCCAAGACTTACGAGTTCCGCGATCGCCGCCACCGTAAGGGGCAGTTCCGTCGTCTGTGGATTCAGCGCATCAACGCTGCTGCCCGCGCTAACGACATCACCTACAACCGCTTCGTCCAGGGCCTGAACCTGGCTGGCGTTGAGGTTGACCGTAAGAACCTGGCTGAGCTGGCTGTCAACGACCCGCAGGCATTCGCTGCTCTGGTCAAGGTTGCTAAGGACGCTCTGCCGGAGGACGTCAACGCTCCTGCTGCTAAGTAAAGCAGCTACGAGGTAACTCGTACGTAGCGTCGGCAAGCGCCTGCGACTGGCAGCGCGGTCTTGCCAACATCTTTGAAAAAACCACCGTCGATTGGGTTTATGAATAACCCCGGCGGTGGTTTTTCGTATCCGCACTGGCGGTTATGAATCCCGAATCGCATCGCTAGGATTAATCACTATGAACTCTGCGCTGTACTTCAACGACGAGCCGTTTACTCCCCGCACTCCACGCGTCTCGGCGGCTATTCAGCTCCACCGTGCGGCCAAGCGGAAGAAGTCCGGGCGCTTCCTCGTCGAGGGCTTCAATTCCGTCGATGCGGCTATCCGCGCAGAGGCCGTCGTGGAAATCTTCGTCACGGCACCCGCCGCCGAGCAGTTCCGTGAGCTGCTCACGGGGTATCTCGGATCTTGGACGCAGCGTAAGTCTGTTTCGCTTATCGACGACTCCGCCGCCCGCTCATTAAGCGAAACCGTCACCACTACCGGGCTTTTCGCCGTCTGCGACACAGGTGTGGTGTCCACTTCGTTGGAGGAGGCCATTGAGGTTGGAAAGCAGTCCGGTTGTCTGGTGATTCCGGTGGAGTGCAATGACCCGGGCAATGTTGGCACGATTGTGCGCATGACTGATGCCCTCGGTGCTGGTGCGGTGATCCTTGCTGGCGATTCGGTTGACCCTTTGAACTCGAAGGCCGTGCGTTCCTCTGCGGGGTCTGTTTTCCATACACCGGTCGCACGCGAGCGCGATATCGATGTCGTTGTGGAGAGAGTCAGGGAAGCGGGCTTTGCCACCCTCGCTACGGCGATGGATGGCGCTCTCACACTCGGCGTTGATGCGCTTCCCGACGGTCCCGTCGCCTGGCTTTTTGGCAACGAAGCACATGGCCTGTCGGAGGAGATTACGGCCTCGGCGGGGGCGAGTGTGGCCATCCCGATTAAGGGCGAGGCGGAGTCGTTGAACCTCGCCACCGCAGCGGCTATGTGCCTGTGGGAGACGGTTCGGGGTAAGTAGGAAACCTCGATGGTGAGGTGCGTGCACGCGTGCAGTTATCCTCGACTATGATTGTTCCATCACAAGAACTGATAGTCCTATATAGAAGTGGTTGACACGTGAGCGATTCGCCAAATCCTATCGATCTTTCCGAGGACGCCCTCCAGGCGGCTGCGCAGAAGGCCACGGATGCCTTTGACGCTGCCGGCAACCTGGATGAGCTTTCTGTCGCCCGTCGTGAGCACTTGGGGGATGAAGGTTACATTCCGCAGGCTCGCCGCGCGCTGGGCTCTATTCCGAAGGCTGAGCGCAAGGATGCTGGTCGTCGCGTGAATGTTGTTCGCGGAGCCGTCGAGAAGCACTATGCAGAGCGTCTTGCGGTGCTGGAGGAAGAGGAAAACGCGCGCCGTCTGGTCGCGGAGCGCATCGACGTGTCGGTGGACACCACGCGAGGCCAGCGTGGCGGTATGCACCCAATTACTATCCTGTCCGAGCAGATCGGTGACATCTTCGTGGGCATGGGGTGGGAAGTTGCCGAGGGCCCGGAGGTCGAAGCCGAGTACTTCAACTTTGACGCGCTGAACTTCCTGCCGGATCACCCGGCTCGTACCCTGCAGGATACTTTCCACATTGCGCCGGAAGGATCCAAGCAGGTGCTGCGTACGCACACCTCTCCAGTTCAGGTTCGTACTCTGCAGTCGCGTGACCTGCCAATTTACGTTATCTGCCCGGGGCGTACCTTCCGTACCGATGAGCTCGATGCCACCCACACCCCGGTCTTCCACCAGGTCGAGGGGCTCGCTGTGGACAAGGGCCTGACCATGGGGCACCTGCGCGGCACGCTGGATCACATGGCAAAGGCGCTGTTCGGTCCGGAGACCAAGACCCGTATGCGCACCAACTATTTCCCGTTCACCGAGCCGTCGGCTGAGGTTGACGTCTGGTTCCCGAACAAGAAGGGCGGTGCCGGCTGGATCGAGTGGGGCGGCTGCGGCATGGTGAACCCGAACGTGCTGCGGGCCTCCGGCATTGACCCGGAGGTGTACTCGGGCTTCGCGTTCGGCATGGGCCTGGAGCGCACCCTGCAGTTCCGCAACGGTCTGACCGACATGCGCGACATGGTCGAAGGCGACGTTCGCTTCACGCAGCCGTTCGGTATCCGCGGCTAATTCACTGACCTACAGATAGGAGTTTTACTTACATGTTCATTCCACAGTCGTGGGTCACTGAAATCGTTCGCGGCCCAGAGAACACCATCAACCCGGACTGGTCCGTTACCCCGGACGAGCTGGATGAGGGCTTTGTCCGCGTTGGTTTTGAAACCGAGGGGCACGAGCCGCTGGAGAAGATCGAAGGTCCGCTGGTTTTCGGTCGTGTCGACCACATTGAGGAGCTCGAGGGCTTCAAGAAGCCAATTCGCTTCTGTCAGGTCAACGTCGGCGATGCCAATGGCACCGGCGAACTGCAGGAGATTATCTGTGGTGCCCGCAACTTCGAAGAGGGCTCGATTGTCGTCGTCGCACTGCCGGGCTGCGTGCTGCCGGGTGGTTTCGAGATTTCCGCACGGAAGACCTACGGCAAGGTTTCCAACGGCATGCTCTGCTCCGAAGCTGAGCTGGGCATGACCGATTCCTCCGCGGGTATTCTGACGCTCCCGTCGGCCCCGGCTGAGCTGGGTTCGTGCGCCAAGGAGTTCATCGGTCTCGATGACGAGAAATTCGAGGTCAACATCACTCCGGACCGCGGTTATGCGCTGTCGGCCCGCGGTCTTGGCCGCGAGATTTGCTCCGCATTCAACCTCGACTTCGCCGATCCGGCCAAGGTCAAGGAGCTACCGGTCGAAGGTGAGATCCTGGATGTCACCATCGACGAGGACACCGACACCCGCCGCTTTGGTCTGCGCCGTGTCACCGGCATCAATCCGAACGCCGAGACCCCATGGTGGATGCGCCGCCGCCTGCTGCTGGCTGGTCAGCGTCCGGTCAACGTGACCACGGACGTCACCAACTACGTGATGCTGCTGCTCGGTCAGCCGATGCACGCCTTCGATGGCTCTAAGATCGCTGGTGGCCTGCACATCCGCAACTCTAAGGCCGGCGAGACTCTGACGACTCTCGACCACGTGGACCGCAAGCTCGACCCGGCGGACGTCGTCATCTGCGACGACAACGGTATTCAGTCACTGGCCGGCATCATGGGCGGACTTACCTCCGAGATTGCCGACGACACCACCGATGTGGTCTTCGAGGCCGCCAACTGGTCGCCGCTGCACGTCTTCCGCAGCGGTCGCCGCCACAAGCTGAGCTCCGAGGCTTCACGACGTTTCGAGCGCGGCGTGGACACCGCCCTTGTCGAGCCGGCTCTGGACTTGGCCTGCCAGCTGCTCGCTGACATCGCCGGCGGCACTATCGACACTGGTCGCACCCTGCTCGGCGAGGTTGCCACCATGCCGACTATTGACTTTGCCGTCAACCGCGCCAGCGAAGTTGCGGGCGTTGATTACCCGCGTGAAACCGTCATTGGTCGCCTGCGCGAGGTCGGTTGCGAGGTCGTTGACAACGGTGACCGCCTGGCTGTCACTCCGCCAACCTGGCGCTCGGATCTGACCATGTCCGCTGATCTGGTTGAGGAAATCCTGCGACTGGAGGGTCTGGAAGACATTCCGGTTATCCTTCCAATCGCTCCGGCCGGTCGCGGTCTGACCGAGCGTCAGCTGCGCCGCCGCTTCGTCGGTCACGCGTTGGCCCACAATGGCTACCTGGAGATTCTGCCGACGCCGTTCATTGCCAACGATGTATTCGACGTCTGGGGCCTGGACGCTGATGACCCGCGTCGTAACACCGTCAAGGTCATCAACCCGTTGGAGTCCGACCACGCTCAGCTGGGCACGACTCTGCTGCCGTCCATGCTGGAGTCGCTGAAGCGCAATGTTGCTCGCGGCCAGGTCGACCTGTCGCTCTACGGTGTGGAGCAGGTATCCATCGAGCGCGGTAACGGTGTCTCGCCGATGCCGTCGACTGCCGGCTTGCCGAGCGAGGCCGAGCGCGCTGAGCTTCTGGACTCGCTGCCGGAGCAGCCACTGCACGTCGCCACTGTCGCCTGTGGGCGGATCCGCCTGGACAGCCCGTGGGGCAATGAGGCCGCGTACACCGTCGCCGATGCCATCGAAGCTGCACGCATTGTTGCCCGCGCCGCCAACGTCGAGCTGGAGATCCGTAACGCTGAGGTGCTGCCGTGGCACCCGGGCCGCTGCGCTGAGCTGTTTGTCGACGGTCACGTCGTCGGCCACGCCGGTGAGCTGCACCCGAAGGTGTGCAAGGATGCTGGTCTGCCGGAGCGCACCTGCGCTATGGAGATCAATCTCGATGCACTGCCAGTGACGGAGCACCTGCCGGCGCCGGTACTCAGCCCGTTCCCGGCCGTCCACCAGGACGTCGCGCTTGTTGTCAGCGATGAGGTCTCTGCCGCAGAGGTGGAGAAGACTCTGGTGGAAGGTGCCGGTGAGCTCCTCGAATCCATCCGTGTCTTCGATGTTTACCGTTCCGAGCAGATGGGCGAAGGCGTTCGCTCACTGGCGTACTCCCTGCGTTTCCGCGCACCGGACCGTACGCTGAAGGAAGAGGAAGCTTCCGCAGCTCGCGAGGCGGCCATTGAGTTGGCCACTACCCGTCACGGCGCTCAGCTGCGCGGCTAAAAGGGGAGGCCCCAGGGAGAGATACCCATGATTGGCATCTTGCGGCACCGCGACAACAGGCTGAATAGCGCAGAGGCACGAGAGCAGCGCGTCGGAGCGCGCGCTGTGAGCAGTGCGAAGCCTGCGGCGACTGTGGCTGCAGCTGCTGTCACGGCAGGTCTATTGCTCACCGGCGCGCCGAGTGCGGCTGCGCTGGTTGGTGGGGAGGCTGCTGCGCCCAGTGCGGCGGCGGACTCCGTGGTGTCGGTCATGGTCCGGACCAGTCCCCATACCGGAAACTTTTGCACGGGAACTGCAATCGCCCCGCAGTGGGTAATGACCGCAGCTCACTGCGTGCGTGATGTCCCGCAGCAGGTTGGGGAAGTCGAGGTCGGTTCCGGCCCGGATGCCCGGCGTGTACCGATTGATCGCTGGGAGATTGCGCCCAGCGGTGACGTAGTGCTTATTCACCTTGCGGGCGATGCAGCTCTTCGGGAGTATCCCGCAATGGAACGTCGTCAAGCGTTTTCGGAGCAAGAAACGGCAGGCACGGTCTATGGGCGATCGCTGCTCGGCGATGTTGCGGATGGCGCGCTGCCGATGGCGACCGTCACCGCGTCGATGTGCCCGGTGAAGTATCAGCAGTGCGTGCGGGAAGACTCAGTGTTGGCGCACATGGAGCGCCCCGCGGCGTTGCAGGTGGGCGATTCGGGCGGACCGCTCTTTATCGACGGCCAGCTGGCTGCGGTGTTCTCGGGTGCGGTGGCTTTTGATGGCAGCGTCGCACCGGAGGAGTCGGGTTACTATCTCTACACCACGACGTCATCGGTGGCGCAGTGGGCAGATGGTGTGATGCGCCAGGAGTCAAGCGGCGTAGTTGAATAGTCCGGCGTTGAGTAGTCCGGCGTTGAGTAGTCCGGTGTTGAATAGTCCGGCGTGCTGGTTGAGCGAAGTGTATGTACCGACGATGGCGTTATATTCATAAATCACTCACGTCACATTGGTAGGATTCCAGCACTTTGGCAACGAATTCTATGAATATCTTGCAACGCAGTGAATAAAAGTGTTGAATGTTTGACATGAGTATTTCCGTTGCCATTGCCGGTGCGACCGGTTACGCAGGAGGAGAGATCCTCCGCATCCTGTTGTCGCACCCGGCGTACCTTTCCGGCGAACTGACCATCGGCGCACTGACGGGAGCATCCAACGCGGGTGCTCGTGTGGGCGACATTATGCCTCATGTGGCACCTTTGGCTGACCGTCGTATTGAGCCGACTAATGGTGACACACTCGCTGGACATGACGTGGTGTTCCTCGGTCTGCCCCACGGTCATTCGGCTGCGATTGCAGAGCAGTTGGGGGATGACACGGTGATTATTGACTGCGGCGCGGATTTCCGCCTGCAGGATGCCGCTGAGTGGGAGCACTACTACGGCTCGGAGCACGCCGGTACCTGGGCTTACGGTATTCCAGAGCTGCCGGGCAACAGGGAAGTAGTGGCTGCTTCGAAGCGCATTGCTGTGCCGGGTTGTTTCCCCACTGGGGGTACAATTACGGCGCTGCCGGCAGTTGCAAAGAACCTGGTTAAGCCGGACCTGTCCGTTGTTTCCATCACCGGTACCTCCGGTGCGGGCAAGAAGGCGGCTGTGCCCCTGCTCGGGTCCGAGGTTATGGGCAATCTCCGCGCCTACAACACTGCGGGCAAGCACCGCCACACCGCAGAGTTCCTGCAGAACCTCAAGCCGTACGCAGAGGATCTCACCGTCAGCTTCACGCCCGTACTCGCCCCGACGTCGCGCGGCATTCTCACCACTATTACCGCCCCGCTTGTCGACGGGGTTACGGAGGCAGCCGCACGGGAAGCCTACCTCGAGTTCTACAAGGATGAGCCGTTTGTGCAGGTGTTGGCCGAAGGGCTGCTGCCGCAGACACAGTCGGTAATTGGCTCTAACTTGGTTCAGATTCAGGTCGAGGTAGATGAACGCGCCAAGCGCCTGGTGCTGACCTCGGCGATTGACAATCTGACAAAGGGCACCGGTGGTGCCGCAGTTCAGTGCATGAATTTGGTTACTGGACAGAATGAAACTGCAGGACTTCCACTGGTAGGAGTTGCCCCATGATGAAGGAAGAAAAAGAAGGTCTCGTCAACGTCGCCGGTGACGAAGGCGGCGTATGTGCACCTCAGGGGTTCGCGGCCAGCGGTGTCATTGCAGGCATCAAGGTCAGCGGAAACCCGGACATGGCGCTCATCGTAAACCAGGGGCCGGAGAAGACCGCGGCGGCTGTCTTTACCACCAACCGTGTCCAGGCTGCGCCGGTGACGGTATCCAAGAAGCACATCGCTGACGGCAAGCTGTCGGCAGTGGTGCTGAACTCCGGCAATGCCAACGCCTGCAATGGCCAGCCGGGTATTGCCGACGCCCTCGAAGTTTGCCAAAAGGTCGCAGATGGGCTCGGCGTCGACGTTACCGAGATAGGCGCCTGTTCCACTGGCTTGATTGGTGACCGGTTGCCGATGGACATTGTGCTGGCAGGTGTGCCGAAGCTGATTGAGAAACTGGGCGGCGATGTCGCCGCAGGTACGGCTGCAGCAGAGGCCATCTTGACCACTGACTTGGTGGCAAAGCAGGCCGTTGCGCATGGTGACGGATTCACTGTCGGTGCTATGGGCAAGGGTGTTGGCATGATTAGTCCGTCGATGGCCACGATGCTCGGTGTGATTACGACGGATGCGTCGGTAAGCGCAGAAATGGCGCACGAGGCTATTGCCAAGGCGAGCGAGGTTACGTTTAACCGCCTAGATATTGATGGCTCCACCTCCACCAATGACACCGTCATCATTTTGGCCAACGGTGCCTCTGGCGTGAAGCCCTCGCAGGAGGAGCTCGATCAGGCAGTGCTTAGCGTGTGTGATTCCATCGCACGCCAGATGCAGTCGGACGCCGAAGGCGTGACCAAACGTGTGTCGGTGACCGTGCGTGGCACCGGTGGCGCTGAAGATGCCCTGGTAGCTGCTCGCATTATCGGCCGCGACAACCTCTTCAAGTGTGCGATGTTCGGTTCGGACCCGAACTGGGGTCGTGTGTTGGCGGCTGTCGGCACCGCGCCGGTGGATATGGATCCGGAGCACATCACGGTTTCCTTCAATGGTCACGTAGTCTGTCGCGATACCGGTGGCACGCCTGATGCTCGTGAAGTGGATCTGTCCGGCAAGGACATCGCCGTTGAGGTTGACCTCGGTACTGGTAATCCGGAAGAGGCCACGATTCGTACGACGGACCTTTCCCACGATTACGTTCACATCAACTCGGCATATTCGTCGTAACGGGTTTGAGGAGACTCTGCAATGGTTCACCAGTTGACCGAAGGGCTGTCCTTCGAACAGCGGGCACATGTGCTGGCGGAAGCCCTGCCGTGGCTGCAGCACCACCGTGACAAGATTGTGGTGGTCAAGTACGGCGGTAACGCGATGACCGACCTGAAACTGAAGAAGGCCTTCGCACAGGACATGGTTTTCCTGCGCACCGTGGGGGTGAAGCCGGTGGTTGTCCATGGCGGTGGCCCCCAGATTTCGGCGATGCTCAAGCGCCTGGGGCTGGAGGGAGAGTTCCGAGGCGGTTTCCGTGTCACGACTCCGGAGGTCATGGAAATTGTCCGCATGGTTCTCTTCGGGCAGGTCGGCCGCGAACTGGTGAACCTCATCAACGCCTACGGCCCATATGCAGTGGGTACCTCTGGTGAGGACGGTGGCCTGTTCACCGGTACTCGACGCACGGTAAACGTCGGTGGCAAGGAGACAGATATCGGGCTGGTTGGCAATATCACCGAGGTGCACTCGGAAACGCTATTGGACCTGATTGATGCTGGCCGTATTCCGGTGGTCTCCACGATTGCGCCGTCCGCTGACGGCAAAGAGGTCTACAACATCAACGCCGACACGGCAGCAGGTGCACTGGCATCGGCAATTAACGCGAACCGTCTGGTGATTCTGACTAATGTCGAGGGTCTCTACACGGATTGGCCGAACCGCGATTCGCTGGTGTCCAAGATTTCCACTTCGCACCTGCGAGAAATCCTTCCGACGCTGGACTCGGGCATGATTCCGAAGATGGAGTCCTGCCTGAACGCAGTGGATCAGGGAGTGCCTGCGGCCCACGTTATCGATGGCCGCCAGCCACACTCGGTGCTGCTGGAGCTGATGACTTCCGGCGGTATCGGCACAATGGTAGAGCCCGGATAAGGCAGAAAAGACGGATAAGAATTTACCTACACACACGTTAGGCAGGTCGAAAGACGACATGAGTGACTTCAAGCAGCAGTGGCAACACACGATGATGAACAATTACGGCACGCCGCGCATTGAGCTTGTGCAGGGTAAGGGCGCTATTGTCACCGATTCCGAGGGCAAGGAATACCTGGACCTGCTCGCCGGTATTGCAGTCAACGCGTTGGGTCACGCACATCCGGCCATCGTGGAAGCCGTGTCCAAGCAGATTTCCACGATGGGGCACGTGTCCAACATCTTCGCCTCTGAGCCACCACTGGCACTGGGCGAGAAGCTCATTGAGCTCACTGGCTGGGACACTGATGACACCCGGGTTATGTTCTGCAACTCCGGTACCGAGGCCAATGAGGCTGCATTCAAGCTGGCGCGTTTGACGGGGCGCAACCGTATTATCGCGACCCACCACGGGTTCCACGGCCGCACCATGGGAGCACTTGCCATGACCGGTCAGCCGGACAAACGCACCCCGTTCGAACCGATGCCGGGTGGAGTCGAGTTCGTGCCCTACGGTGACATCGACTTCCTCACCAAGACCATCGAATCCGATCCGTTGGGTGTCGCAGCGGTGATTCTGGAACCAATTCAGGGTGAGACCGGTGTGGTCGCACCGCCAGAGGGATACCTCGCCGAGGTCCGCGGACTGACCAAGCGCTTCGACGTCCTCATGATCGTCGACGAAGTGCAGACCGGCATTGGCCGTACCGGACAGTGGTTTGCCCACCAGCACGACGGCATCGTCCCGGATGTCATGACCCTGGCCAAGGGCCTCGGCGGCGGCCTGCCGCTGGGTGCTGTCATCGCCAACGGTCGCGCAGCGGAACTGTTCACTCCCGGTGCGCACGGCACCACTTTTGGTGGCAACCCGGTCTGTGCCGCTGCCGGCCTGGCCGTCATCGAGACGCTGGAAGAAGAAAAGCTGCTCGATCGAGTCACCGAGAAGGGCAAGGTTCTGGCTCGCAAGCTTGCGTCGTTAAACCATGTCGATCACGTGCGCGGTCGCGGCTTCATGCTTGGGCTGGTGCTGTGCGAGAACCTGGCGAAGGAAGCAGTTAACGCCGGTTATGAGCGCGGTGTCATTCTGAACGCGCCGCAGGCGAATGTGCTGCGAATTGTGCCGCCGCTGAACCTCAGTGATGAGGAAATCAATCGCGCCGTCGAGTTGATTGATGCCTGCCTGAACGACGCCGCCGAGGCTGTCGCCAACAATGGAAGGAATTAGGAACTGATGCTCCGTCATTTTCTCGCCGATGATGACCTGACTCCACAGGAGCAGGCTGAGGTGCTGCAGTTGGCTGCAGAGCTGAAGGCAGCGCCGTACTCCCGCCGGCCGTTTGAGGGGCCACAGTCGGTTGCGGTGCTGTTCGACAAGACGTCGACTCGTACCCGTTTCTCCTTCGACGCTGGCATTGCGGCTCTGGGCGGCAACGCGATTGTGGTTGAAACCGGAAACTCGCAGATGGGCAAGGGTGAGACCTACCAGGACACCGCTGCTGTGCTCAGCCGTTTTGTCTCGGCAATCGTCTGGCGTACCTACGCACAGTCAGGGCTGGAGGCCATGTCTGAGACCGCGACGGTGCCGATTGTCAACGCGCTTTCCGACGAGTTCCACCCGTGCCAGATTCTCGCTGACCTGCAGACCATCATCGAGCACAAATGCCCGGAAGAAGGCCAGGCGGGACTGCGTGGCAAGAAGGCTGTCTACTTTGGCGATGGTGCCAACAACATGGCCAACTCCTACCTAGTAGGCTTCGCCACCGCAGGGCTGGACGTCACCATCTGTGCACCGGAGAACTTCCAGCCGGAGCAGGTCTACGTCGACCGCGCCAAGAAGGTCGCGGAGCAGACCGGTGCGGCCGTGGCCGTAACCGCAGACGTCGATGAGGCCATTGCCGGTGCCGACGTTGTCATCACCGATACCTGGGTCAGCATGGGGCAGGAGAACGACGGCCTGGATCGTCGCACTCCGTTTCTGCCGTACCAGGTCAACGCTGAGCTGATGGCGAAGGCAAATGAGGATGCCATCTTCCTGCACTGCCTGCCGGCATACCGCGGCAACGAAGTTACTGCCGAGGTCATCGATGGCCCGCAGTCGGTAGTCTTTGACGAGGCGGAAAACCGCATGCACGCTCAGAAGGCGTTGCTGACCTGGCTGGTGGAAAGGCAGTAAGGTCATGACCGCAGCACAACCAGGTTCTCGCACAGCTCGGCAGACGCGCATCGCTGACCTGTTGGCGCAGCATCACGTGTCCAGTCAGGTTCAGCTCGTCGAGCTGCTTGCCGACGAAGGCATTGAGATTGCGCAGGCGACGTTGTCCAGAGACCTCGATGAGCTGGGCGCCCGAAAGATTCGCGACGGAGTCAACGGTTCGCGTTATTCCATCGTCGAAGATGCACTCGCTGTCTCCAGCGGGGCAGTGGCCAGGATGCGGCGCGTTTTAGACGAGCTGCTGGTCTCCATTGATCATTCGGGCACCATCGCGGTTGTGCGTACACCACCGGGAGCCGCACAGTATCTAGCCAGTGTGATTGACCGTGCGGGACTCAAAGAAATCGTTGGCACAATTGCGGGAGATGACACCGTAATGTGCCTGGCTAGAGAACCACTTTCCGGCGCTGACCTAGCCCAGCGTCTAGCCGCCGGAACGAACCAGTAAACTATTTCACGAAATGCTTTAAAGCACCGATTAAAGGAGCGCTTACCCTATGACCAACCGGGTTATTCTTGCTTACTCTGGTGGCCTCGATACCACCGTTGCTATTCCGTACCTCAAGGAAATGACGGACGGCGAGGTCGTCGCAGTTTCTATCGATGTCGGACAGGGCGGCGAGGACATGGAGTCCGTGCGTCAGCGCGCTCTGGACGCCGGCGCTGTCGAAGCTGTCGTTGTCGACGCCAAGGACGAGTTCGCCGAGGAGTACTGCCTGCCGACCATTAAGGCCAATGGTCTTTACATGAAGCAGTACCCGCTGGTTTCTGCACTGTCGCGCCCGCTGATTGTTAAGCACATGGCGAAGGCTGCAGAGGAGTTCGGTGGCACCCACGTTGCTCACGGTTGCACCGGTAAGGGCAATGACCAGGTCCGTTTCGAGGTCGGTTTCGCCAACACCGCACCGGATCTGAAGATTATCGCTCCGGCTCGTGACTTCGCGTGGACCCGCGATAAGGCCATCGCCTTCGCTGAGGAAAAGGGGCTGCCAATTGAGCAGTCCAAGTCGTCGCCGTTCTCCATTGACCAGAACCTCTTCGGTCGCGCCATTGAGACCGGCTACTTGGAGGATCTGTGGAACGCACCGACCAAGGATGTCTACGCGTACACCGAGGATCCGACCCTGAACTTCAACTCTCCGGATGAGGTCATCATCTCCTTCGAGGATGGTAAGCCGACTGCCATCGACGGCAAGAAGGTTTCCGTGCTCGAGGCCATCGAAGAGATGAACCGCCGCGCTGGTGCTCAGGGCATCGGTCGTCTGGACATGGTTGAGGACCGCCTGGTCGGCATCAAGTCCCGCGAGATCTACGAGGCACCGGGTGCTATGGCCATCATGGCTGCACACGCAGCTCTTGAGGACGTCACCGTTGAGCGTGAGCTGGCTCGTTACAAGCGTCAGGTCGAAGGCGAGTGGGCCAACCTGGTCTACGACGGCCTGTGGTTCTCGCCGCTGAAGCGCGCGCTGGATGCCTTCATCGAGGAGTCCCAGAAGGGCGTTTCCGGTGATATCCGCATGGTCATGCACGCTGGTCACTGCAACGTCAACGGTCGCCGTTCGAACACCTCGCTGTACGACTTCAACCTGGCTACCTACGACGAGGGCGACACCTTCGACCAGACCCTGGCTCGCGGCTTCGTCGAGCTGCACGGCCTGTCCTCGAAGATGGCCGCAAAGCGCGACTTCAACCTGTAAAGATTCTCCAGAGCGACTAGAGCGAAAGGCCTATTGGAAAAGACAATGGTCGAAAAGCACGGTACCAACGAAGGCTCCCTGTGGGGCGGCCGCTTTGCCGGTGGCCCGTCCGAGGCGATGGCCGCATTGAGCAAGTCCACCCATTTTGACTGGGTGCTCGCGCCTTACGACGTTCTTGCGTCCAAGGCCCACGCCCGAGTGCTGCATGCTCGCGGGCTGCTCAGCGATGCCGACTTTGACACCATGATTGCAGGCCTTGATCAGCTCGGCCGCGACGTTGCCTCCGGCGAGTTTGGTCCAGAGCCGACGGATGAGGACGTCCATGGTGCCATGGAGCGCGGTCTGATTGATCGCGTCGGCCCGGAGGTCGGTGGTCGCCTGCGCGCTGGTCGTTCCCGCAATGACCAGGTGGCAACCTTGTTCCGCATGTGGCTGCGCGATGCCGTCCGCGGTATCGCACTGGATGTCACGGACCTGGTCGGCGCCCTGGTTGCTCAGTCCAAGGCACATCCGGATGCCATCATGCCGGGCAAGACTCACTCTCAGGCGGCTCAGCCGGTGCTGCTGGCGCACCAGTTGCTGGCACATGCGCATCCGCTGCTGCGTGATCTCGACCGCATCCGCGATCTCGACCGTCGTTTGGCTGTATCCCCGTACGGCTCTGGTGCGCTGGCAGGATCCTCGCTGCACTTGGATCCGGAGGCCATCGCTGAGGAGCTCGGCTTCGACTCTGCCACGGACAACTCCATTGACGGCACCTCTTCGCGTGATTTCGCCTCTGAGGCGGCATTCGTCTTCGCCCAGATTGCCGTGGACATGTCTCGTCTGGCAGAGGAAATCATTTACTGGGCCACCCCTGAGTACGGCTACGTCACTCTGGCTGATGCCTGGTCGACTGGTTCCTCCATCATGCCGCAGAAGAAGAACCCGGACGTGGCAGAGCTGACTCGCGGTAAGACCGGTCGTCTGATTGGTAATCTCGCTGGTCTCATGGCCACGCTGAAGGCTCAGCCGCTGGCTTACAACCGTGACCTCCAGGAGGACAAGGAGCCTTTGGTGGACTCGGTCGAGCAGCTGACCCTGCTGCTGCCGGCATTGACCGGTCTGGTGGCAACGCTGACCTTCCACGAGGATCGTCTGCGCGAGCTCGCTCCGGCAGGCTACACCCTGGCCACTGACCTGGCTGAATGGCTGGTCCGCGAAGGCGTACCTTTCCGTGATGCTCACGAGGCATCCGGCCAGTGCGTCCGCATTGCAGAGTCCAAGGGCGGTATCGGTCTGGACGAGCTTTCCGACGAGGACCTCGCCGGTGTCCACCCGGCACTGACTCCGAAGGTCCGCGAAGTGCTTACTATCGACGGCGCTGTCGCTTCCCGCGACACCCGTGGTGGCACCGCGGGTGTCCGTGTTGCAGAGCAACTCGCTCGTGTCGACGAGAAGAACACTGAGCTAAAGCAGTGGGCTGAAAAGCCGGTTCGCGGCTAAAGCTGCTAGAGCTAGCAAACCTGCTAGCCCAGCTAACGCAGCTAATTAATCGGTGTGCGGTCAATCGACCGCACGCCGATTTTTTACAGCCCGGGGGGGGGAGTAGAAAAACCAGCAACCCGACAACTGATGACCCGGTAACTAGCAACCCGATAACTGGCAACCCGAAAAATTACGGGCTCCACGTGCGAATACGGGCTGCAAATGTGAAACTGTGTAAGTTTATGACACTTTCAGGCCATTTTTCGGGCCATTTTTGTCATAAACGCAGTCAGTAACTCGGATTGACCCGCCGCCGCCAGTCATAAACGCAGTCAGTAACTCGGATCGACCCGCCGCCGCCAGTAAACCCGTAATGCCACGGTACGCCCGAAGTGACGCAGATTACTGATTATTTCTATATCTGTTGCCAGGTTTGACCGGGTCTCTTACCATAATTTCATGGCGGAAAGTACGCGGTCGAGCGGTGGAAATCACAGCTCACGAGATAAAAATAAAAATCAAAGTGGTAGCAAGAAAGGGTGTATGGGCCCGGGGGCAATTCTTGCAGTCATTTTGATTGTTATCGCGGCTGTCGCGGTCTATGTCGGTCGTGGCGGTAGTATTCCAGGTTTTTCTGGTGGCAACTCCGGAGGAAGCCGTGATTTCTTCGGTGGTGAAAAGACCGTCGTCAAGGCGATTGTTGGCTCTGAGAAGAAGCCCTTCTTCGAAGACAAAGAGGTCCAAAAGGCTCTTGCCTCCCACGGCTTTGCGGTGGAAGTAAAGACGGCGGGTTCGCGTCGGATGGCCACGGATGTGAATCTGGATTCCTTCGACATGGCGTTTCCATCATCGGCCCCTGCAGCGGAGAAGATTGCTGAGAAGATGAGCGGTGCTGAGCGGTACGACGTCTTTTACACCCCGATGGCGATCGCTACTTTCGACAACATCTTGCAGGCGCTGGAACGGGAAAATGTTGCTCGCCAACAGGGCACTACGTGGCAGGTAGATATGGCCGCACTGGCCACGATGCAGCACGACAATGTCCGCTGGCGTGACTTCGCGGAGAATGACTACCCGTCGCCACGCACAGTGCAGATGTCCACGACTGACATCCGTTCGTCAAACTCGGCCGCGATGTACTTGTCGCTCATGTCTTGGATTACCAATGAAGGCCGGATTGTGTCCGACAATAGGCAGGTCAATGCGGTCTTGCCGGAGCTCACGCCGCTGTTCACTGGACAGGGGTACACGGAATCCTCGTCGGCTGCGCCATTCTCGGACTACCTCTCGCAGGGCGTCGGTTCGAAGCCAATGGTGATGGTCTACGAGTCGCAATTCCTGGGGGAGGATGGTGCCCAGAACAGCCGATTGAAGCCGGAAATGCGTCTGGCATATCCATCGCCGACGATTCTGAGCACTCACGTGGCATTGGGCTTTAACGACAACGGTGCTGCGGTCGCACGGCTTCTCGCAGAAGACCCTGAGCTTCAGAAGCTGGCGGCCAAGCACGGCTACCGATCCAGCCAGCCTGAGGCGATGGAGGAGTTCCAGACGCAATTGAAGACGGGGCAGGAGGTCTCCACCGATTTTGTGGACTCCATTGACCCACCGAGTTTCGATATCCTCGAGCAGCTCATTGAGGGTGTCTCCCGCGGATACCAGGGCCCGCCGAAGCCGGAAACGGAAGAGGGGTAAAGCAGAATGTTTATGGACAAGGCACCAACTGCCCTCCGCAAAATGCTTCTTGCTCTCGTCGGTGTGCTCGGCATCTTCACTGTCGCGGCCTGCTCCGACGGTGGCCTGAACCTGTCGCTGGGCTCCGACGATGAGAAGACGAACAAGGTCAATGTCGATTCGGACCTCAAGGGCTCGACCATGCGCATCGCCGGTGCCACGGAGCTTGCAGAGCTCCAGCGGCTGATGGAAAAGGCCTCCGACGACCTCGGTTTTACTATTAACCTCGAGCTTCTCGACGGCACTGTGAAGAACAGCCACGCACTTGTCGACGGTGACTTCGACAACCAATTTGATGCCACCTGGTTTGCTACCAACCGGTACGTTGATCTTCTCGGCGAGGCTGACAAGCTCGGTGAAGCCAAGAAAGTTGCCACCTCGCCGGTCGCATTTGGCATCCATTCGTCCAAGGCGCGGGAACTCGGTTGGGATACCAAGCAGCCGACGTGGGGTGAGATCGCGGAGGCTGCGTCGTCAGGAAAATTGACCTACGGCATGACCAACCCCACGGAATCGAACTCGGGCTTTTCCGGTGTGGTGTCGGTTGCGACCGCGTTCGCCGACACCGGATCGGCGCTGACTACGGGGGATATCAACCGCACCACGCCTGAACTGCAGAAGTTCTTCGAGGGGCAGAAGATGACTTCGGGTTCGTCGGGGTGGCTGCGCGATAAATTCCTGGGCGAGCCGGGCTCCGTCGACGCTCTCATCAACTATGAAGCTGTATTGCAGCAGATGAACAAAGAGGGCTCTGACCTGGAAGTTGTTGTGCCGAGCGACGGTGTCATCAGTGCGGACTACCCGCTGACGCCACTAGCTCAGCCTGCTAACGACCTTGCCGCGCGGCAGACGGAAGCACTCGGACAGTGGTTGGAAGCCAACTCACAGGTTCTTGCCGACCACTTCCTGCGCCCGGTCTCCGATGACGCCAACCTGCCGGAAAGCATGACCAACAACGTGATTATCGAGCTGCCTTTCCCGGGCGATCGCACAGTCACGGACCGCCTCATTGAGGCATACGACAATGACCTGCGCGTGCCCGGCGAGTCGGTCTTCGTTCTCGACACCTCCGGTTCTATGTTCGGTGAGCGTATCGCTGATCTGCAGGCGACAATGCGCGCCATCGTCGACGGCAGCGCGCGCACCGAGACGGGAAGTGTGGGGTTGCGAAACCGGGAGATCGCGACGATTCTGCCGTTCAGCACGAGCGTCGGCGAGCCCACGACCACGACAATCGACGGTCCGGAATCGCGCGCGCAGCTCACCGCCGCCGTTGATGGACTGCTTGCCGAAGGTGAAACCGCGCTTTACGACGCCCTGATCCAAGCCTTCGACCTTCTCGGTAGCTCTGATAAGAACTCCATCCCGTCCATTGTGGTTCTGACCGATGGACAGGTAACATCGGGCAAGACTTTTACTGAATTCCGCGACTTCTACCAGTCCAAGGGCGGGAATCTGCCACCGGTATTCGTCATCCGTTATGGCGAAGCGGACCCGAGAGAAATGCAGGAACTTGCGAACCTGACTGGTGGTAAGGTCTTTGAATCCCGTGAGACCGAGCTTGCTGATGTGTTCAAGGAGATTCGTGGCTACCAGTAAATCCTCCGGCACTTCCTCTGGCGGTGGCTTTCTTAACAGCCCCGCCAACATTGTCGGGCTCGTCCTTGCCATCTCAGTAGTGGTGCTGCACCTGGTTGTGGGGCTTGGTTTCCTGTGGCCGGTTGTTGCGATTGCCGCGTGGGGCGCGTCGGTTGCTTTGTTGCCGAGGCAGAGCAAGGGGGCTCAGAAGTCCGTTGGCCCGGCTCCGAAGCCAGCGCTTGCACAGCGCCGCCCGCTCAATCCAGCTGAGCTGTGTAGGAAGCTCCATCGGACATTGGGCAGGCTTTTCGATGCACAGCCTGGCGATGATCTTGGCAATGCCGCAAATGACCTGGGTGCGACGTTGGAATCTGTCTTGAGCGAGTGGAAGTACCTCAAAGATTATCCCGAGCAGAAGGTAGTCATCGGCGGCATTATCCAGGAGTACTTGCCGCAGACGGCCAACTCCTACCTCGCAGTCCCGGAGCGCCTGCGTCATAAGGCCGAGAATCCGGCTCGGGAGTCCATCGAGCTGCTGCATTCCGCGGTGCAGAAGATTCAGGATGCCATCGGCCAGGACAACCTGATTGCTTTGGAAGGTCAGCGTGACACCCTGGCAATTCAGTTCGGTAAGGTAGTGGACTATGAGCCTTGATCCGAAACTCCTTGATATCCTCGCTTGCCCGCGTGACAAGGGGCCGCTTGAATACCTCGAAGACGAGCAGGTGCTGGTCAATCCTCGCCTGAAGATTGCCTACCGCATCGACGAAGGTATTCCCGTCATGCTTTCCGACGAAGCTATCGCCTGGGACAAGTAATTGCCTTTCCCGCTTCCCGACGGCTACAGCGTCCTCGACCGCACTATGCTGTCGGGAGCTCCCATCGATGCTGCGCAGACGCTGCTCGGCTGCGTGATTGTCATCCGCGCTGAGGATGTCATCGCCACCATCACCGAGGTCGAGGCCTACGGCGGTCCAGCTGACCAGCGCTATCCCGACCCGGCCGCGCACTGCTTTATGGGGCCAACCGAACGCAATCGCGCCATGTTTGGCCCGGCGGGGCATTGGTATATCTACCGCTCCTATGGCATCCACTTTTGTGCCAACATCACCAGCGCTACGGACGGCACGGGCGGGGGAGTGCTAGTCCGTTCCGTTCGCATTGAGCAGGGGATGGATGCGGTGCGTCGTCGCCGTGGTGAAAAGCCCGCGGTTGCGGGTCTCGGACGTGGTCCGGGCAATGTTGGTCAGGCGCTTGGCCTTGACCTAAGCGACTATGGGGCAGATGCGCTGGATCCGTCGTCACGCGTGTTTGTGGCGCAGCCGGAGACCGCCGATTTAGTTAGCGACATCCACGCAGGCCCGCGCGTGGGTGTTCGCCGAGCTGCGAATAGGCCGTGGCGGCTGTGGCTTCCGGACGCTTCCGTATCGACCTATCGACGCCACAAGAAGGCGGTTGAGGAGTTCTAGGTCACCCTCGCGGTGAACGTCGGCAAGCGAAACGTTACGATAGGGGACGTGACTGAACAGAACATTATCGACGAACTACAGTGGCGTGGCCTGATTAATCAGTCCACCGATGTTGACGCGCTGCGCGAGGCGTGCGAAAACCCCATTACTCTGTATTGCGGTTTTGATCCAACGGGCGATTCGCTGCACGCGGGCCACCTGGTTCCGATGATTATGTTGCGTCGTTTCCAGCTGGCCGGGCACCACCCAATTGCGCTGGCAGGTGGTGCTACGGGCTTCATCGGCGATCCGCGTGATGTCGGTGAGCGTTCGATGCTCAGCCAGGACGCCATTGAGCATAACCTGGAGGCCATCAAGGGCCAGCTGCGTCGTTTTATTGACTTTGAGGGCGAGGCCCCGGCGACGATGGTCAATAATGCGGACTGGACTATGAACATGTCCGTCATTGACTTCCTTCGTGATGTCGGCAAGAACTTCTCCCTCAACACCATGCTCGACCGCGACACTGTGAAGCGTCGCCTCGAGTCCGACGGTATCTCCTACACCGAGTTTTCCTACATGCTGCTGCAGTCCAACGACTACGTGCAGCTGCGCCGTAACTACGATTGCGTGCTGCAGATTGGCGGCGGCGATCAGTGGGGCAACATCGTCTCTGGTGTCGACTTGAACAGGCGTATCGACGGCGCCAAGGTGCACGGTCTGACCGTGCCGCTGGTGACCGATGCGCAGGGGCAGAAGTTCGGTAAGTCCACCGGTGGTGGCAAGCTGTGGCTGGATGCTGAAAAGACTTCGCCGTACTCCTGGTACCAGTACTTCCTCAATGCCGGTGACTCGGTTGTTATCGACTACCTGCGTTGGTTCACCTTCCTGACTCAGGAGGAGATCGCGGAGTACGAGGTCGCTGTTGCGGAGCGTCCGTTCAAGCGTGAAGCGCAGCGCCGCCTTGCTCAGGAGATGACCAACCTGGTTCACGGCGAAGAGGCCACCAAGGCTGTTGAGCTGGCAGCGCAGGCACTGTTTGGTCGCGCTGAGCTGACCGAACTGGACGAGACCACTCTGGCGGGTGCGGTTTCCGAGACTGAGGTTGCGGAGATTGCCGAAGGTGAGCCGCGTACTGTTGTCGACCTTCTCGTTGCTGCTGGCCTTGCCAAGTCGAAGGGCGAAGCACGACGCACTATTAAGGAAGGTGGCGCGTACGCCAATAACCAGCGCATCGAGGACGAAGCGTGGGAGCCTGCCGCCGAGGACCTGCTGCACGGCAAGTGGATTGTGCTGCGCCGCGGTAAGAAGAACTTCGCTGGTGTGAAGTTCGTGTAGGCGCTGGTTGGTCTCCGTACAGGTGCGTTGTTGGCCTCTAGATCAATTGGTGTTTATGCAGCTTGATTCTTTTTTAGGTAGCTGGGCTAAGGCTCCGGGCAAGCTAGGAGAATGATGATTTCAGAATCATTGACTCCTGGTCAGTCCGGAGTCTTGGTTGTTTTAGGGGAGCGTAGAAACCGGAGCCAAGGTGGTAGTGATGAGCGAAAGCTACCGACCCTCGTTAAGGGGAGGGGGCTTATGGTCTTTGGGGAATCGCTCTGCTGCACAGGCAAAACGCTAGTTCGCATCTATCTACCTGGGGTTTTGTGTCTTTGGTGGGGGT
>NZ_KV836292.1:0-151810 GCF_001838325.1 Corynebacterium sp. HMSC074C05
TCCATGATGCAATGACCGCCTGACCCTACCAGCCGTTTTTCGGACCATTTTTGTCATAAATGCAGTCAGTAACTCGCATTGGAGTTACTTGGCTGAGCTCGACACGGGCTAAGATAGTGAAAATTATTTTTCTAGCTCAGTTTGAGGAGTGACCGACGTGCTAGCTGACATCATTGATGTGCTTGCTGACCCCATCGATGGCACTGATTTGAAGTTTGGTGATGCCGAACGAATGACTCTGAAGTCCGAATCCGGACATAGCTATGATGTCGCCCGCCAGGGTTACGTTACGCTCGCCGGTGGGGCTGGTCTGCGCTACACCGGCGATGACGCCAAGATGATTACCGCTCGAGAGGAGTTCCTCTCTGGTGGCCACTATGCTCCATTCGTTGAGGCAGTTACAGGCAACGTCCAGGACGTGCTTGACGACGCCAATGTGTCCGAGGCCGCCAGCCCAGTCATCTGCGAAGTCGGTGCGGGCACTGGTTACTACCTCGCACACACGCTGGACAGTATTCCCAATTCCCGTGGCGTAGGCATTGACGTGTCCGTGCCGGCCGCTAAGCACCTGGCCAAGAGTCACCCGCGGCTCGGTGCGGTCGTGGCCGATGCGTGGGCGCGTTTGCCGCTGCGTGATGGCTCCATCGATGCGCTTACGGTTGTCTTCGCACCTCGCAACGCGGAGGAGTTCGCTCGCGTGCTCAAGCCGGGCGGCCAGGTCGTGGTTCTGACTGCCACTACTGGTCACCTGGGCGAGCTTCGTGAGCCGCTGGGCATCATCGATGTCGAACGCGGCAAGGTCGAGCGCATGATTTCCCAGGCAGAGGGGCACCTCGTGCCTGTTGGTGACCCGGAGCTGGTGGAGTTCGGTATGAACCTCAACCAGAGTGCAATTGCCGCTCAGATCGGTATGAGCCCGTCGGCACGCCATATCCACCCGGAGGTGCTGCAGGAACGTATTGCAGCGCTACCTGCAGAGATGCACGTCACCGCCCGTGCCTATGTCACCCGTCTGGGGCGCCCGGGCGACTAGCGCCTACTCCTTGACCTCGGTTTTGTGAATCTGTTCATCCAGGTCATCCGGATCCAGATCAGCATCCGAGAATTCCGCCGTTAGCGGAAGGCGAAGTTGCAGGTCGGTGCCCGGGCACAACTCGATAGTGCCCGAGCGCAGCTTAAAGTCCAGCACATGCCCGCCGCCGGTGCCGCCTTCCGCGAGGAAGTGCACGTGACAGCCGGGCACCGAAATTCCCTTCTCATAGACCGGCGTGCGGAAGCCCGCAATCGTGCCCTGCAGGTTCTCAAAATCAACCGAGGCGTCTTCTTCCGTCGCATCAACCATCTTCTGGTACGGCTTTTCCTGCTTTACGACGGTTCGAGTCTTCACCCACTCAAATTCGCCGGTAATCCGCAGTGCGTACATAAAGTTTTGGCTCGGCACCAGGGAATCGATGATGGGGCTAATTTCCTTGCGAGTCAGGTTTTCCGGCGCATCCATCACCGTGTGCGGGACGAAGTTGGTCACCACCGTGTAGGGGCTGCGCTGATCCATGGTGGCCCGGGTTGCGGAGCCGTCGTGACGCACCTGCCAGCAGACCCCGTCGAGGATTACCATTTCGCCATCGAGGCCGTCGAAGGTACCGATGCCGAAGTTTCCATGACCAAGGATTTCGCCAATGGTCATCTCGCCGTCGTAGATGCCATCGAGCAGTGCGGACATCAGTGAGTTTTGGAAAATTGTGTGTCGGACCGTTGGAAAATTCTCGTGAGTGGTCATGGAAGCTATTATATTCGCGATATTTGTAGCCCAAGCTGGGGCGGGTCGTCTGTTGGATGTCCGGTCGGCTTGTGGGTAAGGAAATCGTGGCAAGAAAAACGCCCTGCGGAAAAATCCACAGGGCGCGATTTGGTGAATCGAGCGGTTGGTTCTACTTCGGCTGGATGGTGACTGTCACTTGGTCAGCAGTGGAGACGATATGAACGGTCTGGCCATCGGCAGCGACAGTGGCGTGACCGCCTTCGACATTCACTGTGAACCCATTCGGGAAGTTGATCGAGGGCACAACGAGCTCGCTGGTGGAACCAGGTGCGAAAGATCCGGTGCCATCGACGCGGCTATTGTTCCAGCTGGCCTCGTAGACTCGGGTGTCGCGGTTCCAGTCAGTAGCCTGCGGGGTGCCCGCGACTGCCCGCAGGTGTGGAGCGGCGAGGATGGTCATCTTGTCGCGGTTGAAGGCATCGGCACCTACAGGTCCTGGAACAGTCGGGTCGAAGACCATGCCCTGTTCCTTCTGGTTCTGCGTCGTCGGGTCGTTGCATCCGCAGTAGGACCAGTACTGCCAGCCGACCATGTGGCGGCGGGCAAGCGAAATTACGCCATTGAGGGTATCGGCATCGTCGGTGGCGCCGAACTCGGAAAGCAGTGTGGCCGAGCCGTTACCGGATGAGACGATTTCTGCATTGTCGAAGACGCGGCCATCGAAGAAGTCGCAACCCGTGTAGGTGTTGAACAGGGCGTTAGTGGTGCAGTAGACATGCCAGCTGAGGGCCGTACCTGCGGTTTCAGGAACCTGTGGGGCGGCCGGATCGGTGTTCAATCCAGTGTTCCACATGGAGTAGGGCTCGTAGTGGACAATTGCGTCTGCATCCTTGGCGACGATCTGATCTGCAGCCTTCTGGTGCAGTTCATCGAGCTTTGCCTTAGCCGGACCGCAGTCGCCCAGAGCTAGGTAGCACAGTGGGTATGCCGAACCTGGCCACGGTTCATTTATGATGTCGTAGCCCATCAGTCCAGGCATGCCGCCAAGGCGTTCTGCGACATGGCCCCACATGGCTGCGTAACGCTCCTGCAGCCCAACGCCACCCGGTCCTTCGCGGTTATTTAGGAAGTTGTCGTATGCCCTAATGAGGCCGATATTGAGGGCCTGGTTAGTTGGGAAGCCAACCTTCAGAAGGCTGGGAACGCCGTCGTCAATGACAGCCCAATCCGGGGCAAATTCGCCTTCAAACTTCTCGTTGTACATGTCCTGGTGGGCATCAACCAAGACCGCGATTCCACGCTCAGTGAGCATGGAAATGGTGCGGGCAATGGAATCCAGGTATTCGTCGTCGTACTCGCCGGGCTCTGGCTCTACTGCTTTCCAGATAATGCCGACTCGCATGGAGTCGAAGCCCTGCTGCACGAGCCAGTCAGCGTCGTCCTCGTTAAAGCCTCCGGCCTCGGGGGTGTAGGGATCGTGCTTGTAGACGATGTTCGACCCCTGAGTGAGGAAAGCTCGGCCATCACCGTCGGTAAACCAGCGGCCGGACTGTCCCAGGGGACCACGCTCGGTGATGGTAGCGGTACTAGGGGATGGTGCTACTTCTGTAGCGAGCGCCTGATGCGGTACTGCACCCGCTAGCGCTATGGCAATGGTGGCACCAACTGCTGCCACCTTCTTAGTGAATCTCATACTCAATATGCTATTGACCAGTAATGATAAATTCATCCAAAACTCAAATTAGGTTCAGAAAAGTGGGCAAACGCATAAGTGAATGTCCTGAACGGGGTTAGTAAAAAGGCTAAAAAGGCCCATCGCTTCCTCTTTGGAAGCGATGGGCCTTATGAGGAGACTCCGTGCGGTGCGCAGTCGCGGCATAGAAACGGTGCGCGGCAATCAGCCTGTTACATCAAAGACTTGTAGACGTCGACGGTCTGCTTGGCGATGTTCTCCCAGCTAAACACTTCCTCAGCGCGCTTCTTACCCGCCTGGCCAACCTTGGCAGCGCGGTCACGGTCGGCGACCATGTTGTTGACAGCGGCAGCGATGCCTCGTTCGAAGCCCTCCGGATCGGACTCGTCGTAGTGAACTAAAGTGCCGGTTTCACCATCGACGACAACCTCCGGAATACCGCCGACATCAGAGGCGACAACGGCGGTACCACAGGCCATAGCCTCGAGGTTGACGATGCCCAGCGGCTCGTAGATCGATGGGCAGACGAAGGAATCTGCGGCCGTCAGGATCTCCTGGATCTTCTCCTTCGGCAGCATGTCCTGCACCCAGAAAATGCCATCGCGCTTCTCCTGGAGATCGTGAACGAGCTGCTCAGTCTCCTTCGCGATTTCCGGGGTGTCCGGAGCGCCGGCGCACAGAACGAGCTGCACACCGTCGTCGAAAAGCGATGCGGCCTTGACCAGGTGAGCGACACCCTTCTGACGGGTGATGCGGCCGACGAACGCAACCATCGGACGAGACGGGTCAACGCCGAGCTCCTCCAGGACAGACCAGCCGTTCTGTTCCTTGGACTCTTCCCATGTCGGGCGTGGGTACCACAGCTCGGTGTCGATACCGTTCAGGACAACGTGGACCTTGTCGGGGGAGATACGCGGGTAGGCGTCCAGGATGGCGTCCTTCATACGCGCGGAGACAGCAATGACAGCGTCTGCGTACTCCATAGCATTGCGCTCGGACCAGCTGGAAACGTCGTAACCGCCGCCGAGCTGCTCGCGCTTCCATGGGCGGTGCGGCTCCAACGAGTGCGCGGTAGCCACGTGTGGAATGCCCTTGAGCAGACCGGTGAGATGGCCACCCAGGCCTGAGTACCAGGTGTGAGAGTGGACGACATCAATGTCGGTTGCCGCAGCGGCATCAGCCATGCGCAAACCCGTGGACAGCGTTTTAATCGAGGCGTTGGCATCCTTCAGCTCCGGGTCAACGCCGTGGACATATACATCCGCCTCATCGCGAGGAGCACCCATGCAGTGCACATCGACGTCAACGCCGTCGAGGCCGCGCATGAAACGAGTCAGTTCAGTTACGTGAACACCTGCTCCGCCGTAAATCTCCGGAGGGTATTCCTTGGTCATCATGGCAACACGCATAGTTCCAGCGTAACCAGATTTGACAATTTCCGTCGCTTGGTATGCCTGGGTGTGGGTAGTGGGGAGGGGAGGCTGGCAGCGAGGAACGTAAATCGCATATAGGTTGGTTGGTGTGAGGAGTCAACCACATGTTTTGTCCATTGTCCTTGCCGGTGGCGAAGGCAAGCGTCTCTTCCCGCTGACGGAAGACCGCGCTAAGCCCGCCGTGCCGTTCGGCGGTAGCTATCGGCTTATCGACTTCGTGCTGTCGAACCTGGTCAACGCAGGTTTCCTGAAGATCTGTGTGCTGACCCAGTACAAGTCCCACTCGCTCGACCGTCACATTTCGCAGGCGTGGCAGCTGTCCGGCATCACCGGCCAGTACGTCACTCCGGTGCCGGCTCAGCAGCGTCTGGGTAAGCGCTGGTTCACCGGTTCGGCTGACGCGATTCTGCAGTCGCTGAATTTGGTTTATGACGAGGATCCGGAGTACGTCATCGTCTTCGGTGCCGACCACGTCTACCGTATGGACCCGCAGCAGATGCTGGAGGCCCACATCGAGTCTGGCGCTGGCGTTACCGTTGCTGGTATCCGTGTCCCACGCTCCGAGGCCAGCGCATTCGGTGTCATCGATGCGGATGACAACAACCGAATCACCGAGTTCCTGGAGAAGCCGGCTGATCCGCCTGGCACCCCGGATGACCCGGACTCGACGTTCGCGTCGATGGGTAACTACATCTTCACTACCTCCGCGCTTATCGACGCAATTAAGCGTGACTCGGAAGATGAAAACTCCGACCATGACATGGGCGGAGACATCATTCCGATGTTGGTAGAGGAGGGCGAGGCCTTCGTCTGGGACTTCAAGGACAGCTACGTTCCGGGTGAGACCGAACGTGATAAGGGCTACTGGCGTGACGTCGGTACCATCGATGCCTTCTACGAGGCCAATATGGACCTGATTTCCGTCCACCCGGTGTTTAACCTCTACAACAAGAAGTGGCCAATCCACACCTTCTCGGAGGAGAACCTGCCTCCGGCGAAGTTCGTCCAGGGTGGTATTGCTCAGGCTTCCATGGTGGGTGCCGGTTCGATTGTCTCTGGTGGCACAGTTCGCAACTCGGTGATTAGCACCAACGTCGTGGTCGAGGATGGCGCGACGGTGGAGGGCTCGGTTCTCTTCCCAGGTGTGCGCGTCGGCCGCGGAGCAGTGGTTCGTCATGCGATCTTGGATAAGAACGTTGTTGTCTCCGACGGCGCCATCATTGGTGTCGATCCGGAGAAGGACGCAGAGCGCTTCAAGGTCAGCGCTGGTGGCGTTGTGGCCGTCGGTAAGGGCAAGGTTATCTAGCCTGTCAAAGCCGGCTCAGGCTGCAAGAAGGCACGTACCGTGGGGTACGTGCCTTCTTTCTTTTAACCCTTTTGCTACCTAGCCCCAAAACCGGCAACTCCAAAAATGTGGGCTGCACGTGGGGGTACGGGCTGCAAATGTGAAACTGTGTGAGTTTATGACACTTTCAGGCTATTTTCCGAGCCATTTTTGTCATAAACGCAGTCAGTAACTCGGCTCGGCCCGCCGCCGCCAGCCATAAATGCAGTCAGTAACTCGCATTGGCCAGAGGCCGCCAGCCAGTCGGCCAACAGTAGAAAACTACTTCTTCACCAGCACAGTGGTTCCGGCTGCTAGGGGGAGGCGCATCACGTAAGCGTCGTCAAGCTGGAGCATGTATTCGTCGGCTTCGCGGGCAGCGACGGTGTCACGGTCAGTGCGTGACGAGTCAGCAACAGTGCCGTCGAGGAGCGCGCCGGTCAGGACGAGCGCGCCACCGGAGCGAAGCAGCGGCCAGGCCTTTTCCTGTGCGGCGCGGAGGATTGCCGGGGCGACGTCCAAGTAGACCAAGTCGTAGGAGTCGGCTGCCAGACGATCCATGACCTCCAGTGGCTGCGAGGGCAGGAAGCGCTGTCGGTTGGGGCGGATGCCTGCGGCTCGGAAAGCGGACTTTGCCAGAGACTGGTGCTCGAGCTCAGGGTCGATGCAGGTGAGAACGCCGTCATCGCCGAGACCGGCGGCCAGGTGCAAACCGACTACGCCTGCTGCAGGCGATGCGATGACAGCGGCGGGGTGACCGTCGCGGCGGGCACTGGTCAGGGCCATGAGCGAGGTCAAAGCGGCGCCGGTCATCGTATCGGGGACGGCAACTCCGTATTCGCGAGCGCTCTCTCGGGCGCTTTCAAGGGCCTCGGAGACTACGGTCGTGTTGTTGACATGCTGTGCAATAGCGTCACGTGCGGATAGCGGGGTAGCAGAAGAACTCGTTTCGGACACGCTCTATAGCGTAGGAAAAAACTCCGAGCAGGGCAGCGGGGCGCGCCGGTCAGTGCCGGACTAGGTGGGTAAACAAGCCTCAAATTTGTCTGGACTCTCAAACTATTTTCAGGGTAAGGTCACTACAAACCTAAGGTTGGTAAGGAACACTGAACCTCATGCCCGAACGAGTCAAGTCCGAACGAGTCAGCGCAGGCGCCAGCCGCGAGGACGCCCCGTCCGCTGACGCAACTGAGCAACTGTCCGGCACCGCAGCTTTTGACGCAGGTGTGGGAGAGATGCCGTCGTGGTCGGAACTTGTCCAAGCCCACGCGGATAGTGTTTACGGGCTCGCATATCGGTTGACTGGTAACCAGCAGGACGCGGAAGACCTGACGCAGGAGACATTCATGCGTGTGTTCCGCTCGCTGAAGTCATACCGTCCCGGCACTTTTGAAGGCTGGCTGCATCGGATTACCACTAACCTGTTTTTGGATATGGTCCGGCATCGGCAGGTGATCCGGATGGAGGCGTTGCCGGAGAACTACGACCGCGTCCCGGGCACGCTGAAGACGCCGGAGCAGGCCGTCGATGATGCGATGCTCGATCCTGATTTGGAAATCGCGCTGGCTGAGCTGCAGCCGGACTATCGCGCGGTGGTTGTCCTCTGTGATGTGGTGGGGCTGACCTACGAGGAAATTGCTAACACCCTTGGGCTCAAGATGGGCACCGTGCGTTCGCGCATTCACCGGGCACGTTCCAGCTTGCGGGCGACGTTGGAGCGTCTGGAGAGGCACCGGCAGGAGCTGCCGGAGTCGGTCACCGCAGGCTAGTTTTCCCGCACTCAATCCGTGGGAGCGGCTATTGTGGGGCTAGTTAAATAGGTGCGATTTCTGGAGGTGCTGCAGTCTGTGATTCAGCAGGGCGATGACAAGCGTTTTTTGTCAACGGAGCATCTCGGTACCGAGGCAATTGCCGCTTTTGTTGACGGCGAGTTGTCGGTCGTAGCTGAGCGACGTGCGCAGGCGCACCTGATGGCATGCCCGGAATGTCGCCGGGAGGTCGCGAAGCAGCGGCAGGCAGCCAAGCGTCTGCGTGATAGCGCGGCCTTGCACATTCCAGCTGAGCTGCGCGCTCGTATTGCTGATTTCGCAGGCAGCTGCGAGGACTCAGAGACCCATAGGTCGGCGCGGCATCTCGCGCACCGTCCGCCGGAGTCGCTGAGCGCTGCGTTGGAGCAGATTGTTCGCGGTTTTCGTAAAGGTGGTAGTCACTAGTGGGCAAACATCGCGCTTTCGATGATTCCGCGTTTGCCCCGGACGCCGATCGTGCCGCCGCAACTGGTGGGCTACAGCGTGCGCCAGGGCATAAGCTTGACGACGACACCAGTGCCACCGCCCAAGAGTATTCGCCGTGGCAGGATTCGTCGTCACGCATGACGACGGGGCGTCCGGCCCGCAAACCCGAAGCGAAGAAGAAACCTCGCCCGAAGATGGCCCCCCGCGTCAGCGCGCGGGAAGTGATTTTTGGCCGTGAGGTGCCGTGGCGTGTGATTGCGGCGTCGTCGGCTGTGGTGCTGCTGATTGGCGGTGTTGGTGGCTTTGTTGGCGGTTGGGCTGGCAAGACTTTCCGCTCGGACTATCAGCGTGTGGAGCTGCAGCAGATCGAGGGGCGGCCGGGCAACGGCGATTTGACCGAAATCGGCAAGGTGGCGGAGACTCTTCGTCCCGCGGTGGTGTCGATTGCGGTCAGTGCCGGTGAGGTTTCGGGCGTGGGCTCGGGGTTTGTCATTGATGGTGGCGGTCATATTTTGACGAATAACCATGTCGTTTCGGCGGTGGCGGACCGGCAGGATATGCAGGTCTCGGTAACGTTTTGGGACGGTGGCAAGCTGAAAGAGGTACCGGCCAAGATTATTGGCCGCGACCCGAAGACCGACCTTGCCGTAATTAAGGTCGAAGATGTTGCGGGGCTGACCGTGGCGCAGCTTGGTGATTCCAATGCGGTTGCGGTCGGTGACACAGTGATTGCGATGGGCTCGCCGCAGGGGCTGGGCGGAACGGTGACTTCGGGCATTGTCTCGGCGCTTAATCGCCCGGTGCGCCTGGCCGCTGAGGGGACCGACACGGACGGCTACGCTGATGCGATTCAGACCGATGCTTCGATTAACCCGGGTAACTCGGGTGGTCCGCTGGTGGATATCCGAGGTGCCATTATTGGTATTAATACAGTGATTTTCAGTAGCTCGGGTGGCTCACAGGGGTTGGGCTTTGCGATCCCGATCAATTCAGCCGTTGCCATCGCTGAGCAGCTCATTGCCGGTGAGAAGCCGGTTTATCCGGGGATCGGCGTGACAGCGCGCACGGTTTCCAATGGCGCACTGACTGGTGCCGAGATTGCCAGCATCCTGCCGGGAGGTGTCGCTGATCGGGAAGACCTGCAGGAAGGCGACGTGATTACGGCTGTGGGAGACCGCGCGGTATCGTCCGCAGATGAGCTCACGGTGGCGCTGTGGACTGTTGGCGCTGGTAATGAGGCGGTATTGAAGATCGTTCGCCATGGAGCCGAGCTGGAGGCAAAGATCACGCCGGAGTAGGGTGGCGCTGGTTTTGCTTGGACTTGCCTGGGGTTGGCTGGTTTCGTGGGATTTGGCGGATTTGGCCGCGCAATGCTGCATGCGAGGTGCACTGTAACTAAGGTGGTATAACGTGTTTTCTAATGTTGGCTGGGGCGAGATTCTCGTCCTCTTTATCCTCGGACTAATTCTCATTGGACCTGAGCGGTTGCCGAAGGTAATTGAGGACGTCCGCGCATTGCTTCTGGCTGCGCGCACCGCAATCAATGATGCACGCGATAACCTCTCGGATGAGTTCGGTGAAGACTTCGACGATCTTCGCAAGCCGCTGCAGGAGCTTAACGATCTCCGTCGTCTCAACCCGAAGACCGCCATCACCAGGACGCTTTTCGACGGCGATGACACCTACCTGGACATGCTCTCCGGTAAGCCCGCAGCGGGTGGCGGCGGAACGGGTGCAGCCGGAGCTGCCGGAGCCGGTGGATCCTCTGGAGTAGCTGGTGCGGCTGGAGCAACTGGTGCCGCAGGCCAGCAGTACCAGCAGCCCAACATGAGCCAGCCAGTGCAGCCGGCTCCGTCGCAGCAGCCGGTCCCTCAGTCGGCTCAGCAGCCCGCCCAGCAGCCCGCCCAGCAGCCAGGAACGTGGCAGGATCCAGTTGCCCAGGCCCGCCAACAGCAGGCACAGCAATCACCACAGCAGCCGCAACAACCTCAGCAGCCCCGTGGGGTGCAGGCCTGGGTCGACGACGACAACCTATAGAGGTTGCAAACCGTTCCCGATCGCAAGTTACTGACTAGGTTTATGACACTTTGAGCACAAATTTTGCCATGAAACTGTCATAAACCTAGTCAGTAAGTGCACGCAGCCGCTTCGGCGGATGCGCCACCAGCACCGCCGAAAACACCACCAGCACCGCCCGCAAACCCCGGACCGCCGAAAACACCTACACCGCCGAAAACACCCAAACCACATACGCCCCAGACACTGCAGCCACAATGAGCAAAGGCCCCCTTCCCGGCACTGAAAATACCGGGGAGGGGGCGTCGCTATGATCGTCGTAAAGCGAAGGACTACTTCGGCGTCACGCCCAAGCCTAGCGACTTGCCTGCGAGCGACTCGCGACGAACAACCAGCTTGTCGGCGATAGCGTTCAGGGCCTCGCCCGCGCCCGAATCCGGCTTGGATAGGACAATCGGGGTGCCCTTGTCGCCGCCCTCGCGGAGCTCGGTGTCCAGCGGCACCTGGCCGAGCAGCTCGACCTTACCGCCGGTGATCTGGGTAAGACGACGGGCAACGGTCTCGCCGCCGCCTGTGCCGAAGACCTCCATCTTGGAGCCGTCGGGCATTTCCATCCAGCTCATGTTCTCAATGACACCGGCGATCCGCTGGCGGGTCTGCAGCGAAATGGTGCCGGCGCGCTCGGCAACTTCGGCGGCGGCCATCTGCGGGGTAGTAACAATCAGCAGCTCAGCGTTCGGCACGAGCTGCGCCACGGAGATGGCGATGTCGCCGGTTCCCGGAGGTAGGTCGAATAGCAGGACGTCCAAGTCGCCCCAGAACACGTCCGCGAGGAACTGCTGGATAGCGCGGTGCAGCATTGGCCCACGCCAGACAACCGGTGCGTTGTCGTCGACGAAGTGTCCGATCGAAATCAGTGACACGCCGTGCGCCTGCGGGGGCATAATCATGTCGTCGACCTGGTGCGGCTTTTCCTCGGAGCCCATCATGTGCGGGATGGAGTGTCCGTAGACGTCGGCATCGAGGACACCGACAGACAGGCCCTTCGCGGCCAGCGCAGCGGCGAGGTTCACGGTCACAGAGGACTTACCAACGCCACCCTTACCGGAGGCGACGGCGAACACGCGGGTGCGGGAGTCCGGCTGGGCGAATGGGATCACCGGCTCGGAGGCGGTACCGCGGACGGCGTTGCGGAACTCGCGGCGCTGCTCGTCATTCATCACA
Source organism: Corynebacterium sp. HMSC074C05 (assembly GCF_001838325.1). NCBI lineage: Bacteria > Bacillati > Actinomycetota > Actinomycetes > Mycobacteriales > Corynebacteriaceae > Corynebacterium > Corynebacterium sp. HMSC074C05. The sequence goes on from NZ_KV836292.1 coordinate 11,684, forward strand.
TCGGTGGTGACGGTGACGTTGCCAACGCCCTCGAGACCGTTGAGCGCGTCTTCGGTGCGCTCGATGATGGTGTTTTTCATGGGGCAACCGGCGATGGTGAGGTAAATCTCCACGGCCACGTCGTTGTTGTCCGCCACCGAGATGGACTTGACCATGCCAATCTCGGTAATCGGGCGACGTACCTCAGGATCTTCGACCTGCGCCAGGGCGGTGCGAACTTCAGCTTCAGTAATCGTAGACATTATGTAGTGAATCTTATCGTGAGACCCCGTAAGACAAAGAACTACTGACAAAATCAGCAGTTTTCCGCTTTACGACGGTTACAGCGCCCAACCCTTCCGACAAGCGCGGTGGCAGTGGAACTGGTGGCGGGCCAGACGGTGGAACAATTGGAAACTGTCAGGCGTTGTCCTTGATAGAACGCTTTTTAGCGATAGTTTTAGCAATATTTTCAGCAACTGAGTCACCAATTGCTGTGACAACAACTGCAAGGGAACGGTGAAAGTACCGATGGCAAATGGGGAAGCGAACAGCGGCTGGGGGAGCGGCCGGGAGCGGAGCATGAAGTCCCGGTTGCCTCAGCGGCAGGTGCCCGAGGGGTGGCCGGTGGGTAGCTTCACCAACTACGCCGATGCCCAGGCCGCGGTGGATTCGCTCAGCGATCGCGATGAGTTCCCGGTTTCCGACCTCACCATCGTCGGCGTTGACCTGATGCAGGTGGAGCGCGTCGTAGGTCGGTTGACCTGGCCGAAAGTGCTCGGTGGTGGCGCGCTGTACGGCCTATGGATGGGCCTGTTCTTCGGCCTGATTCTGGGGCTTTTCCAGGAAGATTGGGTTAGCCCGTTGATTGTTGGCCTCGGGATGGGCGCCATCTTTGGCATCGTGCTGGCCGCAGTCCCATACGCCATGCAAAACGGCAAGCGGGATTTCTCCACCACCACGGAGATTGTTGCTCGTCGCTACGACGTCTTGTGCAATCCCCGCAATGCCGAGCGCGCCCGCGACCTGTTGGCGCAGCGGGCTCTCGGTGGGAACCGCGGGTAGGTTGTTGTACTCGTCGTAAAGCGTTGCCTGCCAGAAGCGGAAACTACAGCCACTTGTTGCGGCGCAGGAGCCACACCAAAAACGCCACAATGGCGAACATGATGGCGAGGACGATGAAGTACCCGTACTCCCAGTGCAGTTCGGGCATGCGGTCGAAGTTCATGCCGTAGATACCGGCCAGGGCGGTTGGCACGGCGAGAATAGCCGCGTATGCCGAGATAGTACGCATGTCCTGGTTCTGCTGCAGCTGGATCTTCACTGCGGCGGCGTCGATGAGGGAGGAGAGGCGTTCGTCGAGTCCGGCTACGAGGTCCGCCGCGGCGAGCTGGTGGTCGAGAACATCGGAAAGATAACGGCTGACGTCCTTAGGCATGATGTCTTCTCGCAGATTCATCAGGGAGCGCAGCGCCGGCGTCAGCGGATCGATTGCGTGGCGCATCTCCAGAATCTCTCGTTTGAGGATGTAAATGTCCTCAATATCCGACACCAAATTCGGCTCGAAGACGGCATCTTCCATAATCTCCACGCGATCTTCCAGCTGCAACGCAATGCGCAGGTACGCATCGACGAGGTTGTCCGTCAGCGCCCACAGCACGCCCGCGGGACCGTAGTCGATGGCGTCGGTGGTGTTCTCCACGCGTGCGCTAATGCGCTGCATATCCGAGCTCGGCATGCCCATGCGAATGGTAATGACGTACTCCTGGCCGATAACAATCATCAGCTGGCCAGAGCGAATGATTTCATTTTCGTCGTCCGCGAGACCTTCCGGGGAGTAGTGAATCGAGCGAATCACAAAAACCACGTGATCATCGTGGATCTCAATCTTGGGGCGCTGGCGGTTAGTCAGTGCGTCCTCCACCGTCAGCTCATCGAGCCCGTAAAGCTCAGCGATGGCGTCCATCTGTGTCGCGTTGGGGCGCGATAGCGACAGCCACGTGAAGCCCTCGCCAAAATTACGCACCTCGGACAGACCGGAGAAGTGGTCGTAGGTGCCCGGCAAACGCTTGCCGCCGATGTAGACGCCGCAATCGCGCAGGGCATCGCGCACCGCCTCCGACTGCGTTTCTCCCACGCTTGACGACGATCCGTTGGTGCGCGTCACCTTCGAGACAGCTGACATTGCTGCGGATTTAGCTGCATTCGTTGCCCGAGCAGTTTTGCCGGGTTTTGCTGTGGCCGACGGCGTTTGGCTTTTACTGACCGAGTTAGTTCGCGGATTGCGAGCCTTTGACGAAGCGCTGTTGTTGCGGCTTTTCTCATCGCCCATTCTGGGTGACCTCACAATCCGTTCGTAGGTTACGCTGGTGTCGATGATTGATTTTAGACGTGCGAACGCCGGGTTCCACTTTCGCATCCGCTCAATGGGGTGCAAGGGGAGCTCCAAGGCTACTGCGTGCACTTTTAGCGCCCTGGCATTGGTCGCTGGGGCAGCGGGGTTCGGTCTTGCCGCATGTTCTGATTTGGATCCGCAGATGCCCGTTCCTCCCGAACAGGAGGCGGTAGTGACTGTCGGGGCAGACCTACGCAACCCCGAGCAGGCAGCTCTTGCGTATCTGTATGCGCAAAGCTTTGAGAGGATAGGGCGGCAAGCGGAGGTCGTAGGCATTCGCGATGCTGATGACCGGTTGCGGGCCGTACGCAATGAAGCGGTCCTGGTCTCCTTCGGCTGCACAGGTGAGCTGCTCGGCCTGAGCGATTCCGCGTCCGCGGCTTCGCTGGCTGAGGAGTACGCCGATGACTCCACCCCGGACAAGCAGTTCAGCGGCGAGTGGCGAGACCGTGTTTACGACGCATTTTCGCGGTCGTTGCCGGGTGAAGTTATGGCCACCGATGCGGGCATGGCACAGGGCTGCGCAGATGTGTCAGCTGACAATGCTGGGGCTGACTTGCCGCAATGGCTTGTGCCGTTCTACGTCAAGCCAGCGTTGGACCGGAACGATCGAGTCCGAGTGCTCAATGAGATTGCTGGTTCTTTGAGCACCGAGGATTTAAAGCTGATGACCCGGGCTGTGGCTGGTGGCGCCAGTCCTGAGTTGGTCGCTCAGGAGTGGCTGGATAAGGCGTAGCCGGGGCGGCGGGGGCTAGTTGCGGCGGTATCTGACGCGTATCCGCTGTTGGCTGCTCTTGGCTGTCCCCATGTGTGTTGATTAACCCATGAATGCGGGCTGCAAATGTGAAACTGTGTGAGTTTATGGCACTTTCATGCCATTTTTCAGGTCATTTTTGTCATAAACGCAGTCAGTAACTCGCATTGAGGGCTAAGTAGCAAATGGTGCCGGCCCGGTGACACGCCGACCGGTCACGCATTTTGTCTATTAACCTTTATCTACTGTGCGTCTGACAATTGCTAGACAACGACTAAGGGGCTCCAACCGAGTGGTTGGAGCCCCTTAGCGTTTACACGCCAGCCAGTGAAAACCAGCCGGTGAGACCTACTTGAGGGCCTCTTCCAGCAGTGCCTTCTCCTCAATCTGGTGGACCTTGGCCACACCAGTTGCGGTGGAGGACTGCGCACGGCGGGAAACGCGAGTCAGCTTCGGCATATCCGGCAGAGCCTCTGGGAGGTTCAGAGCCAGGAATGGCCATGGGCCCTGGTTAGCCGGCTCATCCTGGACCCAGCGGACTTCCTCAAGATCCGGGTAAGACTCGAAGAGGTCGCGGAGACGGTTGTGCGGCAACGGGTGCAGCATCTCCAGGCGAGCGATTGCGATGTCGTCGCGCTTGTCCTTCTTGCGCTTCTTCTCCAGCTCCCAGTAGATCTTGCCGGAGCAGAGCAGCAGGGTCTTGATGCCGGACTTGTCCTTGGACTCGAAGTTCGGGTCATCGATGACCGAGCGGAACTTGTTCGGGTTAGTGAAGTCCTCGACAGCGGACGCTGCCATCTTGTTGCGCAGCATCGACTTCGGAGAGAACACAACCAGCGGACGGTGCAGGTCGGACAGGACGTGGCGACGCAGCAGGTGGAAGTAGTTAGCCGGCTCGGACGGCTGAGCAACGGTGTAGGAACCCTCGGCTGCGAGCTGCAGGAAGCGCTCGATACGTGCCGAAGAGTGGTCCGGGCCCATGCCCTCGTAGCCGTGCGGCAGCAGCAGAATCAGCTTGGAGGTCTGACCCCACTTGGCCTCACCGGAGGAAACGTACTGGTCAATGGTGGTCTGAGCACCGTTGGCGAAGTCACCGAACTGTGCCTCCCAGAACACTGCTGCATCCGGGTTGCCCAGGGTGTAGCCGTACTCGAAGCCCATGCCTGCGTACTCGGTCAGGGCCGAGTTGTAGATCATGAAGCGGCCACCGTTCTTGGACTTACCGTAGGCATCGATCGGGTTGTATTCCGAACCGTCCTCGGAGTCAATCAGAACTGCGTGACGGGAGGTAAAGGTACCGCGGCGGACATCCTCACCTGCGAAGCGGACGTCGATGCCAGCACCGGTGAAGGAGCCGATTGCCAGCAGCTCGGCCATACCCCAGTCGATGCCACCTTCCTGAGTCATCTCCGCGCGCTTCTTAGCGACCGGCGCAACACGTGGGTGAATCTTGAAGCCCTCAGGGAGGTTGACGTAGGACTGACCAATCTCGACAATCTCTGCCTTGTCAATGCCGGTTTCCAGACCGTGCGGCAGCGGCTGGGAGCCTGCAATACCGTGCTGCTCACCCGGCTTCGCGTCCTGAGCTGCGCGGACCTCGTTGAAGACCGCTTCCATCTGGTCGTGGAAGTCTCGGCGTACTGCTTCGTACTCTTCCTCGGAGATATCACCGCGACCGATGAGGTCCTCGGTGTACTGAGCGCGAACGCTTTCCTTCTCGTCGATGATCTTGTACATCAGCGGCTGAGTCATGGACGGGTCATCGGCCTCGTTGTGGCCGCGCTTGCGGTAGCAGACCAGGTCGATGAAGACGTCCTTGCCGTAGCGGTTACGGTACTCAACAGCCAGCTGGCCGACCCAGACGACAGCCTCCGGGTCGTCACCGTTGACGTGGAAGACCGGGCAGCCGTAGGCCTTGGCGATGTCGGTTGCGTAGTAGGAGGAGCGACCGGAGTCCGGTGAAGTGGTGAAGCCAATCTGGTTGTTCACCACGATGTGGACGGTACCGCCGACCTTGTAACCACGCAGGGACATGAGGTTCAGGGTCTCCTGGACAATGCCCAGGCCGGCGAAGGAAGCGTCACCGTGCAGCAGCAGCGGCATGACGGAGTAGCCCTCTTCGCCCTTGTTGATCTTGTCCTGGCGTGCACGAGCAAGACCCTCAACGACCGGGTTGACGGCTTCGAGGTGGGACGGGTTCGCAGTCAGGGTGACGTCGATCTCGCCTTCGCCGAACATCTGGATGTGACGGCCAGTAGTGCCCAGGTGGTACTTGACGTCACCAGAACCGCCGACCTGTGCCGGGTCGATGTTGCCTTCGAACTCGGTGAAGATCTGGCGCAGTGGCTTGCCGACGATGTTTGCGAGCACGTTCAGTCGACCGCGGTGTGGCATACCGATGACGACCTCATCGAGGTCAGCACCAGCAGCGGTATCGATGGCGGAGTCCATCAGCGGAATCAGCGACTCTGCGCCCTCAAGGGAGAAGCGCTTCTGTCCGACGTACTTGGTCTGCAGGAAGTTCTCGAATGCCTCGGCGGCGTTCAGCTTCTGCAGGATGTACTTCTGCTCAGCGTGGGACGGCTTCGGCTGGCCGCCCTCAAGGCGCTCTTCCAGCCACTCGCGCTCTTCGCGGTCGAGAATGTGAGCGTACTCGGAACCGACCTTGAGGCAGTATGCGTTGCGCAGGCGAGAAAGCACCTCGCGCAGCGTCATCGTCTCCTTGCCGCCGAAACCACCGACGTTGAAGGTGCGGTCCAGATCCCACAGGGTCAGACCGTGCTCCTCGATATCGAGGTCAGCGTGGTTCGGAGCGGAAGTATTCGGCTGGTCAGAACGCAGCGGGTCGATGTCAGCCAACAGGTGACCGCGGGAGCGGTAGGCCTCAATCAGACGCATAACGCGGGTGTTCTTGTCGATACCCGTGTTCGGCAGGTCCTGTGCCCAACGGATTGGGGTGTACGGGACGCGCATGGTCTGGAAGATGTGATCCCAGAACTTGTCGTCGACAAGCAGGTTGCTCATCGTACGCAGGAACTCGCCGGACTCTGCACCCTGGATAATGCGGTGATCGTAAGTAGAGGTGATGGTCACCAGCTTGCCGATGCCCATCTCTGCCAGACGGTCAGCGGAAGCACCAGCGAACTCAGCCGGGTAATCCATGGAACCGACACCGATAATCGCGCCCTGGCCCTTGGTCAGGCGCGGGACGGAGTGACGAGTGCCAATGCCGCCCGGGTTGGTCAGGGAAATGGTGACACCCTGGAAGTCCTTACCGGTCAGCTTGCCGTGGCGAGCACGAACGACGATGTCCTCGTAGGCGTCGACGAACTGCTTGAAGGTCAGGGTCTCACACTCACGGATAGCGGCAACTACGAGAGAACGAGAGCCATCCTTAGCTGGCATATCAATGGCCAGGCCGAGGTTAATGTGTTCCGGGGTAACCAGAACTGGCTTGCCGTCAACCACCTTGTAGTTGTTGTTCATATCCGGGTGGAGCATGACAGCCTTCACCATGGCGTAACCAATGATGTGGGTGAAGGAAATCTTGCCGCCGCGGGCGCGTGCCAGATGATTGTTAACCAGGGTGCGGTTTTCAAACATCAGACGGGCCGGCATATCGCGAACCGACGTAGCAGTCGGCATCTCCAGGGAGACATCCATGTTCTTAGCGATAGCCCGTGCGACGCCCTTCAGAGGCTCCTCGCCGGATTCAACAGCCGAAACCTTGGCTGCTGCATCCATCGGGGACTTCTTCGGCTTCGGAGACGCCGGCTTGTTCGGGGTCTTGGTTGGTTCGACCCCCTTGGACTCACGACGTCCGGTTGCCTTAGCTTCCTCCTTCGTGGCTGCTGCTGGCTTTGCCATGTTGGAAAGGTCCCCGTCCTTTTGGGACGGGGTGTGGGTTGCGAAGAATTCGCGCCATTCCTGACCCACAGATTGTGGATCCTTCTGGAATTGCTGGTACATCTCGTCGACCAGCCATTCGTTCTGGCCGAAGCTCATGTCGCTGCTCACGGCAGGTACTCGCCTCTTTTCGTCTTAGTTTTACTAACTCACGTTTATTCTAATGAGCGCAAGCGTCAAAGTGTCATTCAAGGATAACGAAAATTCTGAATTACTACACCGTCGCGCTCCCCATATGGTACTTGCTCCAGAGCTCTGCGTATTGGCCACCCGCCGCGAGAAGCTCTTCATGGGAGCCGTCCTCGACAATACGTCCGTGGTCAAGTACCAAAATCCGATTGGCCCGAGCTGCCGTAGCCAGGCGGTGGGCCACAATAATTGCCGAGCGTTGACGCGACGCACGGTCAGTGGCTTCGTGGATTGCCGACTCAGTTGCAGGGTCGAGTGTCGCGGTGGCCTCGTCGAGAAGCAGCAGTTCAGGACGCATCATTTCGGCACGAGCGAGTGCGATGAGTTGACGCTGTCCGGAGGAGAGTCCTCGGCCATCTGGGCCGACGGGGTGGTGGAAGCCGCCGGGCAGGCTGGCAATGGTGCTGAGAGCACCGACATTCTTCGCGGCTTGCTGAATTTCAGCATGACTGCTGTCCGGCAGACCGTAGGAAATGTTTGTTGCTACTGTCCCCGAAAATAGGTGTGATTCTTGGGGAACATAGCCGAGGGTGCGTCGCCAATCGTTAAGAGGGAAGTCGCGGATGTCAGTTTCAGAGGCTCGCACCACACCGTCAACTGGATCGTAAAAACGGGCAAACAACTTAATGATTGTTGATTTTCCGGCACCGGTGGATCCGACAATTGCGACTGTTTCTCCGGCAGGAATCTGCAAATCGAGAGCATCGAGGACCTGCGGGCGTTCGTGCTCAGAGTTGGTGGCGGGGTAGGAGAAAGTCACCTTGTCTAAGCGCAGGTCGCCGGCAGCTGCACGGGACGCGACGTCAGTAGTGCCGTGATCTGACATGGGGGCGGTCTGTAGGAGGTCACCAATGCGATTGAGACCGACCTTCGCCTGCTGGTAGCCGTCGAAAACATGGGACAGCTGCTGAATCGGGCCAAAGAGCATTCCCAGGTACAGCGTGAAGGCGACGAGTACGCCGGGTGTCGTAGTTCCCGCAGCAACCTGTTGGGCGCCGACAGCCAACACCGCAGCTGTTGCCAACTCAGAGACGAAGTTGATGCCGGGGAAGAATAAGGCCACGGCCAGCTGTGCTCGCTGACGAATTGCGCGGTACTTATCGGATCCCTCGGCAAAGGAAGATTCGATATCGGCGACGCGGTGGTACATCTGAATCTCGCGAAGCCCACCAATGGTCTCCTGGAAATCAGCGTTGACCAAGGAAAGTTGCTCGCGTGCAGCCTTGTATAGGCGTGAGGAGATTCGGCGGAATACCAGGGTGGCCGCCACAATGATGGGAAGCGTCGCCAACGCCACCGCGGCGAGTGACACCTGTGTGGCAAGCAACAGCACTGAGACACCGAGCAGAGTGAACGTGGCAATCGCGCCCTCTGCCAATCCCGTTTGTAGGAACGAGGACAGCGCGTCGATGTCGGTTGTCATCCTCGTCATGATGGCACCCGAGCGATTGGCCTCGAAGTAGTTAATGCCAAGCGACTGCAGGTGGCGGTAGCAGCGCACACGCAGGGCATAGAGCAGCCGCTCACCAGTGCGCGCAGTAATAACAGCATTTGTGGCTACGGCAATCCAGCTGATGAGGACTGTCGCCAAACCGCCTGCGGCGCAGGCCCACAACACGGCTTCATTGTGCTCACGGATGCCGTGGTCAATGGCGTAGCGCACGAGCATGGGGAACGCGAGATCGGCAACGGCAATGAGGGCGAGCAGCGCAATGACGCTTATAAATAGGCCGCGGACGTAGGAGAGCAGCCGGCGCAGAGAAAAAGGCTCGGAGTTGTCGAGTGCTCGAGCTGGTACACGCGGTTTTTCGCTAGCGGGTGGGAGGTTTCGCACACGCTCGAGAAGCTCTGGCGTCGCAGGGGCATTGGCGAGAGCCGCCCCCATGCCGCCACGCCCGCCGCCGCGCCCGCCGCCGCGGCCACCGGGACCACCAGGGCCACCGGGTCCACCTGGACCGCCTCCGGCTCGGCCAACCCCGCGGGTCATTTGAGAAGTGGCGCCTCTGGGAAGCCGCGCAGAGGTGTCTGACGTGGAGTCGTCGGAGGTTGGTGCGGATTCGTCGGGCCAGAGTTCCTCGGGGCTGGGGTCCTCACTGTCGATGGGGTCGAGAACGAGGTTTTCGATTTCGGGGTAGGCACTCTGGTCGATGTCCATCAGCTCGGTGAAGCGCGGATGAGAAGTAATCAGTTCGGCCTTGGTTCCAATGCCGGTGACGGCACCGTCTTCGAAAATGGCGATGTGGTCCGCCTGCTCGAGAGTGGAAGATCGATGCGCCACGATGACGATAGTCGTATCCGCCAGCTGTGAGGTCAGCGCGTTGAAGATTTCCAACTCAGTTGCAGCGTCGATTGCTGAGGTTGCGTCATCGAGAACCAAAATTCGAGGACGGGCGAGGAATGCCCGTGCTAATGCCACGCGTTGAGCTTGTCCGCCGGAGAGATTATGCCCGCGCTCGCCGATGGCTGTGTCCCACCCCTGAGGCAGGTCGTCGACGAAGTTGACCTGGGCGGCGGTCGCTGCGGCGATAATCTCTTCCTGGGACGCCGCGGGATTGGCGAATGCGATGTTCTCACGCAACGTGCCCGCAAATAGATAAGGAGTGTCCGGAACGACAGTAATAGCGTCATATACGTCGCTGGAGAGAATGCGCGCGGTATCTGTGGATGTGCCGTGGCTGGGCGCATCGATAGTGATAGTTCCCGAATCCGGCAGATAGTGACGGCCGAGTAACTCCGTGGCGATAGTCTTTCCGGACCCCGGTGGGCCAATCAACGCTAAGGTCGCCCCTGGCGCGACGGAGAATGAGACATCGTCGATAAGCGTGCGTCCGCCACGGCTGTGGGTGACGTGGTTGAAGCTGATGCCAACGGGGCCGTCGGGGAGAGGAAGCGCGTCGGTGGATTCGGGGTTGTCTGGTCGGGCGTCGATGACATCGGAAATGCGGTCGATGCTTGCCGACGTCAGCTGTATCGAGATGACCATGTTGGAGACCAGACGCGACAGGGCAGTCAGGCTGGTGAGATACGTGGCAAAAGCTACGAACGTGCCTAGGGTGATGTGTCCGTGAATCGCTAGCCAGCCACCGACCGCGATATTTCCGACGAGGGACAGTTGCGGCAACGACTGCAGCGCCGGTTGGAATCGAGCGCTGAGTTTTGCCGCTCGCAGGCGGAGGGAATAGAGCAGAGACGAGTTACGCTCCATCTTCGCAACTTCGTTGTCACCCTGCGCAAACGCCTTGACAACACGGATGCCGGAAACGGTTTCCTCGACTTGTCCGGCAATCTCGCCTGCTTGCTGTTGGGCAGCCCAGGTTGCGGCATGGAGTTTGTCACGCGAATTCACTGCAATGTAGACAATCGCTGGCACCACGGCGAGGCCAACCAGTGTCAGGGGCAGCGAGAGGGCGAGCATGATGCCGATAGTGATGAACAGCTTGACGACGGACCCCAGCGTCAACGGCAACATCGCCAGTAGTCCGGACACTGCCTGGAGGTCGGAAATTGACCGGGACACAACCTGGCCGGTGTTGACTCGGTCTTGTGCTGGACCATCGAGGTTTTGTAGGGAGCGAAGGATTTTTAGTCGCAGGTCGTGCTGAACATCAATGGAGAGTTTGCCGGAGAAGAATCTGCGCCCCACCTGGGCGATGAAGCGTACTAACGCGATGGCCAGAAATACGGAAATGACTGCCTGCAGGGGAGTTAGGGAAGGCAGCAAGCGCGCGGGGACACCGCCATCGGAAGAGCCCGTTGCCACATCAATGGCATCTCTAGTGAGAAGCGGAAGTACGGACTCCACCCCGACAACGATTAGCGCTGCAACAACGACACCATAGAGCGGTAGTGGCCTGTGAAGAGACTGTTTCCACAAGAACTTCATGGGAGAGGTTCTGAGGGGTTTGCTCTGGGCCATGGTGGGTACCGCTCTTCCATTGAAAAACGTCGCTGAAGGGTAATCGGGGTAAGAGGAACTACTTATTCTTCTTTTTCTTCGGCCACTTCAGCGCCGAGGGAATAGAGAACCTCGATGACTTTGAGTCCTTCTTCGAATCTTCAGAGGTGTTGGATTTAACCGGTAGCTTTCGTTCAAAGTCCGACCAATCCTGGGGAAGTGGGCCCAGAGATGCGCGAGTGGAGCTGATAAGAATGCCACCGAGCTTGCGGTTTGCGGAGGCTCCAACCACGGCGCCAATTCCAAATGGCAAAATCTTACCGATGATGGCCAGACGAGCGTTCTTCATCAAGCGCTTGCGTGCCTCGCGAATTAGCAGACGGTTTGCTGCACCCAGCTGCGGAACACCAAGCCGTGGCAGTAGAGAATTTACGGAAGTTTTGGTCTGCTTCCGCAGCGATTCCTCGCCAAGCAGAGAAGCCATAATAGCTGTCCCCTCAGAACCACTCATGGCCGCAAGAATGAGCGTGCGACGGCGTTGTGGATCGGTGATGTCAATATCGCGCAGGGTTGCTGAGGCCAGTGTGTACCAGGCGGATGCTTCCAGGAACAGCAGCGATTCACCGGTAACTGCAGCCAAGCCCGTAATCATGCCGACGCCGGGAAGAACCGCGCTGCCGCCAGCTGCACCACCGGTGCCGGTGACCAGGTTCAGGTAGTGGGAATCAATACGTTCCTGTACCTGCGCCGGAGTTTCATCTTTTTTGCGCTTGTGCAAGGAACTGACGTACCCGGTGATGGCAGATGACTGCCAGCTCATGGTCTTATCCAGGGTTTGGATAAGAAGAGTTCCCAGTTTTCCGGCATCACGTTCGATTGCTTCGGGGGTTGAGTTCACTGCATCAGTTACTGTGCGAGTTGAATCCTTCTTCGTCTTTTGGAACAAAGTAGTAGACCTCCTAAACGGGTCCGTTGAGAGCCATATGCCCATATAAACACTACTGAGCTGTGGGGAAATTCCGTAGTCGGTGGAAAAATAGACAGGTGTACGGCGACTACCACAGCGGATAGAAGGGTGAGACTGGTGAACGATGTCATGCGGGGTGCCGCATTGGCTCCCGAGTACTCCCAGCTTTTGGCGGACTTTCCTCGGTTTTCCGCAGATGTCATGCCTCACGACGGCGCTGCGGAGTGGCACCTTTCTACCGAAGCGGTAGCCGCCGGAATTGAGGCCGGGAGAAGGCTGTTTCCCATGCCCGAGGTTGAGGTGGATACCCGTTTCCAGGCCCAGTTGTGGTGGTGGTCCATGTGCGGAGCATTGGTAGGGCCATCGCTGGCATGCGTGTTGGTTTCCGATCGAGTTCCAGTGTGGCAGTGGTCTTCTTGGTTCACATTTCTCCGAGATGACTATTGGGTCGGGTTCCAAGCTCAACAGTTTGAAAGCATTTCTGCTGAGGATGCGGATGAGCTGAAGGATTCCGGCGAAGCACTGGCCCATTTCTTGGAGCCGTTGGCTCAGGTTGTTGGAGAAGTCGGGGAAATCAAGCCTGCTCCTCTTTGGGCCGTGGCTGCCGATGCCGTAGCTAATGCCGCAATATCCGCCGGTAATGAGCTGATGGAGCCCTGGCGCGGAGCGCTTATTGGCAAACATGTCGTTGAGGGAATACAGCGAGTACATAAGGTCCCTCTTCCTCGTTTCATGGATTCCTGTGGAGGCGAGGTGCGCCCCTGGGATGAAGCCGCTGCTGAATCGGGAGAAGAACCGGACTTCGATGTAGTTACTCACCTGGAGAGAGCTACTTGCTGCATGATTTATCACAGCCCAGACGCCGATCTGTGTGTCTCGTGTCCGAAACGTTCGCGTGAGGAACGCCATCAGCTCTGGGCACGCTACTGAGCGCTCTGTTTTCGAGAATCGACAGCTGGCGGCCTGCCCCTCAACCGGCCGCGTTGGCGGCTTTGATGTAGCACGCGCACTGCCGGCGTGATCTTTCGCAACAATTGTCGGGGGGCATGAGCCGCCCCATGATTGCGCGTTTGTCGCTACGATTGGCTGCGGGTAGAGGCCAATTATCTTTCAAGGGAGGATTCCACCCATGAGCTTTTTCGAGCAGATTGCTGCGGCACTGGACCGCGAGGGCATTGAAAGTCGTGTCAACGATGACACCCTCTTCGTTCCCATTACCTCTGACCTGGAGGTTCAGTTCGTCACCATTGATGAGGACATCCCGGCTGCCGAAGTTTACGTAGCCGCTGCCGATGTGGATGATGAGGACGACGAGTTCGAAGCTGTTCTGGTCTCCGCTGTATTCTCCGTCGAAGACGCCGTCGCAGCAGTCGTTCACCATGTAGCTACTGACCAGGTTGTTGGCCTGCTTCGCACTCTGCTCGATGGCGACGATGACCGCATTGCTGACCTGGAGTTTGAACAGGACCCCGAAGAGGCAACTCTGGTTACCTCCGAAGTTGGTACCTCCTCGTTGGTGCAGGTTTTGGTAACTGCCCACAACAACGAGCCCAGCGCACACGTCCGCTTCATCTCCCAGGACGCGAACTTGGACGACATCGTCGACCAGGCCATCGCGGAGTTCTGGGACTCGGACACCGAAACGGTTCTCACCGATGATGACCGTCGCAAGATGTTCGCTGACCTCTACTCTGATATCCAGACCTTGCGCAATGAGGTTCTGACACTGGGCACCTTCAAGGACTTTGACAAGCTGATGGATGTCCTTGCGCTCGTAGTAGACCGCGCAGAGGAATGGGAAGATCAGCTGGCACCCGTCGATGACGGGTATGCAGAGTACATCTACTCTGATCACGTTGCCTCCTTGGACGAGGATGATGACGACGAGGACGATGATGACCTCTACGACGATGGCGACTATGACGACGAGGACGACGAAGAAGGCGACGACAGCGAGTAGCTATACTGCGGCAGTGCTGTGACTAGTGCTAAGCCGCTGATGAGCGAGAAGAAAAGAGCTCGCTAGGACACGGCAGTGGCCGCGCGTCCCTGGTGCCGATCCAACTATAACGGCGCCCGGGGAGTGCGAGGTCAGTGCCGTTTTCGTGTATCTTGCTGCAGTCCTGCGCACGATGGAGAGCCTCGGCTACAGCCCGAGTGCGTCGGCGGTTTTCTTCCCGTGTCCGATTCGAACCGCCAATTCCGCGGAGGACTACCTCCGATGAGGATTCCACCTTGACGGAAACGGAGTACATGAACATGGGCTCATCCTTCAGGACGAAGTATTCCGCGTGCACGTCGGCAAGCTGAGAGACCAGTGCGCGAGGAAGCGCTATCCGTGACGCTCGGACGGTGACCACAGGCCCGTCGGAAAGCGAGAAGGAGTGATCCAGCGCGCCGGGCGAATGCCTACGGCCGATGGTGGGGTGGCAGAGGATTGTGCGGATGAGGGCGAGGTCTTCGAAACATTCTGCACGGTAGGTAGCGGATAGCGGGGGAAGGGCTAGGCGACGGTGAATGGGAAACTCGTTTGTTGTACTCATGGCTCACAAATTATCGAACACCCCGGACTCATATTTTCGAACGTATAGAACGCGTGTGCGAAATAAGATTAGCATCAGTGGGCTACCCAAGTGGGGGTAGTCAATTGGCTAGGTGTCTGGTGTTATTGCAGGGACGCGTGGGGTTGTGGAAACGATTCGATAACGACTTTTGTAAAAGCCCAAGAGTCTGAGAAAACACTATTTCTGGGGGTGGGGTGGTGGATTAGTGTGAGTGGTGGCCCTAAAGGAAAACTAAACATTTGAAAGATTCGTCTCAATGAAGCACGCAAGAAGTCGACTGGCGGTAGCGGCTTTCGCAGCACTTTTGTCCTTGGTGGCCCCGGTCGCTGCACATGCTGTCGTGGTTGGTCCGGGTGACCCGATTCGAACCCCCATGGAGGGAAGTCCGTGGGATGGGTATCGAAATATCAACTCGCCGATGTGTTCGGCGGGTGTTCCGGGGACGGTGACGGACCGCAACGGGGAGAAGCATCGGGTCATGTTAACCGCAGGGCACTGCCTGAATGATGCTCCGGATATAGGTCTGCCAATCGTC
This sequence comes from Corynebacterium sp. HMSC074C05, assembly GCF_001838325.1. Lineage (NCBI taxonomy): Bacteria > Bacillati > Actinomycetota > Actinomycetes > Mycobacteriales > Corynebacteriaceae > Corynebacterium > Corynebacterium sp. HMSC074C05. Next base: position 26,868 of record NZ_KV836292.1, read on the forward strand.
ACTGGTGAGGTGTATGTGCCAACCACTGAAGGTGATAAGCGCATTGGTACCGCAGGTGCCCATCGTTGGGAATTGCCGCAGGAAGATGCCGGACTGGAGTCGTTGCCGGCAGGCTTTAATGGCGCGGACTACGGAATAATCAACCTGGATCCGGACGTAGAGACTACCGGTGCAAGTTACTCCATTGATGAAAATGGTCAGAGCTACGGGGAGCCGGTAGTGATGACTGGCATTCAGGACAATGAAGACCTGCCGCGTGGCGAAGTCTCCTTCGATAATCTTGGCAAGCCTATCTGCAAGGACGGTATGCGCACCGGACGAGCCTGTGGATATCAGGTATTCCGAGCTCGAAACGGCATCTGGACGGTTGGTATTGGCGTTGATCACGGTGACTCTGGCGGAAATGCCTACGACCCGACCACAAATGAAGTTATTGGCGTGAATTCGATGACCTTCGGTCCGGTCTCGCGTGTGATGCCCGCGGATATTGCCATCCAGGAGGCCTACGGTATTCCCGACGGTCAAGTAAACGACCACTTTGAGGTATCGGATTCCACGGCTCAGCGCGACTCCACCTATCGCACCCTCAACGAGGATATGGCGGCGGATCAGGAGTATGCCCGGGCGCAGGATTCGCAGGATTCACAGGAAGGTTCTGTACCGCAGCTAGTCGATCTCGTGGACCAGCTGCCACAGTTACCGCAAGTCCCTGAGCTGCCACAATCGCCCCAATTACCACAATTGTCACATCTGTCTGAGTCGCCTCAGTTGGCAGAAATTCAGCTTCCAAGCTTTGAGAGCTAGCACCAGTCTGAGAATCTGACAAAAATCACCCCCGAACCGTTAAGAGAGCCAGAATCATCCAAGGCGGATGGTTCTGGCTCTTGCATTGCTGTTGAGCAAACTTTTTGATGTCTAATGAGTGTGAAATGAAGGCGAATCACCGGTTCCTCGACTGAGAATTTCACCCTAGGTTTCATTTTTGGAGAGCTTTGTAAAGGTGTCCCTAATACACTGAGTGGGACAAGTTTTCTGTACAGAAATGGAGTAGCGCACACTATGGCCAGTTCGAAGAAGGTCGCCACACTCACGGCTGCACTGTCGGTAGCTGTAGGTGGCTTTGTGCCCGGAATCGCGGTAGCTGAGGCTGCACCGGCAAACTCGGATGTTGTCATCGGCCCGGGCTCGCCGTTGCGAATGCCGTTCCCGAGCAGCAAGAACATCGACGGACGTCATGTTCAGTCCCCGATGTGTTCTCTGGGAGTTCCTGGCACCGTTGTGGATCAGAATGGCGTTTCGCATCGTGTCATCATGACTGCCGGTCACTGTGTTGTGGCGAAGGATCTGGATACTGGTGAAGAGGTCACCGGCCAGTTCTTCATCCCAACCAAGGATGGCGACAAGCTGGTCAACAAGGACTACATGGGCACCGATGTCATGCCGGAAGAGAGCGACTTCGACGAAAACACCACTATGCCGGAGTTCTTCAACGAGCTCTTCAATAGCGGTGACTACGGCATCATTGAGGTTCAGGACGACATCAAGACCACCTCTATGTCCCACTCTGTGGATGAGTTCGGCAACGTCCATGGCGAGCCGGTTCAAATCGTCGGTATCGAGGACAAGCGCACTCTCGACCCGATGGAGATCTCCGTCGACAACTTCGGTGAGCCCGTGTGCACTGACGGTTCCCGTACTGGCCGCGGTTGCGGCTTCCAGGTCTTCCGTGTCCGCAACGGTGTCTGGGCCATCGCTCCGATTGACCACGGCGATTCGGGCGGAAACGCCTACAACCCAGAGACTCGCGAGGCCATCGGCGTTAACTCCATGGGTATTGGCCCGCTGAGCCGCTTCCAGCCGATTGACGTTGCTCTTGAAGAGCAGTACGACATCCCAGACGGCCAGGTTAACGAGCGCTTCAAGGTAGAGACTTCCACTGAACCGCAGTCTGAGTTCCGCACGATTGACGAGGACGTCCAGTACACCAACCAGCACGTCCCGCAGGAAGAGCCGGATCTGGGGCCGATTGGCGAGCTGCTCCCAGAGGGCGTTGAGGTCCCACCGGAAATTGCTGACATCATCTCGGAGAGCCCAGCTCTCCCGGAGCTGCCGATCCCGGAGCTGTCTGGTGCGACCGCTCAGGCAACACAGGCAGCCGACAGCATTTCCTCGCAGGCGAACCTGCCGAGCCTGTTCTAATCAGGTCACCGCAGTCTCGTAGATAGGGCGTTCGCTTTACGACGCTCCGTTTAACCCCCTATTCCGCCATGGTGGCGGGGTAGGGGGTTTGTGGCTTAAGGTCCTTAACTATGCAAAAGATAACCAGTGCTGCCGATTCGGAGGTCGAAAAGGTCAAGGCACTAATTCGTGATGCGGATCCAGAAGGGGATCGGTTTGCAAAGGTTTTTAGGGAAACCTATTACTTGCTATATAACGGCCAGAAAACAGGACGTTACCGCTGGGAACAGCTTTACAAGACTGAGAAGACCCATTTTGGAACATTGATCGAAATCGCTATCCGTCATGAGTTTGCGGAGATCATCGATGACGGCATACAGAAACATCTTGATTATCGGATCGCTGGAATCGACGTAGACTGCAAGTTTTCCATGAATAAGGGGTCGTGGATGATCCCGGTAGAAGCCGAAAACGAGATTATTATTGGACTGCATTCCTCTGATGAGGATTCCTGTTTCAGTGTTTGTGTTGAGCGAGCTTCGTCGGACAAATTGACGAAAGGTGGGAATCGTGATCGGAAGCGGACGTTTACTCGGTCAGCTCGATCTGGAATTGATTGGATCTTTGATGACGCTCCGCTGCCCATAAATCGATTGCTTCATTTGCCGGAAAGTGCTCGTGAGAAGATCTTCGCCAATCGATCTGGGCAAAAGCGAGTTAACGAGTTTTTCCGGCAGGCGCTCGGATTGGTCATCAATCGAGAAGATATTGCAACGGTGGCGAAACAGCGCGACTACATGAAGCGTGTGCGTGGCAATGGTGGTGCGCGTACAGCTCTGGCAGCTGAGGGCATAATTATCTTAACCGGAAAGTATATGCGGCAGATGGAAATCGCGGAGCAGTTGGCTGGTGTGAAACTGCGTTCCGATGAGTTGATTGCGCTGAGAGTTGTGTCGGTTACTGATTCTCATCGGGGGCGGGGCGCTGTGGAAATTGACGGTCAGTCTTGGCGAGTAGCTACGAGCACTGACCCGGTGGTACAGGCACCTATTTCATTCTGATCGGGTTTGTTGACCGTAAAATCAGTCGGGGTAGTAGGGTAGAAAGCGTTATTAAGCACGGTATCGAATGGATGTTCGAATTATGTCTCGTGGTGGATCCTGAGCATCGGGTAGCTTCCAGTTCGAAGAACCATTGGTTGGCGATGTAGGAGGTGGCGTTAGAGATGAGTGGATTCACATCGCTAGAGATTTGCGCCGGTGCTGGTGGCCAAGCTTTGGGGCTTGAGCAAGCCGGTTTCTATCATGTATGCACAGTAGAGAACGACCGAGATGCCTGTAATACGCTGCGTTTGAATAGGGACAACGATCTCGTTGCAGCAAAACAGCGTTGGAATGTTCGCGAGGACGATGTCCTCAACTTAAACGGAGCGGATTTCAAAGGCGTAGATCTAGTGGCTGGGGGTGTGCCTTGCCCACCGTTTTCAATTGCCGGAAAGCAGCTCGGGGCTGATGACGAGCGAGATCTTTTCCCAAAAGCGCTTGAGATTATTGCTTTGGCCGACCCGAAAGCAGTGCTCTTGGAGAACGTGAAGGGGTTGTCGCAACCACGGTTTAAGAATTACCGAGAGTCCGTTCTTAACGAACTCTATCGTCTTGGATATGAACCACATTGGCGATTAATTTATGCTTCGGAACACGGTGTTCCGCAACTCCGTCCTCGTTTTGTGTTGGTAGCTGTGAAACAGGAGTATGCTCCATTTTTCCACTGGCCTGAACCGCAAGGTGAAGCCCCGACAGTAGGTGAAACGCTTTATGCGGAGATGGCTTCGCAGGGGTGGCCAGGAGCGGAAAGTTGGGCAGCTCGTGCGAATAAAATTGCGCCGACTCTCGTTGGCGGATCTAAGAAGCATGGTGGCCCAGATGTTGGTCCTTCGCGTGCAAGAGAAGCATGGGCCAAGCTAGGGGTTAAGGGGTCGTCAATCGCGGAGTATCCGCCTGCCGCTGACGATCCAGTGGATCAACCTCCACGGCTTACAGTTGCTATGGGAGCTCTAATTCAAGGTTTTCCACCGGAGTGGAAAATTTCTGGAAAGAAAACTGCTGCCTGGAGACAGGTCGGAAATGCATTTCCGCCTCCTGTGGCAAGAGCATTGGGAACTTCGATTTCAAATGCACTAAATAAAAACACAGCACAGGTGCCGATTCAAGAGGTCATAGCTGTATAAGAGTCGAGTCTTTTATTGAAATCGGTCAACTGAGCAAGAAAGGACCGTTACCTTGTCAGCTTCCCGTTCGCGCGACCTGCTTCGTCGTAAAGCAAAGTGCGAATCTCAGCCAGCTATTGCATCGGAGGTGGGAAGCGAGTCACAAGGTCTGGGTCCTCAGTCGAGTGAATTAGACCGAACTAAACAGCCGATTCCGCGAGAGATCTGGATTCTGGTCAGCGCCGCGTTCATCATTGCGCTGGGCTTCGGGCTGATTGCTCCGATTCTTCCGCAGTACGCACGCAGCTTCGATGTGGGTGTGTTCGCGGCCAGCTTCGTGGTCAGTTCGTTCTCCATTTTTCGGCTAATCTTCGCGCCGGCATCGGGCTCACTGGTAGAGAAGCTCGGATATCGACGCACGTACCTGACCGGCATCAGCATTGTCGCGCTCTCGACTTTGCTCGTCGGTATTGCGCAGACTTATTGGCAACTGCTGGCGTTTCGTGCACTCGGCGGCATCGGTTCGACGATGTTCACGGTCTCGGCAATGGGGCTGATTGTGCGGATTTCACCGCCGGAGATCCGCGGTAAGAGCTCGGCCGCCTACGGCACAGCCTTCCTGTTGGGCAATGTCTTTGGCCCAATTATTGGTGCTGCGATGGGCGCATGGGGCATGCGGGTGCCGTTTTTCATCTACGGTGGCGCGCTGATTGTGGCAACGATTGTGGTCGGCATGTCGCTGAGTGCGGAGCACCTTCGCCACGTAGTGCCCAAGCGCACGACCCCTGTGCTGAAGTTCTCCGAGGCAATCCGGGACTCGGCATACCGAAGCGCACTAGTCGGAGCCTTCGCCAACGGTTGGTCGAACTTCGGCGTGCGCGTCGCGATTGTCCCGCTGTTCGCCGCAGCAACGTTTTCCCATGTCGGCGCCCCAGAACCGGGCAGCGATGGGGCAGTAGCTGCCACTGCCACAGCTGGTTTCGCGCTGACGGCCTTCGCACTCGGCAATGTTACCGCGCTGCAGTTTTCCGGTCGTTTGTCCGACCGCATCGGCCGTCGCCCTCTGCTCATCACGGGGTTATTTATCAACGGCGTGTTCACGGGCGCTATCGGATTTAGCAGCGGCGCCATTCCGCTACTGATTCTCTCCGTCCTTGCGGGCTTTGGCGCTGGCATGATTAATCCATCGCAGCAGGCCGTGCTTGCCGACGTCATCGGCGCCAACCGCCAAGGTGGAAAGGTGCTCGCCAATTTCCAAATGGCTCAGGACTTCGGAGCAATCTCCGGCCCGCTGATTGTCGGCGCAATCGTGGATGCCGCAGGATTCAAGGCCGGTTTCTTTGTTTGCGGTGTCATTTCTCTGGTCGCAATGGTGGGCTGGATCTTCGGGCGCGAGACTCTACCAGCCCACTCATCGAACAGCGGAGCCAAAGAAGCCGAAGCGAAAACAGCTTAAGCAGAAGCGGATTTGCTAGCTTCCTTTTCTTCATCCAACTTTCGGCAAATAGCCACATAGATAGCGCCAGTAATGTTGTGCACCACCGCGGCCACCGCACCCGGAAGCGCGGCCTCTGGGGTAAAGAACTTCGCCGCCATACCGGAGGACAGACCCGCGGATTGCGTGCCGACCTCCACGGCCACCGTGCGCTTGCCCGAAGTCGGCATCCCCACCAGCTGGCCTGCAAAGAAGCCGAGTACGTAACCCAAGACGTTGTGGATAATCACAGCCACAAACACAATCAGGCCAATGTTCGCCAGGCTCTCTGCGTTCTTGGCCACGGCACCGAAGACCACGCCGCCGATACCGAGGATGGAAATCCATGGCAGAATCGGCAGGATTTTATTGATAAACGAGTCGGCCACAAAGCGAATGATCAGGCCACCAACCACAGGCAGGAGGACTGTCTGGCAGAGGCTCCATGCCATCCCGAGGCCGTCGACCTCCGTGTGCGCGTCGGCAAGCACGAGCATGAGAAACGGCGTCATAATCGGCGAGACCAGCGTCGACACGCTGGTCATAGCGACGGACAGCGCGACATCACCGCGTGCCAGGTAAGCGATAACGTTCGATGAGGTGCCGCCTGGGACGGAGCCCAGCATCAGCAGGCCGACGGCGAGTGCCGGATTGAGTCCGAGAGCTTTAGCCACGGCAATTGCTAGCAGCGGCATGATGACAAACTGCGCAATGACGCCGAAGAGAATCGCCAACGGGCGCTTAGCGACCTGCTTAAAGTCCGGAATGGTCAGGGTGAGGCCCATCGCGAACATGATGATCATCAGGAAGTACGTGATGTAGTCCGTCAGCGGAGTAAACGGGGCGGGGAAGAAGAATGCCAGCGCCGAACCCGCCAAAATAAAGCCCGGAAATCCGAGAACCTCAATCATCGCCGAGAGCTTCGACGGTGCCTTATTTTCCTGCTCGCCATTCCCAGAAATCTCCTTGGGAGAATGTGGTTTTAGCGGGGACTGCCGGGGCGAAGACGGCTGCGTTTCTGGTGCGTTGTTATTGCTGGACATTCTCTAGCGACCTTGGGTTTATACGTTGCGAAATTGCAAAAATCCGCCGAACGGTGGGTGTTCCACGGCGGAAAATAGCTGATATGTGTACAAACGTGTAGGGAAAATGTTAGCCACCTCACCCCGGCAAATTGCAAAATAGGCGCCCCGAAGTGGGTGCAATGTGCTCGCTTGACGACGGCCCCAGCGCCGGGCCTCATCCAAGAAATCGACCACCTTGTGTTGTGACCTTGCTGACGGGAAATGGTTTTTTGACCGACGGTGGCGTAGTCTGGGCAGTCGGTGTGAAATCCTGACGACAATGTCGCAGAGAATCTGGCAGCGGTATAAATTCGCTGGTGAAACGCTTGAGAGTGCATAGTGCATGATGGGCGCCCCTCCTCGGAAGTAAAAGCTGAATTGGGTTTGGGCGCAATTTTTCGAAGTATGTGCAAGAGAAGCGATGTCATCGCAATTCCGACGTGAGAGCACTGAAAACTAGAACGTAAATTGGGCGGGTCATGTATGTGCGACCCAACTGTGAGTAATCAACTGTTGAATATTGAGTGTGCGGGCAAAAAGGCCCAGGAAGAGCCCCAAATGGCTAATAATGAAATGAATGGCAGCGTCGAGGAAAACCGTGAGGATCAGCGCGAAAACCAGCGCGAGGACGCAATTGTGAAGGCCGAGGATGTAGTGGCCGAGGAAGCACCGGTGGTCGAAGAGAAGGCCGCTGAGGAAAAGACCGAGAAGGTAGAAAAGACTGCCGAGGCCGAGAAGAAGGCCGAAAAGAACAAAGACGACAACGACGACGACACCGTCGGCTTCGATGAGCTTGAGCTGCCCGATGACATTGTCAATGCAGTTCGCAAGGTTGGGTTTGAGACTCCGTCCCCAATTCAGGCTGCAACTATCCCGACTCTGATGAGCGGCCGCGACGTCGTCGGCCTGGCTCAGACTGGTACCGGTAAGACCGCGGCGTTCGCGCTGCCGATTCTGGCTCGCATTGATCGCTCCGTCCGCGCACCGCAGGCGCTGGTGCTCGCTCCGACCCGTGAGCTGGCACTGCAGGTTGCGGATTCCTTCCAGTCGTTTGCTGATCACCTGGGCAAGATTCAGGTCCTGCCAATCTACGGTGGTCAGTCCTACGGAGTGCAGCTGTCGGGTTTACGTCGAGGTGCACAGATTATCGTCGGCACGCCGGGTCGTGTCATCGACCACCTGGAAAAGGGCTCGTTGGACATCTCCGACCTGCGCTTCCTGGTACTGGACGAGGCCGATGAGATGCTGCAGATGGGCTTCCAGGAGGATGTCGAGCGCATTCTTGCCGACACTCCGGATGACAAGCAGGTCGCACTGTTCTCGGCTACCATGCCGGCTTCGATTCGTCGCCTGTCCAAGCAGTACCTGACGGAGCCGGAAGAGATCACCGTCAAGTCCCAGACTCGCACTGCGGACAATATTCGCCAGCGCTTCCTGATGGTCAGCCACCGCAACAAGCTGGACGCGCTGACCCGCATCCTCGAGGTCGAGGAATTTGAAGCGATGATCATGTTCGTGCGTACCAAGCACGAGACCGAGGAGCTCGCCGAGAAGCTGCGTGCCCGCGGATTCTCCGCTGCCGCCATCAACGGCGACATCCCGCAGACTCTGCGTGAGCGCACGATTGATCAGCTCAAGGACGGTCGCCTGGACATCCTGGTGGCAACCGATGTTGCTGCTCGCGGCCTGGACGTTGACCGCATTTCCCACGTGGTCAACTACGACATTCCGCACGACACTGAGTCCTACGTCCACCGCATTGGTCGTACCGGTCGCGCTGGCCGCTCCGGTGAGGCGCTGCTGTTTGTCACTCCGCGTGAGGGGCGCCTGCTGCGCTCGATTGAGCGTGCAACCAAGTCGCAGCTGCACGAGATGAAGCTGCCGACCGTCGATGAGGTCAACGACTCTCGCAAGCAGAAGTTCGCTGATGACTTGACTGAGGCGCTTGCTGATTCGCAGGTTCCGGTCTTCCGCGAGCTCATCGAGGAGTACGCAGAAGAGCACGACACCCCGCTGGTTGATATCGCCGCTGCTATCGCTGCGCAGGCACAGTCGGGCGACTTCCTGATGAAGGAGCCACCGCGTGGCCGTCGTAATAATCGTGACCGTGATCGTTTCGACCGCGACCGCAATCGTGGCCGCGATGGTCGCTCCCGTGGTGAGCGAGGTCAGGACAAGCGCGCTGACCTGGTCGAATTCGAACGCGAGGGCACCGCAACCTACCGCATCAGCGTCGGTCGTCGCCAGCACGTTCGCCCGGGTGCCATCGTGGGCGCCATCGCCAACGAGGGCGGCCTGTCCTCCAAGGACTTCGGACACATCGACATCCGTGGCGACCACACCTTGGTCGAACTGCCGGCCAACCTGCCGCAAGAAGTCATCAACAACCTCTCCGATACCCGCATTTCCGGCCAGCTCATTGGGCTGAAGCTTGACGACGGCACCTCGGTCGACGACAGCGATGACTACCGAGGTGGCCGTGGTGGCTACCGTGGCGATCGTCGTGATGGCGGCCGCGGTCGCGGAGGATACCGTGGTGGTCGTGGCCGCGATGACCGCCGTGGTGGCGGACGTGGCCGGGGTAGCTACCGTGGAAACTTCGATGACGGTGACGGTTTCGGCGGTCGTGGTCGCGGTCGCGATGAACGTGGCGATCGTCGCGGTGGCGGACGCGGTCGCAGTGGCTACCGTGGTGACCGGGATGACCGCCGCGGTGGTTACCGAGGCGGACGCCGCTAGACCTGTTGGGCAGGCGACCACCGTCCGTGGCGCTGACCTAGAAAATAAAAAAACTGCCGGTGCGCATGTACTTCCCAGCCCTAAAAGTCGGGCCGAAACGTACAGGCGCACCGGCAGTTTTATTGTGTCTGAGCGTGTGCTCTAGATGAAGAACATCAGGATGCCGGCGACAACCCACAGCAGGGAGAAGATGCCGGAGAACATGGCCAGCTGGCCCTTCTGCTTGTCCCAGTCGAGCTCGTCAGCCTTCTTGCGACGTTCGATGAACTCCGGGTCGTTGACATCCTCGTCTTCGTCAGCGATGCCGAGGCCGGCCATCATCAGACGCTGACGCGGAATAATCAGGAAGAACAGCAGTGCCCAGGCGATGATCGCCAGCAGGATTGCGGCGTGCATTGCCCCGGACTTCATGTAGGCCGACACATCGGTGAACATGACACCGAAGCCGAGCAGCGGCACGAGCAGCGACCACATGCCGTAGGTGCGCGAAATGGCGTGCATGGTGCGCGCGGAGCCGACCGTTCCAGCCTCTCCGCCGCGGGCTGCAAGCGCGAGCTTCGGGAACATCGAAATTGCGACAGTCACCGGTCCAAGCAGCAGAATTGCCGCTAGGACGTGAACCATAAGAACTACGTTTTGCACGTATTACCTTTCCACGACTGAATGTAGGCCTCGCGTTCAAGCGAGGAGTGGCCTGGATATTTCCTTATTAAGACCAGTCCTTAACTTAACGTGCTCGCACCTTTTTCTCTATTTCGTGCCTTTCCCCGCGGGGATACCACACGCAGCTGCCAGCGCCGTCCAGTCTGCCGAAGATACGGGCAGGTCCCATTTAATGGCCACCGCTAAGTAACGCTGCGAATAGCCACACGCCTTCGTATCCGCAGGAAGCCATTCGGCCGGGCTGGCATCGCCTTTATCCCGGTTGACTGCGCTTCGCGTAGGCACGAGGTTGGTCTCGATATCGTTGCCAAATCGCCGACGCCGCTCGGCATCCCAGGTGTAGGCTCCGAAATCCCACGCCGCTGCCAACGGATAAATGTGGTCGATATCGACCTCATGCGCCCCCACCGGGTCACCCGTGTAAGGGTCGGGGATTTCGCGCAGGGAGTCGTCGTCAAGCGAACATACAGAGCCCCCGAACCACGCCGCCAACACTTTATGGCGTGTATTGCAATCGGCAGAACCTGCCCAGACGTCGAAGCGCTCGCGCTTGTACCCGGTGACGGTGGGGCGGCCTGCGACGACGCGCACAGTGCGCAGTTGCTTGACGACGGCTTCCGCGTCCGGCCCAGCGGGGGAGGATGTGACGAGAACTCGCGTAAGTGCAAAGGATGAGACAAAGGCGGCGGTCAAGACGGCGGCTAGGATGGCAAATAAAAAAGGGCGCATACCTAGTTGGGCGCGAAAAATACTTTTTCGGTTCCCTTGTAGGTATGCGCCGGGGCTAGCCTGTGGGGCTAGCGGAGGCCAAGCTTAGATCGAAGCGTTAGACCAGAGCCTGCTTTGCTGCGTGGTCGAACTCTTCCTTGATCTTCTCATTCGGTTCCTTCGTGGCCAGCGTGACGATGATCATCACGACAGTTGCAGCGGCGAAGCCCGGGACGATCTCGTAGAGAGTGTCGCTGAGCGAGCTCATGCCCCATGCGAAGGAGACAACCGCACCGGTGATCATGCCGGCAGCAGCACCTGGCGTGTTCAGGCGCGACCAGTAGAGGGCGGCCAGCAGCACCGGGCCGAATGCCGAGCCGAAGCCAGCCCACGCGAAGCCAACCAGATCCAGAATGGAGCTGTTCGGGTTAGCAGCGATGATTGCGGCGATGATGGCGATCAGCGCGACGGCGACGCGGGAGAGAGCCATGTAGGTCTTCGGACGCAGGGACTTGTTGACCGTTGCCTTGAACAGGTCCTCGATTAGCGCGGAGGAAGACACCAGCAGCTGCGAGGAAATGGTGGACATGATTGCTGCCAGTACTGCAGTCAGAATCAGGCCTGCAATCAGCGGGTGGAACAGGATGCGGGTCATGTCCAGGAAGATAGTCTCGTAGGAAGACGCATCAGTGACCGAAGCATCTGGGTTCGTAGCGAAGAAAACAGTTGCGGTCAGCGCCACGAGGACGGAGCCGAGCATGCACAGTGCCTGCCAGCCAACGCCCCAGCGGCGGCCCTCGGTTGCGTCCTTTGCACTACGCAGAGCCATGAAGCGAACGATAATGTGCGGCTGGCCGAAGTAGCCCAGACCCCAGCCGAGCAGACCGATAATCGTGATTAGCGGAATGCCAGCGAACGGATCGAAGAAGGCCTCAACCGGCTGTCCCTCGCTGCCCGGGTAGGGGTTGTTAGCAGCAAAGCTGAAGATGTCCGAGGCGGAGTTGCCATTGTTGATTAGGTAGATGATGCCGACAGTCGGAACCGCCAGCAGTGCGATGAACATAATGATGCCCTGCACCGTGTCTGTGTAAGACACCGCCAGGAAGCCACCGAACAGGGTGTACGCGACAGTGATAGCCGCTACCAACAGCATGCCGACGAGGTAGTTGCCACCGAACGTCGACTCCCAGTAACGGCCACCTGCCACCATGCCCGAGGAGACGTAGAAGGTGAAGAACAGCAAAATAATCAGGCCTGCGGCAACGCGCAGCACCTTCGACGTATCGTGCAGACGATTCTCCAGGAACGACGGCACGGTAATCGAGTTACGAGCAATCTTGGTGTAACTACGCAGGCGTGGTGCGGTGAACTTCCAGTTCAGCCATGCGCCTGCGACCAGGCCGATTGCAATCCAGGTCTGGTTCAGACCCGAAAGGTAAATCGCGCCGGGCAGACCCATCAGCAGCCAGCCGGACATGTCCGATGCACCCGCTGACAGTGCCGCGACGAACGGATGTAGGCCGCGGCCGCCAATCATGTATTCGTCATACTCTGCAGTCTTTTTCCATCCGGTCCAACCGATGTAGACCATCAACAGCAGATAAATGACTAGTGCGATGATGAACCATGTGTGTTGGTCCACAGGGCAACTCCTCATTATTTATTAATCGTACAGTCGGACTCGCGCACTACCTAGCGCACCAAAAAGCATTTTCGGCGCACAACTCAATTTCGCTTAATCAAGTCTGCTTGACGACGTTCACAGCGACGCGGCAGCATCGAGCCAAAAAGTGGCCGACGTCCACGGTGGAACCTGCGGTTCGCGATTCAACACAGCTTCAGCTTCCGGACTATCTTCGACAGTCATCGGAGCCTACTGGCACATGCGAACCATGGCAGAACTATTGCACGAGTCACACATTTTTAATTCTTGTGGCCTATACGACGTTTTCATGTGATGCGCTGCATTGCAAGATAAGAAGCGTTGAAAAAGCTTTTAAAAATCGGTTAAGTGCGACAAATTACCTGGGAAAAGGGGTATTTGGGCAGAAGGGGAGTAATTTTTGCAAGATACATAATTCGAACATGCGTGCTAATATTGTGGTGTGGTGGAAAAGCTGATCCGGGGTGCGTGGCAGAATCTTCATTGAACAAATATCTGGTGGCGAAGTCGCCGGGTGATTAGACGGTGATGACTGAGCAGGCGATGACTGAGCAAGCAGTGGGGAGGAAGTAATGGACCAAGTTGCTAAGTCAGCGGTGCCGTTGCTGCTGCACGCGGTCTGGAAAGATGATTCGGGTCTTCACCTATGGGTGGAGCGGCCAGAGGGGCACCGGATTATTGCGGACGTGGATTTGCTGGAAGTCCCGGCGCATCAGCGTCGGCTTTTTGCAGTGCTGGACCAGGGGAGTCGAGCGCAACTGACGCTAAAACTGCGCACACCGAAGGGGCGGGCAGTAGAGAAAGCGGTACCCACATGGGTGTTCCCGCCATGGGCTGCGGTGACGGCACTGGTGCAATTGCAGGAGGAAGTTTCCTCGGCGGCGATGGCGCCGGATCTTCGGTTCTTTGTGGATGCTGTACAGGGATTGGATGCTTTCGCACGCTCTGGGCGGGCATTGGTGGCGCTGACATGGGAGGACAATGAGTGGTGGCCGACGTGGCGGATGTCGGAGGGGCTGAGTGAGATTGCTTGGCAGAGTCAGGTCATTTCTCGTACACCACCGGTATTGATTGATAACGGAGGCGCCACGGTGGCTGAGGATTTCATCAATCGGATGTTTCATTGGGTCACCAACGCGCTTCTGGCCGATCTGGATGAACCGGCAGAACAGCGGCAGAGTTTCGTGCGGTCGTTGTTGCAGTCTCAGTCCCTGGGGCGTGCGACGCCGGGGGTGGCGCAGTCACTGGCAAAGTGGAGGCTGTCGGCCGATGGTGAGGATGTTCGTCTGCAGCTAATGGTGCAGGAACCTGTTGGTTTTGAAGGCCAGCTGGAAGACTTGCCGGATGTGGATCTTCCGCAGCTGTTGGAGTTGCGGAATCGAGCGGATGAAGAAGGCGGCTCAGTAACTCGCTTCAATCCTCGTTCAGCTGCGGTGGAACATGAGACTCTATGGCCATTGCGGATGTACTACCGCATCGGCGTCGCAGCTCCGGAGCGCCTGAATCCAGACATGTGTCGCCGGTCCGTGCTGTCGCTGCTTCGCCCGCAGCTATTGGCGGCACAGGAGGCATTCCCAACGCTCAAATATGCGAAAGCAGCGGGACACCCGGGCTTGGATCTGCTGCTGACCTCAGAGCAGCTGATAGAGCTTATGACTGATGGCATCTCGCAGCTGGCAAAGGTTGATATCGATGTGATGCTGCCGCCGAACTGGAAGTCAGTGGAGACTACCCTGCAGTTGCACACTGAAGTCGTCCAGTTAGATCCGACGGGGCCTGCTGGGCGCCGTTCGGAACCGAAACTCGGATTTGACCAACTGGTTGATTACGAGTGGAAGCTGGCCGTGGGGGATGCCGTACTGACGGAAGCGGAAATGCGTGAGCTCGCTGCATCGAGTACGGGGCTAGTGCATCTGCGAGACCATTGGGTGCACGCGAACCCAGAGGTAGCTAGGGAAGCCCTGAAGTTTTTGGTGGAGCAGACCAAGGCCGGGGAGGAAACCGGTAAGGGGCAAGCCACCCTGAAAGAGCTGGTCTTCGACGGTGGCTTGGAGTCGCAAGCTCCAGCAGCAGTGCCAGTCGCCCCCAGGGATCCCTCTTGGCTCAAGGCGTTGGTGTCGAAGTACTCAGACGGTTCCACGCCCCTCGCAGAGTCGGTCGAGGTGCCACCGAGTTTTGTCGGTGAGCTGCGGGAGTATCAACAGCGCGGTGTGGAGTGGCTGGCGGATATGTCCAACCGCGGCTTTGGTGTCATTCTCGCTGATGACATGGGGCTCGGTAAGACTGTGCAAATTCTGGCGCTGTTGGAGTATGAGCGCTGCCGTCGGAAAGCAGATGCTACGGCTCAAGAGCACAAGACTTCGCTGCTGGTGGTTCCGACAGGTGTGTTGCGCAACTGGGCAGCAGAAGCGGCAAAGTTCACTCCAGAGCTTAAGGTTGGGCTGCTGCATGGTTCAAACCGCCCTCATGGTGGAGAACTACAAGAATTTATCGGAAAACACGATGTTGTTGTGACGACCTATGGTGTTGCTACCCGAGATGTGAACGAACTCGCCCAAGTGCAGTGGGATCATGTGATTGCTGACGAAGCACAGGCAATTAAGAACCCCAACGCACAGGTATCCAGAGCGCTGCGGAGCCTGGGCTCGCGACACAACATCGCCATGACTGGTACTCCGGTGGAAAATGACTTGGGCGAACTGCGCACCATCATGGATTTCTGTAATCCAGGCATGCTGGGCTCAGCGAATGCATTTCGCAACAAGTTTGCGATTCCCATCGAGCGTGATGGGAATGCGGAAATGCTGCTGCAATTACAGTCGATTACAGCACCTTTTATCCTGCGCCGACTCAAGTCGGATCCAGCTATCGCGCCGGACCTGCCCAAGAAGAATGAGCAGGTGGAGATGGTTCCTCTCACGACGGAGCAGGCTTTCTTGTATCAGGAGGCCGTGAAGGATATCGAGGACAAGCTCAAGCGCTCGAAGCGGAATCGTTCTGGCAGCTTCGGGCGAAAGAGCATCATCCTCGGCGGCATCATGAAGTTGAAGCAGATTTGCAACCACCCAGCGCACTACCAGCACGACGGCTCGGGGCTGCTCAATCATGGGCAGCATCGCTCGGGCAAGGTCGCACGGTTGGAAGAGCTCGTCGATGAGATTGTGCAAAACGGTGAACGCGCGCTTGTGTTCACGCAGTTCGTGGAGTTTGGCAAGATGCTTGCCCCTCATTTCAGCAAGCGCTTGGGCGTGGACATTCCGTTTATTCAGGGGGCAATGACTCCGGGACAGCGCGAGAAAGTAGTGGCAGAGTTTAATGCCCCGGACGGTCCGCCAATCATTTTGCTATCGACTCTCGCAGCGGGTGTCGGCATCAACCTGGTTGCTGCCAACCACGTCATTCACATTGACAGGTGGTGGAATCCAGCGGTTGAAAACCAGGCCACGGACCGTTCCTACCGCATCGGTCAGCGTAAAGACGTGCACGTGCACAAGCTGGTCAGTGTTGGAACGCTTGAAGAACGCATCGACGAGCTGATTTTTGAAAAAGCAGAATTGGCCGATGCAGTTGTGCGTGCTGGCGAAACCAAGCTGACGGAGATGGATTTTCACCGTTTGCGGTCTCTGTGGCAATTGGACAAGGACAAGATTCAGTCACTGCGTGAATCGATGGACGCAGCGGAGTCAAAGTCCGGTGGGACGGTGACCGATGGGGTGAACCCAGAGGCCACGGCATCGGATTCCGCAACCTCGGATGACGATTCGATTCCCAACAATGTGACACCGTTTAGAGTCCAGAAGAGGTGGTACTAATGGCCGGTGACGGAGACGTGACATGGGGCGACAATGTCATCTTTGCCGAGTTTGGCAAGGGCCCCTCTGGAAAGCGCGGTCGTAAAAGGACTACGGCGCGAAGCGCGCCAGCAACCAGCTCGACGATTGAAAAGCTCCTGGCCACCCAGGACTGGGCTGGTGCATTTACCGGGCAGCAGCGACGTGGAACCTCAGCGCGTGTGGCGGTCGAGCCCCGTACTACTTTTGCCCGGTGGGTGTGGGAGTTCATCATCCGTGGCGCCGATTCGGGTCGTGTTCACAGAGGCGAGAAGTACAGGTTCGACGGCAATGTGCTCGGGCTTCGAATCGCGGATGGTTACATCATCGGGGAAGTGCAGGGCAGCCAGCCGGAACCATTCTCAGTCTTTATTCGGTTCCCACGGCGGGAGCAGAAACAAACTGACGATGTACTGCGGTGGTTGGTGAACAATCCGTCGGCCTTCACAGAGTTTGAGCACGGCGAGTTGCCGTATGAGCAGATGGAAATGCTGTTGTGCGATGGTGAAGAGCACATTTACAGCGAATGCACCTGCCCGGACCCGGCACCTGTGTGTAAGCACACAGTTGCAGTTGCCGCTCAACTTGTCGCTGATATCGACCGCGATCCGCTGTCGCTACTGCAGCTGCGCGATTATCCGCAGCGCGAATTGCAACGCCGGCTTCAGGAACTAACACAGCTGCGAAACCGGACTGCGCCAAAGCGCCTCGGACTTGGCGGTGCGGTTCGGGAAGATCCCAATAAAACCGCCCAGAACTCGGATGGCGCTGGTGGAAAAGATGGCGGTGACAACGAGCAGAAAAAGGTTGCTGAGCTTTTCGCAGTCGAAGCCGACTACTGGGGCAATGATTTGGAACGAGTCAGTGTTCCTTCGCTCGAGGTTATTGACCCACTAACAGTTACCGACCGTAGTTTGCTGCATGAAGCATTGCAGCCAACCTGCGTAATTTCGAGAGAGACCATTCGTGCAGTCGCCGATTTGGAAGATTGTTGGCAACATCTGCAGGAATCGCTGAGCCTGGGACAAAAGGAGCACTAGTCATGAAATTCATTCACACCTCAGATTGGCAACTGGGAATGACTCGGTGGTTCCTAGAGCTCGATGGCGGTGAAGCCCAAGCTAGGTTCCACGAAAGTCGCCTCAACGCCATCGACCGCATCGGTGAGTTGGCGACCAGCGAGGGCGCTGAGTTCATCGTCGTCGCTGGAGACGTGTTCGATTCCAATACACTGCCGGACAAGGTGTTCTTGCGGGCTCTTGAGCGAATAGCCAAGCTACCCGTGCCGGTGTATCTCCTGCCCGGCAACCATGATGCGCTTGATGCTTCTTCCATTTATCGACGTAGCGCTTTCGAATCTTTGGAAGACCGAGGAGTTTACGTAATTCGCGACAGCCAGCCCATTTCCATCCGTGACGGGGTGGAACTCATCGGTGTGCCAGTACGCGGCAAGTATTCGGCAGACGACATCGTGGCGGAAATAGCCACGGAGCTTGAGCCGGCCGATGGAATCCGAGTGATGGTCGCACACGGCCAAGTAGAAGGCTTTGGTGCTGATGCGGGAGCCACCATTGATTTGACCAGCTTGGAACAGGCTATTGACCGTGGGGCGTTGCACTATGTGGCGCTGGGGGATTCCCACTCCACGAGCCAACTTGACCATGCTGGCAGAGTTTATTTCTCCGGCGCACACGAAACCACAGCGTATGACGACAAAGAACGGGATTCCGGCAATGCGCTAGTCGTCGACATCGCAGAGGACGACCCCGAAAAAGGCTCAGTCACCGTGGCCTCCCACCGAGTGGGGCAGTGGGCTTTTCATGCCATCGACATGGATATCACTGGCGCGGAAGACCTCGATGAGTTCTTTGCTGAACTGGACGGTATCGAGGCGAAGACAGACACAGCGGTGAAGTATTCATTGCGAGGAACCGTGACACTGTCAGAGTCGACTACCTTTGAAAACCGACTTGAGCAGTACCAACAGCTTTTCGCTGCACTTTATCGCCGGGAAAGTGGCTCCGATTTAACGGTGGTTCCGTCCGAAGGGGATATCTCTAATCTCAATCTCACCGGCTATCCGCTCATAGCTGCAGAAAAACTAACGGTCTTGAGTAAAGGGCGAACCGAGAGTGGTAGCCCCCTATCAGAATCTGAAACCACCGCAGCAGCTGATGCGCTTCGCTTGCTGGCCCGCCTAGCCGGAGAGAAGGAATAGATCATGCGTTTTCACGACATCGAATTACACAATGTACGTGCGATTGATTCACTCTCAATCACAGGGCTCGCCGAGCGTGGCGTGGTAGTGATTTCCGGTGAAAACGAGTCGGGTAAGACGACAATCGCCAAAGCTATTCACGTTGCACTGACGACAAAATGGAAGTCCAAGTCAAGCGAAGCGCTTAGTCTGAACAGTCACTCCAGCCAGGAAAAGCCGCAGGTTAAGCTCCGGCTGGAGCTTGACGGCTACGAATTTACGCTGGACAAGATCTTTGGTAGCACCAAGGACACCGGCACAATCGTCACCGTCCACTCTCCGACAGCCGAGGTTCTCAAAGATGACCAGGCGGAGGAGTGGCTGGCCGCCCGAATGCACAATGCAGATACCAAGAACCTGTGGCAGGTTTTCGTTGCTGAACAGGGGCAAGCACAAAAGACCCTCTCCTTGGGCGGTTATGCACAGGTCACTAGCGCACTGCAGTCGGCATCGGGGCAGCGCGCGGAAACCGCAGAAGAGGTAGGCCTTTTTGAAGCCGTTGAAGCCGAATACGGCAACTATTTCCAAAAAAATGGCAAAGAGCGCAAGCAGCTTACCGACGTAGACAAGGAGCTGGCCGAAGCCCAGCAGGTGCGCGACGAAGCGGCGAAAAAGGTCCGGGAATTCGAAGCGCTCAATGAGGAAGCTGCTCGTAATGAAGAAAGCCAGCAAACGCAGCGGGCATCGTTGCCAGAAGCCCAAAACGAAGTCGAGCACTGGGGCCAGGCACTAGAAGAACTCGAAAAATTCAGGGTTGCCGTCTCCCAGGCACAGGAGGTCTCTGCAGCGGCGAAGCAGCAGCTGGACTTAGCTAAACAGGCTCAGCAAGAGCGCGAAGCTTTCATTCAGCAGGCACAAGAAGCCAAGGATCAGCATTCTGCCGCAGAGAAGAAAGTTGCTGAATTTAAGGAAGCGTTCGATAAGGAGGTCGCAGCTTTAAAGAAGGCGCAGGAAGATCGCGATGCGGTTGTAAACACGTACCGCGAAGCTCGAAAGGCAGAAGAACTGGCCGCAGCTGAAGTTGCATTGGGAGAGAAGCGCGGTTTGGTTGAAGCCCTGTCGAAGCGAGTGGAGAAACTCGATGCGCTCCGCGCGCAATTGGCAGAGCACAAGGAGATAATTACTCGGAATTCCGTTACCGAAGAGGTAATGGAAAAACTGTTGACCTGCGAACGCGAAGTTGCAACAGCCACCGCTGTGCTGGAGGCATCGAGCCCGAGTATGCAGCTCTCGGCTAGCAGTGCGCAGGAGGTCACGGTCGACGGCGAGAAAGTGGGGCTAGCTCCGGAGGCTGAGACAGTTCAACGTGCGGTTACTAAGCCATTGGCCATCGAAGTCGGCGACGTCACGGTTGCTATCCAGCCCGGAGACGGCTCAGATTCGCAGCAGCGCAAGCTAGAAAAAGCAGAGACATCGCTCAAAGAACAGCTTGAGGCGGCAGGCGCTGATTCTGTCGCGGAAGCACAAAAGGCACACACACGACGTCGTGAAGCGGAAAAAGCAAAATTCCAGGTGGAGACATCCATAACTGCGGTGTCCGACGGTGTGGAGTATCACCAGCTCACAGCAGAGTTGGACGATGCGAAGGAAGAAGCACGATTACACGGCGAGCGGTATCGGGAACTTGCGGGCGAGGAAGCGCCGACGGAGATTGACCTGGTATCGGCAAAGTCCCGGCTGGAAGAAGCTGCAGTGGGGCGTAGGGATGCCGAGTCGGAGCGCGACAGTGCTGATATGCGCTTGTCGAAGCTGGAGAAGCGTCCTGCATACGCCAACTATACGAAGGCCAGCAGCGAGCTTGAAGGGGCTCGGTCCGTCCTGAAGGTCCGCGAAGATTCGCTCACGGCGACGCGAGAAAAAGCCTCGGATGCCGAGATCTTTGCTGCGGTGGAAAACCGAGGCAAGGACTATGAGGCGGCAGAAGAGCAACTGGCTGCGGCCCAGAAGGAACTAGCGCAGCGGGATGCCGACGACGTGGAAGCATCGCTCGCGGGCGCTAAGCAGCGACGGGATGCAGTTGAGAATCGCCTGGCTGAGCTGGAAAAGCGTCGGCAAGAGATTCGGGTGCACTTGGACTATTTCGACAGCGCGAATGAGAAACTGGCAGCTGCTGAGGGAGTAGTGGAGCGAACACAGCGAGATCGGAATTCAATGCGTCGACGTGCAGCTGCCGCCAAGACTCTCATAGAGGTAATGACACAGGCACGCGCGGCATCGCGGAATGCGCTGGCTGACCCCTTGCTCCGCAAGCTCGAAGAGTACGGTGGCGGTGTTTTCGGTGCGGGAACTCAGTTCACGATGAATGAGGACTTGCAGGTTGAGTCACGGTCCAATGCCGATGGCAAGTTCGATGTCGATGAGCTATCTGGTGGAGCGCAGGAGCAGCTGGACATTCTACTGCGCTTGGCCGCTGCCGGTGTCATGGAGGGCGGGCAAGGCGCTCCGGTGATTATTGATGATGCATTAGGTTATTCAGACGAACACCGTTTGCGGCGGATGAATAATGCTCTTGCCAAAGCGGGGCGCGATATGCAGGTATTAGTCCTGACGTGCGATGAAGCCCGCTTTGATCGTGTGACAGGAGCGGAGTTTATGATAATTCAGGATTTGGTTTCAAGATAGTAGGCTCTGTACATATGCAAGATGTTCCGTGGTTAAGTGATGAAGAGCAGCGGTTATGGCGCTCAATTCTGAACGCTAAACGGGCCGTTGACAGGTCAATCGATCTTCAGCTGCAAGATTCTCTCGATATTTCCACTGCAGATTTTTCGGTTCTGGTTGTTCTCTCCGAGGCTGAAGACAATGTAGTGCGCATGCGCACCCTGTGTGAATCCCTGGAATGGGACCGCAGCCGAATGTCGCACCAAATTACTCGTATGGAGCGACGCGGGCTAGTAACTAAGGAACGCTGCGCCTGCGATAACCGTGGTATCGATGTCACGCTTACTGAACACGGTCGAACTGTGATTGAGAAGGCGGCGCCGAACCATGTGAAACTTGTGCGCCATGTTTTGTTTGATGTGCTCGGTGAAAATATCGACTATCAGGGGATTTCCGCTGTGCTCGATAAGATTGCAGAGACCGCCAATGCTACGGTCACCGATTCAGTCGACGGACAAGCAGAGTAGCCAAAAGTTTTTTGTGAGTGTTTTCCATTTGTCTCCGCTACGAGGCTCTCACCATTAGCCTAGAGCAGTATGAACTCATTTGAATGGCTGAGTGATGATGAACAGCTCTTTTGGCAGTCGATGGTAGCTGCTTTTCGCGAGGTAGAGCGCAATATCGAGCGAAGCCTACGCACTCGAACCGGGCTGACGTTCGCGGACTTTACCCTGCTCATCGCTCTGCATGAGGTAGAGGATGGGATTCTGCATGTTGACAAGATTTGTGATCGACTGAAGTGGAACCATCCCCGCGCGCTGCTGCATACCAACAGGTTGGAAAAGCGCGGATTTATTCACACCGAAGACCACGGCGAAGACCCGGACTCGGATTATGTCGTCGTCTTAACAGGCGTTGGTCGGCACGTGTTTGCCGAGGCGGCGCCGGATTATGTAGACACTGTTCGCCAGGAAGTTATTTCACCACTTGCTAATGAAGACCGCGAAGTGATGCTGAGGTGCTTCCAGTCGGTTCTCGAAAGGAAGTAAGACTTCCACGCCCTGCTAGTAAAACAACCACTAGCAGGGCGCTTTTTTCTCTACGTTTCAAGCTGTAAGGTAAGGCGTGCCTAAAGCAAAGGGGTGACTGTTCACTTCTCTTTGTGCACCCTAAGTACCAAAAATTACGCAGAAATAAACAAGGCAGAAACTGAAACGCATGAGAGTCAATATTTTCGCCAAGGCTAAAACCGCGCCAAAGACCAAAACTCTGGCCGCAATCGGGTGTGCAGCGCTGAGCTTCGTCGCTACAGCATGCGGTGCGGACGCAGAGTCGAACGAGGCTGCCGACAACAAAGGAGAACTCACTGTCACTGATGTCGCAGGTCGCACTGTGACCTTCGACAAGCAGCCAGAACGAGTCGTGCTCGGTGAAGGCCGCGCCATGTTTGTCACCGCGATGCTTGACCAAGAAAACCCGGGTGACCACGTTGTCGCCATGGGCAGCGATTTGCATTCGGGCGCACCGTCGTTTGAAACCAAGCTTTTCGAGACGAACCCCGAGCTGAAAGACATGCCGACCATCGGCAATATCGCCAAGGGCGATGTCACAGTTGAAAACCTCATCTCCCACGACCCAGACGTGGTCGTCATGACCCTTGACCACAAGAAGGCCGCGGAGCAATCCGGTTTCCTCACCAAGCTCGATCAGGCAGGTCTGAAGTACGTATTCACCGACTTCCGGCAAAAGCCCCTGGAGAATACCGCCAAGTCCGTCGAGCTCCTCGGCCAGATCGTCGATGAGCAGGACAATGCCAAGAAGTTCACCGACTTCTACACTAAGCGCGTCAACGAGATTACCGAACGTGCCGCCAAGCTCGAAGACAAGCCAAAGACCTTCGTCTGGCGAGCAGCCGGTCTCAAGGATTGCTGCTCGACCGTCAACAAGTCCAATCTCGGTGATCTTGTCACAGCAGCCGGCGGTGAGAATCTCGGAGACAGCCTCCTCGACACCGAATCGGGCGACGTGACCGCAGAGAAGGTCCTGTCCGTCCAGCCGGAGAAGATCATCGCCACCGGTGGTTCTTGGGCGCTCGATCCGAAGAAGCCGGAAGTGCTGCCACACGTCGAACTCGGCTACACCGCCACCCCAGAGACCGCACAGCGCACTCTGGAAGGCCTGCTGAAGACGCCGGGCTTTGACACCCTAACCGCGCCGAAGAAGGGCGATCTGTACGCCGCCTTCCACCAGTTCTACGACTCGCCGTACAACGTCTTCGCCCTCGAGCAATTCGCCAAGTGGATTCACCCAGAGGAGTTCGCTGACCTCGACCCGGTCGCTGATTTCGCCGAGTTCCACAAGGACTACTTGCCCTTCGAACTCAGCGGCACCTTCTTCACCGCGCTGGAGCCGACCAAGTAACCCATCTTCCACCATCGAAGAAGGAATCCGATGACTTACACCAATCTGCACGCTCCTGCGTCAGGGCTTGACGACGAACCCCGCGAGTCCACCTCCACCAACGGCAGTGGAGGTCAAGAGTCGCAGCCCGCCACCGAACAGCACGAGTGTCCGTCGTCAAGCACGACCTACGACTCTGCGCGACAGTACCGACGACGCTCGGCACGGAAGATCGCCATCATTGCGGTGCTGGTGGGTCTGGCCGTGTGTGCGTTTGTGGTGGCGACGATTGTGGGGCCAATGGCACTGAGCGTGGGGGACGTCGTCCGTGGCATCGTGAGCCCGAATGATGTGGACGAAACCACTCGTACGGTGCTGTGGAAGCTGCGTCTGCCTGCATCGGTGATGGCAGTGCTGATTGGCGCAGCACTGTCGCTTGCCGGTGCACAGATGCAGACAATCCTCGATAACCCTCTGGCGGAGCCGTTTACGCTCGGTATCTCGGCTGCAGCGGCGTTCGGTGGGGCGGCATCGATTGTGCTGGGCTGGGTGATTATTCCGCATGCGCAGTTCAACCTGGCGGCCGTGGCCTGGGTATCATCCGTCGTCGCTGTGGGGATTGTGGCGGCGGCGTCGGTTTGGCGCGGCTCGGGTAAGGAATCGATGATTCTGCTCGGCATTGGTCTGGTGTTTCTATTCCAAGCGCTGTTGGCGCTGTTGCAATACCGCGCGACTACCGAGGCGCTCCAGCAGATTGTGTTCTGGACGATGGGCTCGCTACAGCGCGCGAACTGGGTGGCCAACGGCATCATTGCGGCGGCGCTGCTAATCGCTATTCCGTTCACTATCCGCTATGCGTGGGCGCTGACGGTGTTGCGGCTTGGCGATGCCCGAGCAAAAGCCGTGGGCATCAATGTGGATAGGCTGCGCATTGCGACGCTGATTGTAGCCTCGCTGCTGGCAGCAACCGCAGTGGCTTTCGCCGGCATCATCGGCTTCATCGGACTGGTCGGCCCACACATTGCACGCATGCTCGTCGGTGAAGAACAGCGCTTCTTTGCCCCGGCATCGATGGCGGCAGGCGCGGCGCTGCTTGCGGCAGCTCATGCGGTATCCATCACGGTGGTGCCGGGTGTGGCAGTGCCGATTGGCATCATTACCGCAATCGTCGGTGTCCCATTCTTTGTCGGCTTGGTTTTTCTGCGTAAGAGGACGGTGTGGAACTAATGGGCGTATTTCTCGATGTCAATGACGTAGTTGCAGGCTATGGCAAGCGAAAGGTGCTGCGCGGGGCGTCAATACGCACGCTGAAGCCAGGTACGGTGACGGGTTTGCTCGGGCCAAACGCTGCGGGCAAGTCCACACTGATGACCACGCTGGCGGGGATTCGAAAGCCAATGGCCGGGGAGATTGTGCTGACCCGTGACAATGAGCGGGTCGTCGGCTCCGAACTGCGCGATGTCGTCGGCTACGTGCCGCAGGATCTGCCGGCTAGCGCCTCGCTGACCGCATTCGAATCGGTACTGGTCTCTGGGCGGCGCGCCGGGCGACTGCGCGTGCGCGGCTCCGAGATTGAGCACACGGCAGCGGCTCTCCGAAAGGTCGGCATTGAGCACCTCGCCGACCGCTTCGTCGGCGAGCTCTCCGGCGGTCAGCGGCAGCTCGTCGCGGTCGCGCAGATGTTTGTTCGCGATCCCGAGGTCATGCTTCTCGACGAACCCACCTCCGCCCTCGACCTGCGTCACCAAGTGGAACTCCTAAAGCTCGTCCGCGCGGAGGTCGCCTCACGGAGCTCCTTGGCACTCGTCGCAATCCACGATCTGAATCTCGCCGCCCGCTACTGCGATGAGCTTGTCATGCTTCACGACGGCCACGTGGTTGCCCAGGGGAGTCCTGTTGACGTTCTCACTCCGGACCTTTTGGCCCGCGTCTATGGAATTCGAGCCCGCGTACTCGATGACGAGGGCGTGCCCGTGGTGTGTCCTATTGAGGAAGACCAGGTTTCTGAAGCCGCGTAGTGGAGATTTGGCTGGGGCGCGGGGGCATTTCGCTAATCGCCCCAGCCAAGTGGTAACATCTTTTCTCGTTGCACTTGTTGTACTTGTGCCACACGCCCCCGTAGCTCAGTGGATAGAGCGCCGGTTTCCGGTACCGAAGGTCGGAGGTTCGACTCCTCTCGGGGGCACGTTCTATCCCTCAAGTGATTAGGTTTTTCCTGGTTGCTTGAGGGATTTTTGTTTTAGCGGCCACCTAGCGGAAACGTTTAGTTACCGTTCTTCCAGCGGAACAGCCTGGCGGAGGAATTCGAGTCGCCCATGACAATTCACCTTGGTGCTACTGGCCAGCAATAATCACAATCAGCGTGCGTGGCCCATGGACACCTTCGACTCGGGCAAGCTCGATGTCCGAGGTTGCAGAAGGTCCCGAAATCATGGTGATGGGAGCGGTGGGATCACTCTCGCGTAGGCGGGAAATTGCCTCCGGGATGCCGTAGACAACTGTGGAAGCCGGCACAACGCAGATGTGAATATCCGGCACCAAGGTCAGCGCGCGGCGGCCAGAAGTGGCCGAACCGTCCAGAAAAATGGTGCCGGTCTCGGCGCAGGTAACAGCAGAGCTGGTGACAATCGCGTCGAGCTCGTCCAGCTCTTCGGCGGTGAAACCTGTATCGACGCGAATCTCGGTGGTGGCCTTACCCCCACCAGACTCCAACCCCGCAACCCACTCGCGGTCTAGGCCTTCGGGAATACCAATCAATGAAGCCCCGACATCAGCAATTGCCTTCTTCACAGCTTCATTGATTTCAGTTGCCGAGCTCCCACAGCGGCGCACATCGGCTTTGTAATCGGCGATGCGTTCGTCGGCAAGCGAAATGATCTCCTTGGCCGTCAGGTCGGAGGAGCGTTCGTAATCGCGGGGGATGTTGAAATGTGTACCGGGCTCGCCGGTGACGATGCCTGCGTCAGAGGCCAAGTCACGGCCTTCGAAGGCGATCTTCTGAGCATTGCGGATACGCTCGAGGATTTCGCTTTTGGCAATGTTCGCGGATGCTGAGGAATGGGACATCGCTAGGCCTCCTTGCCGGACGTGTCGGGCTGCTTGTTGTCATCCGACAGCCCATTAATCTTCGTCGGAACCTGATTTGCCGATTCACGAGACAGCTGCGCCGAGAAATCCTCCGAACCCCACAGTGAGCGGAACGGCTTCTTCGGCGGAATCGGAGTATCACGCACATCCGACCACCCGCTGAGGAAAAGTGGCAGGGTGTGAATCTCGCCGTCCTTCAACCCGAGTACGCGGGCGAGGGAGGTCATCTTAGCGCTCATGTCCCACAGCTTCTGATTGCCCATGATGAACCCGAGCGTGGCAAAGAGCTTGCCCTCCACCGGCGGGCGGTGCTCCGTGACCTTACGGTGTCGCAGCTCCAGCAGCGCCGCGGGGATGTCAATTCGCACCGGGCAGACCTCAAAGCAAGCTCCACACAGCGAGGATGCATAGGGCAGGGAGGCATTCGGATCATCGTAGGAGTCCATGCCGGTGAGCTGTGGGGACAAAATTGCACCAATCGGACCCGGGTAGACCGAACCGTAAGCGTGCCCGCCCACGTGCTCGTACACCGGGCAGATATTCAGGCATGCCGAGCAGCGGATGCACTTCAGCGCTTCACGCCCAATCGGATCTGCAAGGGTGGCCGAGCGCCCATTGTCCAGCAACACAATGTGGAAATTCTTCGGGCCGTCGCCATCCGTGGTTCCCGTCCACAGGGAGGTGTAGGGATTCATACGCTCGCCTGTCGACGACCGTGGCAGCAGCTGCAAGAAGACTTCCAAGTCCCGGAAGGTGGGAAGCAGCTTCTCAATACCCATCACCGAAATCAGTGTTTCCGGCAGCGTGAGACACATGCGGCCATTGCCCTCTGACTCGACGACGGCCACCGTACCGGTTTCGGCCACACCGAAGTTGGCGCCGGAAATCGCAACCTTGGCCTCCATAAACTGCTCGCGCAGGAACGTACGGGATGCCTCGGCCAGATCGGCTGGATTGGCTTTCAAATCCGGGTCGACTCCGGGGATTCCATTGAGGAAGATCTCGCGGATATCCTCGCGATTGCGATGGATAGCAGGAACCAGGATGTGGCTCGGCATGTCGTCGGCAAGCTGAACGATGAGTTCCGCCAGGTCGGTTTCGCGGGCGGTGATGCCGGCGTCGGCAAGCGCTTCGTTCAAGCCGATTTCCTGCGTGGCCATCGACTTAATCTTGACGACCTTTTCTTCGCCGGTCTCTTTCACCAAATCCGTAATGATGCGGTTTGCTTCGGCGGCATCCCGCGCCCAGTGGACGTGACCGCCGGCATTTGTCACTGACTCTTCGAACTGCTCCAGCAGTTCTGGCAGACGCGCCATCACATCGCGCTTAATGTGGCTGCCCGCGAGCCGCAGCTGCTCCCAGTCATTCTTCTCCGCTACGACATGCGCGCGCTTCTTACGAATCGAACGCGTGGCATGACCGACATTTTCGCGCATGCGAGTGTTCTTGAGTTCCTCGTGCGCCGCGGCCGTGAACCCGCGCGTACCGCGCAGATGCCCGACGTTGTGCGGCGCGCGTGGAGGAAGGGCTGGCATGCCGACGTTAATTGCGACCATTACTGCTCACCTCGCAGGGAAGCTTCTTGACGGTTGTGCACATCAAACGGGGTCTCCTTGGTGGAGGCCAGAATCTCGGCCATATGGATGGCATGCACGCCAGAGTCCTGGCGACGCAGCGCACCACCGATATTGAGCAAGCAGGAGGCATCGCCAGCGGTGACGAACTCCGCTTCCGTAGCGCGGATATTGGCTGTCTTGTCGGCAACCATTGCAGCGGAAGTCTCCGCATTCTTCACCGAGAAGGTGCCGCCGAAACCGCAGCACTCCGCCGCGCCGGGCAGCTCGCGCAAATCTATTCCATCGACTGCACTGAGTAGCCGCCACGGACGGTCACCCACTTTGAGCACCCGCAAGCTGTGGCAGGTGGAGTGGTAGGTCACTGAGTGGGGGAAGTAAGCACCGACGTCAGTCACACCAGCGACATCGGTGATGAACTCGGAGAGATCCAGCGTCTTGTTCGCGCAGGCCTGTGCCGCATGGGTTTGGGCACGGGTACCGTAGCGGCCCGCGATCATCGGATGCTGGTGGCGAACGGCGCCGGCGCAGGAACCGGACGGGGCGACAACGTAGTCAATCGAGGAATCCGCAAAAGCATCAGCGTAGGTGTCTAGCTGAGGAAGGATTTCCTTCTGGTACCCGGTGTTGACGTGCATCTGGCCACAACAGGTTTGCTGTGGCGGAAAGACCACATCACATCCGAGCCGCGTGAGGACTCTGGCTGTCGCACTCACTGCATCCGGAAACATCATGTCCCCGATGCAGGTCGCGAAAAGTGCTACTTTCACGGTCGCTCCAAAATGGGTTGAGGATAAGGCAATAATTTCCTACCTGAATGCTACGCCTAGGCCCGGATTAAATCTGTTCTCAACGCAAATTCGCCTGGATCGTGAAAATGGCTAGTTGCAGTCGGACTCCACGACCTGCAGATGCCCCTCAAATGAATCTTTTGGCGGCTGATGTTTCCACGACTGCGATTGACCTAATAGGATAGGCAATCGTGAATCCTGCTGATCTTGCTGTACTAGTCCGAAAAGTCACCGTCGAGGTTTTGACTTCCCACGATGCCGATGTCTCTATCGTGCCGGAAAACCCGACCGTCGAGCGTCCGCGTAACCCTGAGCACGGCGACTATGCAACCAATATCGCCATGCAGCTGGGCAAGCGTGTCGGTATGGTGCCGCGTGACTTGGCAACTGAAATTGCCACAGCACTCGGCGCTTCTGAAGGTATTGATGAAGCAACCATCGCAGGCCCGGGCTTTATTAACATCCGCCTGGCCTCCGATGCCCAGGGCAAGATCGTCGAGGACGTCTTGGCAGCGGGGGAGAAGTGGGGTCATGCCGACTTCAACTCCAACCTCGACGTGAACCTGGAGTTTGTCTCCGCAAATCCGACCGGGCCGATCCACCTGGGTGGTACCCGCTGGGCAGCAGTCGGTGACGCTCTCGGTCGTGTCCTGTCCGCCACGGGCGCCAAGGTCACCCGCGAGTACTACTTCAATGACCACGGTCGCCAGATTGACCGCTTCTCCGACTCCCTGGTTGCCGCCGCCCGGAACCAGCCGACCCCGGAGGATGGCTACGGCGGAGAGTACATCCAGGACATTGCTGCTGCTGTGCTGGAGAAGAACCCGCAGGCACTCGAGGGCTCTGAGGAGGAGGTCCAGGAGCACTTCCGCGCCATCGGTGTGGACATGATGTTCGAGCACATCAAGGAGTCTCTGCACGAGTTCGGCACTGATTTCGATGTTTACTTCCACGAAAATTCGCTGTTCGAGTCCGGTCAGGTGGAAGCAGCTGTCAACTCCCTGAAGGAAAACGGCAAACTCTACGAAGCTGACGGCGCGTGGTGGCTGAAGTCCACCGATTACGGTGACGACAAGGACCGCGTGGTCATCAAGTCCGACGGCGATGCAGCCTACATTGCGGGTGACATCGCATACGTTAAGAACAAGTTCGACCGCGGCCACAACCTGTGCATTTACATGCTGGGTGCCGATCACCACGGCTACATCGCACGTCTGCGTGCCGCCGCTGCCGCGCTCGGCTACAACGCAGACGGCGTCGAGGTGCTCATCGGCCAGATGGTCAACTTGCTTCGCGACGGCAAGGCTGTCCGGATGTCCAAGCGCGCGGGCACAGTAGTGACCTTGGACGACCTGGTTGAGGCAATCGGTGTCGATGCTGCTCGCTACTCGCTAATCCGTTCCTCCGTGGACTCCAGCCTGGATATTGACCTGGGGCTGTGGGCTTCGCAGTCCAGCGATAACCCGGTCTACTACGTCCAGTACGGCCACGCTCGTCTGTGCTCAATCGGCCGCCGTGCCGAAGAGGCTGGTGTGACTAGCGAAGATGCCGACTTCTCCCTGCTGGTAGAGGACCGTGAAGGTGAGCTCATCCGCACTATCGGCGAATTTCCGGCGATCATCAAGTCCGCTGCTGACCTGCGGGAACCACACCGTATTGCCCGTTACGCTGAGCAGCTCGCCGGTGTCTTCCACCGCTTCTACGACACCTGCCAGATTCTGCCTAAGGCCGACGAAGAGGTATCCGAGCTGCACCGTGCTCGTCTCGGCCTGGCTGAGGCTACCCGCCAGACGCTGGCCAATGCTCTGCAGCTGCTCGGTGTTACCGCACCTGAGCGCATGTAGTCGAACGCGCCCGTAAAACTACACCCCGTTGCTCCGCCCGGGTAACGGAGAAAGAGAGCTGTTTCGTGCCTATCGACGGCAATGGTTTCGAGCTGGGTGGCTACACCCGGCCCGATTCCACCCAATTTAATGAACTACCAGCGCATGTCTGGCCAATTACCGCCCGTCGTCGGGGTGATGACGAAGAGAATCCCGGTTCAGTGGAAATTGGCGGCGTGAGCCTGGTCGACATTGCCAAAGAATTTGGCACTCCGGTTTTTGTCGTCGATGAGCAGGACTTCCGCTCCCGCTGCCGCTCGATGGCCAAGGCCTTCCGCGGCGCGGAGAATGTCCACTACGCGTCCAAGGCTTTCCTGTCGAAGACCATTGCCCGCTGGGTAATGGAGGAGGGGCTGCATCTCGATGTCGCCTCGGGCAACGAGATGGCTATCGCTCTTGCTGCGGGCTTCCCAGCCAAGGACATGACCTTCCACGGCAATAACAAGTCCACCGCAGAGCTGCGCGATGCTATCTCCGCTGGCGTCGGCAAGATTGTGCTTGACTCCCGTTCGGAGCTGCGTCGCCTGTCCCAGGTGGCGGCTGAAGCAGGCGTGGTGCAGGACGTGCTCGTCCGCGTGAAGCCCGGTGTGGAAGCACACACCCACGAGTTCATCGCTACCGCGCACGAGGATCAGAAGTTCGGCTTTTCCCTCGCGTCCGGTTCGGCGCTGGAAGCTGCCAACCTCGTAGAAGAGGACGACAATCTGCGCCTGATTGGTCTGCACTGTCACATCGGCTCCCAGATCGTCGATTCCGACGGTTTCATTCTCGCGGCCGAGCGCGTGTTCTCGCTGGTGGAAAAGCTCGTCGAACGCCACGGCACTGAAATCTCGAAACACTTCAACACCCTTGACCTCGGTGGCGGTTTCGGTATTGCATACACCGCAGGCGAGCAGCCCCTTGACGTTGCTCCGCTTGCCGACGAGATCCTCACTGCTGTGGACAAGCTTGCGCAGCGTATCGGTATTGAAACTCCGACAGTGGCTGTTGAACCAGGCCGTGCCATCGTTGGCCCGTCCATGGTCACGGTGTACGAAGTGGGCACTTTGAAGGATGTGACCATCGATGAAGGCATGACCCGTCGTTATGTATCGGTCGATGGTGGAATGAGCGACAATATTCGTCCGGCGCTTTACGGCTCGAACTATGATGGTCGCGTCGTTAATCGCGAAGTATCAGGTTCCAGGATTCCCACCCGTGTCGTCGGAAAGCACTGTGAATCGGGAGACATTCTGATTAATGACGCGAACTACCCGGACGACATTGTTGAGGGTGATCTGTTCGCGCTGGCTGCTACTGGGGCATACTGTTACGCAATGGCCAGCCGCTACAACATGCTGACGCGACCACCAGTAGTGTCGGTATGCGATGGTCAAGTGACCCAAATATTAAGACGAGAAACCGTACAAGACTTACTAAGCCTGGAGTGTGAAACGCCACGATGACTGCCGCAACGAATAATCCTGGAAAGGGCGAGGGCCACAAGGTTGGTGTCGCTATTTTAGGTCTTGGCACAGTCGGTACTGAGGTTTACCGCCTGCTCAACGAGAAGGCTGAGGACTTCGAGCGCCGCATCGGCGGCCCGGTCGAGGTCGTTGGTATTGCTGTGAGCGACAAGACCAAGCCGCGTCCGAATGTGGATCAGGATCTTCTTACCGACGATGCTTTTTCGCTGGTCCAGCGCGATGACGTTGACCTGGTAGTCGAGGTCATCGGTGGCATTGATTACCCACGTCGCGTTGTGCTGGAGGCACTGCGTGCGGGCAAGTCGGTCGTGACGGCCAATAAGGCACTTGTCGCAGCTCACGGCGAGGAGCTCTCTGAGGCTGCCGATTCCTCAGGCGTCGACCTTTTCTTTGAGGCTGCTGTGGCTGCAGCTATTCCGGTCGTCGGCCCGCTGCGCCGTTCGCTGGCCGGTGACACTGTCAATACGGTCATGGGCATTGTCAACGGCACCACTAACTTCATCCTTGATGCGATGGACTCCACCGGTGCGGACTACGACGAGATGCTGGCAGAGGCCACCCGCCTGGGTTATGCCGAGGCCGACCCGACTGCAGACGTCGAGGGCCACGATGCCGCTTCCAAGGCAGCTATTCTGGCCAGCCTGGCATTCCACACCCGTGTGACTGCTGATGACGTTCACTGCGAGGGCATTACCGAGATCACCGCTGATGACATCGCAGCCGCCAAGAGCGCAGACTGCACCATTAAGCTGCTGGCTACCTGTGAGCGGGTCACGGACGAGAATGGCAAGGAGTCCATTTCCGCCCGCGTGTACCCAGCGCTGATTCCACGTCGTCACCCGCTGGCAACTGTGCGTGAGTCTTTCAACGCTGTATTCATTGAGGCCGAGGCCGCTGGTCGCCTGATGTTCTACGGCAACGGCGCCGGTGGTAACCCGACAGCCTCCGCAGTGCTCGGTGACCTTGTTGCCGCCGCTCGCAACATTGTCCACGGTGGTCGCGCACCGGGGGATTCCACCTACGCTAACCTGCCGATCCTCGACTTCGGTGACGTTCGCACCCGCTACCACATCGACCTGCACGTCGACGATCGCGTCGGAGTACTTGCCGATGTCGCTCGCACCTTCTCTGATCACAACATCTCTCTGCGCACCGTCCGCCAGGAAGAGGGCGCCAACGGTGCTCGCCTGGTCATCGTGACTCACAAGGCGCTGGAGAAGGATTTGGAAGCAACGGTCGACGAATTGCGCGCCAACGACGCGGTTTTGGCCGTCAACAACGTCATTCGTATCGAAGGAATGGATATCTAAATGGCACAGGAGCTTTTCCCGGGGCAGAAGGTCACTGTCACGGTTGCAGGTTCGTCAGCGAACTTGGGCCCGGGCTTCGACACCCTGGGGTTGGCCGTCGCGCTCTACGATATTGTCGAGGTCGAGGTCATCGAATCGGGTGTCGTCGTTGAGATTCACGGTGAGGGCGAAGTCGACCTGCCGCGCAACGAGTCTAATCTGGTAGTGCGCGCGATTCGCGCGGGCCTTCGCGCCGCAGGTGTCGAGGCGCCGGGGCTGAAGGTTATTTGCCATAACACCATTCCGCAGTCGCGCGGCCTGGGCTCTTCCGCAGCAGCCGCCGTCGCTGGTGTCGCTGCAGCTAACGGTCTGGCCGGCTTCCCGCTTACCGACGACCAGGTAATCCAGGAATCCTCGGTCTTCGAGGGCCACCCGGATAACGCTGGCGCATCCGTCCTCGGCGGAGCAGTGGTCAGCTGGACTGACAAGCCTGTCGATGGTCGCACCGCACCTCAGTACCGAGCAGTGAGCATTCCGGTGCATGAATCCATTCAGGCGACTGCACTCGTACCGGCATTTCACGCCTCCACGAATGCGGTCCGTCAGGTGCTGCCGAGCGATGTTTCGCATGTCGACGCTCGTTTCAATGTCTCCCGTACTGCTGTTATGACCGCAGCGCTGCAGTCCCACCCGGAACTGCTGTGGGAGGGAACGCGAGATCGCCTGCACCAGCCGTACCGCTCCGACGTGCTGCCGGTGACCGCAGAGTGGGTCAACCGCCTGCGCAACCGTGGCTACGCGGCATTCCTCTCGGGCGCTGGCCCGACCTGTATGGTTCTGGGAACTACTGCAGTGGATGAGAAAATCTTGGATGATGCCCGCGAGGCTGGCATCAAGGTCATGGAGCTGGGAATCGGCGAGCCGGTTAAGGTCGTGGTCGACGGCTAAGCCGTTACTGCGGACAGCTGCCGAGTCGGTGGCTTAGCCTGCCACCTACTTTTCGCCCGGCCCCTTCAACTTCACGATGCTGTACTGACCTGCGCTCAAGTGCGAGCGCAGGTCTTTCTTGTCGAACTTGCCCACTGAGGTCTTATCGATTGAGTCCACGAAGGCCCAGTACTCCGGCAGCATCCACTTCGGCAGCTTTGGCCGCAGCTCATCGCGGAGCATTTCAGCGGTCTCCTTGCTTGGTTCAACTTCCGGCATCAGCACCGTAATGGCCAGCGGGCGCTCACCCCACTTTTTATCTGGCATGCCGATAATCGCGCACTCGAGTACCTGTGTGCTTTCCATTACGAAGTTCTCCAGCTGGGCGGAGTAGATCCACTCGCCACCAGAGCGAATGACATCGCGAGCACGATCATGAATAGTCAGGTAGCCGTCGTGCGTAATCGAGCCGACATCGCCAGTGCGTAGCCAGCCGTCCTCGGTGAACTGTTCGCTAGCCTCGTCGACCTCCGCACCGCGGAAGAAGTGAGCGGTGCCTCCAGCTTGAGCCTCCGGAGAGCTGTAGTAGCCTCCGGTGACCGTGTTGCCGCGCACCTGCAGCTCCCCCTGGTTGCGGTCATGCAGGTCGAGCACGCGGTCGTTGTCATCAACAATGCGGAATTGCATGAGGTCCGGGAAACGCCCTTGGCTGACACGGTATCGTTCGCGGGCCTCACCGGAGGCGCCGTACGGAGGGCGTGCCACGGTACCGATAGGCGAAGTCTCGGTCATACCCCAGAAGTGGATGACGTCGACACCGTAACGCTCTTCCCATAGTCGAATCAGCGCAGGTGGAACAGGGGACCCGCCCGAGAAAATCTCCTGCAGACTCATGCGTTTCGGAGGATTGCTGAGGTAGTGCGCCATGAGGTTAATCCACAGCGTCGGCACGCCCTGAGCTACGCGCGGCATTGAGGTTTCGATGATTTCTGCCAGACGCGGCGCGGAGAGGTCCGCGCCGGGGAAAATCAGCGATGCCCCGCACATGAAAGAGGCCAGCGGCACGCCCCAGGACAGGACGTGATAAATGGGCACACAGCACAGCCACGGGTTTCCGTGCGAAATTGCAAAGGAGTCAGTGGTGCGCATATTCAGGCTGTGCAAGTACAGCGAGCGGTGGCTGTAGACGACACCTTTAGGTGCGCCCTCGGTACCCGTCGAGTAGCACATGGCTGCGCCGGAGTTTTCGTCGAGCTCAGGCCAGTCGAAGCGGCTAGGGCGCCCGTCGATGAGTGATTCGTAGGAGTACCACGGGATGCCATCTGGCAGATGCTCGGCCACGTCGGACAGATCTCCGATACCGATAATGATGACAGCGCGGACGCGCGGGCAGTACGGAAGAACTTCGGCGAGCAGTTCAATCTCGGTCTGGTCCGCGATAATGACCTGGTCATCGGCGTGATTGACAATGTGCACAATCTGATCCGGCATGAGCTGCTTGTTCAGCGGCTGGAATACTGCGCCCATGGAGGCAACGCCGAGGAAGACCTCGAAGTGTTCGGTGCAGTTGTACATCAGGGTAGCGATGCGTTGGTCGCCGTCGATACCGAGCTCATCGCGAAGTGCATGTGCGAGCGCACTTGCGCGCGCGGCGATGGCGGCAAAAGTGGTGGTCTCGGGTCCGTCACTGTTCCAGGAGGTCACCGGAGTCCGACCGTGAATGGTGCGACCGTATTCCACAATCTGAGCGATATTGAGAGGAATATGAGGCATCGTACTGCGCATGAGCTCTACAGTACCGACTCGCAGCCGCGCGACCTAGCGAAACGCAGGTGAGAACTAGTGTTGCTACCTGACTATTTGGTGACTATCCTTGGGCAATAGGTCGTTTTCGATACGCGGTTAGATACGTACTTCTTCATGTACTCCGCATGCCGTTGACCTTCGCTGTTGCTCACACAACGCGATGGTGCAACGTGACATTGAAAACACATAAATCAGTAGTGCGACTACATAGTCTTGCGGTGCTGTGGACCTAAAATTTCCTAACTATCTTCAACCCGGACGCTCGGGTTTGAGATGCGGAAATAATGTAGGCAAGATGCCTCGGTTTAGTTTCAACGTCGAGGCCTTTTGCCTGACTTTTTCGATAATTTCCCGCCCGCTGCGGATATTTTCCGCCCGTGGTAAAGGTTCGACGGCGGAGCACACGCGTTGGCGGGCAGTAAGAACGAAAAAGTGTCAATGACATAGCCCCTGTAGAGAGTGACTGCAGGGAAGGTCGATGAAAGGACATCCGTGACCGATACGGACACCACTGCCACGGCAGGCGGCCCAGAGAATCTTGCGGCCCTCCGAATGGCAGAACTGCGTGAAATCGCTTCCAGCAAGGGCATTCGCGGCATCTCCGCCATGCGCAAGCATGAGCTGATTGAGGCCATCAAGAATGGTGCCCCGGCTGCTGGTTCCGCGCCTGCTCGGAAATCCCGCG
Source organism: Corynebacterium sp. HMSC074C05 (assembly GCF_001838325.1). Classification (NCBI taxonomy): domain Bacteria; kingdom Bacillati; phylum Actinomycetota; class Actinomycetes; order Mycobacteriales; family Corynebacteriaceae; genus Corynebacterium; species Corynebacterium sp. HMSC074C05. Next base: position 64,159 of record NZ_KV836292.1, read on the forward strand.
CGAAGAAGGCTGCGGCTGGGGCTGCGGATACCGGCTCCAAGGTGAAGGATGCCAAGGAATCGCCGTCGGAAAGCGCGGACAGGGATTCCAGCAAGAGCGCCGACAAGAGCGACAAGGGCAACGACAAGCGTGACGACGCCAACGCGGATGGTCGCGACGAGATGTCCCGCTCTCAGCAGCGTCGAAATCGTCGTAACCGTGCTCGTCAGCGCGAGCAGGAAAATCAGGACGAAAGCCGCGACGATAACCGCAACGATTCCGGTAGCGGTAAGAACCGCGGTGAACGTAACGACAATCGCGACGAGCGAGACAACCGCAATGATCGCGGTGATCGCAACGACCGCAATAACCGCAACGATCGCAACAACCACGACCGTGACAACGACGATGACGGTCGTGGCAATCGCAACAACCGTCGTGGTCGCAACAACAATCGAAATAACGACCGCAACAACCATGACGATGAAGGTCGTGGCAACCGTAACCGCCGTAACCGTCGCAATCGCCGCGACCGTCGCGGACGCGATAACAACGGTGGGGGACACGGCGGTCAGGACGAGATCCGCGAGGATGACGTTCTCCAGCCGGTGGCGGGCATCGTCGATGTGCTAGACAACAAGACCGCATTCGTGCGCACGTCCGGTTACCTGCCGGGCTCTAACGATGTGCTGGTGTCCGCGCAAATGGTTCGTAAATACGGCCTGCGCAAGGGCGATGCCGTCACCGGTCAAGTCCGCATGCCGCGGGAGAATGGCTCGGGCCAGGTCACTCATGGCAACGGCCGTAATCGCCGCAAGTACAATCCGTTGGTCAAGGTCGAAACCGTAAACGGCCTCGATCCGGAGCAGGCAAAGCAGCGCCCGAACTTCGCTAAGCTCACTCCGCTGTACCCGAACCGTCGTCTGCGTCTGGAGACCGAGCAGAAGATCCTCACCACTCGCGTCATCGACCTGATTATGCCGATTGGTAAGGGGCAGCGTGCGCTCATCGTTTCGCCGCCAAAGGCTGGTAAGACCACGATTCTGCAGAACATCGCGAACGCTATCGCGACTAACAACCCCGAGTGCTACATGATGGTCGTGCTTGTCGACGAGCGCCCGGAGGAAGTCACCGACATGCAGCGCAGTGTCCGTGGCGAGGTCATTGCCTCCACCTTCGATCGCCCGCCGTCAGATCACACAGCAGTGGCCGAGTTGGCTATCGAGCGCGCAAAGCGTCTGGTGGAACAGGGGCAGGACGTCGTCGTACTGCTGGACTCCATTACCCGCCTTGGACGTGCGTACAACAACTCTTCGCCGGCATCGGGACGAATCCTCTCCGGTGGTGTCGACTCCAACGCTCTGTACCCACCGAAGCGCTTCTTGGGTGCTGCTCGAAACATCGAAGAAGGTGGCAGCCTCACCATCATCGCCACCGCGATGGTGGAGACCGGTTCCGCAGGTGACACCGTTATCTTCGAGGAGTTCAAGGGCACCGGTAACGCTGAGCTGAAGCTCGACCGTAAAATCTCCGAGCGCCGCGTGTTCCCGGCAGTGGATGTCAACCCGTCGGGTACTCGTAAGGATGAGCTGCTGCTCAGCACCGAGGAGGCGCGCATTATGCACAAGCTGCGTCGCATCCTCTCCGCGCTGGAGTCGCAGGCTGCTATCGACCTGCTGATTAAGCAGCTGAAGAAGACCCGAAATAACAAGGAATTCCTGATGCAGGTGGCTTCTTCTGCGCCAATGGCCGCCGACGTTGATGTGGACGACATGCTTTAGCTGGGGTTAGCCACAAGGGGCGGTGCCACGGTACCGCTCCATTGAAAACCACAGCACTGACCAGCATTTCACCCATCACAATCTGAAGGAATATTCAATGGCTAATCAGGTTTCCGCAGTTGACGACATCCTCTCTGAATACCACGGGCTCGAGGCTCAGCTGGCTGACCCCGAACTTCACAACGACCCGAAGGCTGCCCGTAAGGTCGGCAAGCGCTTCAATGAGTTGCAGCCGGTCATTCAGACTCACAAGAAGCTGACTGAAGTCCAGGATGACCTGGAGGCAGCGCGCGAGATGGCCTACGAGGACTCCGAGTTCGCAGCTGAGGCTGAACGTCTCGCTGTTGAGGCCGAAGAACTTGAGGAGAAGCTCGCTGACCTGCTGGCTCCGCGCGATCCGCACGACAGCGATGACATCGTGATGGAGCTCAAGTCCGGTGCCGGCGGTGAGGAGGCGGCTCTCTTCGCAGGTGAGCTCGCTCGCATGTACCAGCGCTATGCCGAAAAGCACGGCTTTACCACCGAGATCCTCGGCCTGTCCGAGTCCGATCTCGGCGGTGTGAAGGACATGACTATGTCCATCCGAGCTAAGACTCCGTCCCGCGACGGTGCGTGGAGCGTGTTCAAGTTTGAAGGTGGCGTCCACCGCGTGCAGCGCGTGCCGGTCACCGAATCGCAGGGCCGTATTCAGACGTCCGCCGCTGGTGTTCTGGTTTACCCGGAGCCCGACGAGGTCGAAGACATCCAGATTGATGAGAAGGATCTGCGTGTCGACGTCTACCGCTCCTCCGGTAAGGGCGGTCAGGGTGTTAACACCACGGACTCCGCGGTTCGTCTGACGCACCTGCCGACTGGTTTGGTTGTTACCTGTCAGAAGGAACGCTCTCAGATTCAGAACAAGGCCCGCGCTATGCAGGTCCTTGCTGCTCGACTGCAGCAGATGAAGGAGGAGGAGATCGCCGAGGCCGCCTCTGACCAGCGTAAGTCTCAGGTGCGCAACATGGATCGCTCCGAGCGCATCCGCACTTATAACTTCCCGGAGAACCGCGTATCCGATCATCGCATCGGTTACAAGGCTCATAACCTGGACTCGGTGCTGGGCGGCGACATGGATGACCTGCTCAAGGCCCTCCACGACGCGGAGCGCGCTGAGCGTCTTGAAGCCGAGTAGTCCCACGCCCGCAGAAAATAGCTCGCCGACGTTACCGGATTCCGTCCGTACTCTCGGCGAGCTGTTTCGCTATGCGCGTCGCACGCTTGACGACGCGGCGCTGGCTTCTCCGGATGCCGACGCACGGGCGCTATTTGCAGCCGCAGTCAATGCGGGACCGGCAGACATCATCTTCCGCGGAGACGAACCGTACACCGATGAGGCCGGTCGCAAGCATTTGGCAGAGATGCTGGCCCGCAGAGTGGCTCGTGAGCCACTGCAGCACATCATCGGTACAGCGCCGGTGATGAGCCTGGAACTACAGGTTGGGCCCGGTGTTTTTGTGCCCCGGCCAGAGACGGAACTGCTTGCGCAGTGGGCAATCGATCGAGCCCGTGAACTGGTCGCAAGTGGCGTCGTCAAGCCGAAAATCGTTGACCTGTGTACCGGATCTGGGGCGCTGGCGTTGGCGATTGCCGACGCCGTATCCGAAGCGGACGTGGTGGCTGTAGAGCTCTCTGAGCGGGCACGGACGTGGGCTGCGAAGAACATCGAGACGTACGGTAATGGACGTGTGCACCTAGTTGCTGGCGATGTCACGGATGTTCAGCTGATTGATGATGGCGGTGAGCTCGCAGATTGGGTAGGCGAGACCGACATTGTTGTGTCCAACCCTCCATATGTGCCCGAAGACACGGAGGTTGACCCCGAGGTGAGAGCTGATCCGCACTCTGCGGTCTTTGGCGGCGACGATGGGCTAGATGTCATTCGACCTATGATTAACCTAGTGGATGCGCTGGTGCGGCCGGGTGGAGTCATCGGCATTGAGCACGATGACTCTTCGGGCAGTGATGTCAGTTCACTGCTGAAGGAAACCTGGGATTACGCTGATGTAGAGGTCCGCCGTGACTTTGCAGGCCGTGATCGTTTTACGGTGGGACGCAAGAATTGATCTTAAAAGCAAACTTTGAAGCAGGAGCAAAAATCTGATGAGCAGGATTATGGACTGCAGCACAGATGAAAACCGCGAACGCGCAATTGCAGCAGCAGTAGATGCTGTGAAGGCAGGACGGCTGGTCGTAATGCCGACTGATACCGTCTACGGCCTTGGCTGCGATGCCTTTGATAACCAGGCCGTTGCCTCCTTGCTGCGTGCTAAACACCGCGGCCCAGATATGCCGGTGCCGGTGCTGGTGGGTTCCTGGAGCACGATTGAGGGGCTCGTCCGCGAATACTCACCAGCTGCTCGCACGCTGGTGGAGGCTTTCTGGCCGGGTGGCCTTTCGCTGGTTGTGAACCAGGCGCCGAGCTTGCCGTGGAACCTTGGTGATACCGCGGGTACGGTCATGCTGCGCATGCCGCTGCACCCAATCGCCATCGAGATTCTGCGCCGAACCGGTCCGATGGCGGTATCCAGCGCGAATATCTCCGGCCAGGCACCGGCCACCAATGCCGTGCGTGCCAAGCAGATGCTCGGTGGGGAAGCGGCTGTCTACGTCGACGGCGGCGAAGCCACGATTGGCACCCCATCGACGATTGTCGATATCTCGACTCCGGTGCCGAGGATTCTGCGCGAAGGCGCTGTGTCGGCTGCGGCGGTTGCCGAGGTTTTGAGTACGACGCCCGAGCGACTGCTGGGGCAGTAATCTTGGCTACCTAAAGTCTTTCCTGTTTAGTATCTGCAGCGATTGTGTGGGTGAGTAGTACCTAGTGGCGGACATGAGCTTATTGGCAGCCCAGTCGGGTGGGGCAGGTGTGCCCATCCGCGAGCTCGCCATGCTCGTTTTAGTTTCTGCTGCTGTCAGTTATTTGCTCACTGGAGTAGTGCGTTATGTACTGGTCCGCTCGGGCTGGTTGGATGCGCCCCGCACGCGCGATGTCCACGATATTCCGAAGCCCAGGCTCGGAGGCGTGGCGATGTACTCCGGGGTGGTCGCAGCTATCGCCCTTGCCTCGGTGATGCCGGCTCTCACCCGTGGTTTTCCGCCCATGACTCCAGATATGAGGGCAGTTGTGGCGGCTGCGTCGCTATTGCTGATTGTCGGTATTTGGGATGATCTCTTTGACCTAGATGCCATCACTAAACTTATAGGGCAGGTTGCGGCGGCACTTTTGATGTCATTTATGGGTGTCAACTGGTATTTGCTCTATATCCCATTTAGCGGTGGTGCCACACTTATTCTCGACCCAATCATGTCCACAGTCTTGACTGTTCTCTTTACTGTGGCGCTGATTAATGCCTTCAACTTTGTTGACGGCATCGATGGACTTGCGGCGGGGCTCGGCATGATTGCCGCGGCGGCGATCCTTGTCTATTCGATGGTCATGCTTCACGACCAGGGCGGCACCGTCTCCGCCTATCCGCCCGCGATGATTTCCGCGTGTCTCCTTGGCGCTTGCCTGGGCTTCTTGCCGCACAACTTCGAACCCGCACGTATCTTTATGGGCGATTCCGGCGCCATGATGATTGGACTGCTGCTCGCAGCGGCATCGGTGTCGGCGTCAGGACGCATCGCACCCTCCATGTACGGCACTGCCGACGTCATCGCGCTGATTTCGCCGATTGTGGTCGTCATCGCCGCAATTAGTGTGCCAATGCTCGACTTGCTGCTGGCTGTTGTTCGCCGCGTTAGCCAGGGCAAGTCACCCTTCTCGCCGGACAAAATGCATATTCACCACCGCCTACTGTCGATGGGACACAGTCATCGCCGCGTGGTATTGGTGCTCTACCTATGGGTGTCGGTCGTCGCGTACGCCGCCGTTGCCACCACCGTTTTCCCCTTCGAATTCGTTGCTCTCACCTTCGGGTTCCTGCTCATTGTCGCGGTTATCTTCACCCTCCGCCGTCGCAATGCGCTTGCCGACGACCGTTCAAGCGGAGCGCGTCCCAGAAGGGGAAGTGGGGGCCGGCAGGTTATGGGACGTCGGCGTGGACGCAGAAGGTACAATCTTCGACCGTGACTGAAAAAACAACTCCGGAGCCCGAGTCTAAATACGACGATTCGCGGCGACCGCTGCTGGCTGCTGCTCGCTCGGGCGCAATTGCGCTCGCTGTGATTACCGTGCTTTCGTTGCTGGTCTGGGGTGGAAAAAACGGTATGCCCGGCGTTTGGGGCGTACTCCTTGGCGCGGGCATTAGCGGAACCTTCGTATTGCTTACCGTTCTAGGCATCCTCTTTACTGCTCGAACTTCCCCGTCTGTCACGCTCGCTGTTGTGCTGGGGGGCTGGCTGTTGAAGATTGTGGTACTAATTGGTGTCTTGGTCGTTATTAGAAATCTTGAGTTTTATGACAACATGACTTTCTTCGTCACTGTTGTACTTACGCTGATGGTGACGCTGGGCGCAGAAGTGTGGGGAATGTCGCAATCTAACCTCACTTATGTGCAACCAATGAAGGACGAATAGCTCGTTAATAACTTGTTGACCTGCTGAGAGGCTGTAACGCGCTTCTAAAACCGCAGGTAATAAGCATATTGCCGAGTTTGTGCAGAAGATGCCACAAATAGAGGCCGAAACCCACAGGGGGCGTCGGCCTCTTTGTTGGTTTCGGGGTCGGAAACACGGGGGTGTACCGGGTGGGGAAAATGAGTCAGAACTGTTATCCTGAGTTTCGGGTAAGACGGCCTGTATCGAAATAACTATCATTTCCACAGGTACGGTCCCCGTGAGCGCCGTGCTGATGAGCGAATGGAATCCGCGGCGCGACACGTTAAATGACGTCCTTCGCACCGCTTGACAATAGTTCTAGCGGCCCAATCACGGGAGAGAACGCTGAGCGTTACAACACTTGCCGAGATGCGGGGTGAATTTCACTCACCCAACTTGCAGGAGGAGTATTTCCCGGGTGAACAATTTGGCGACTTCATTTTAGGTGGCAGTGGCGACTGGTACGCCATGGACCGTCTGATGATTGTTCGTCTTTTGATGGCCGTGATCGTCGCCGTGTTCTTCGTCGTCGCAATGCGTCGTCCGAAGCTCGTGCCGACTGGTCTGCAGAACGTTGCGGAGTTGATGCTGGACTTCGTCCGCATCCACATCGCGGAGGAGATTCTGGGTAAGAAGGAGGGGCGTCGTTTCCTTCCGGTTCTGGCCACCATCTTCTTCCTTGTTATCTCGATGAATATTGCGGCTATTATTCCTGGCCTCAATATTTCGCCGAATGCCCGAATCGGTATGCCACTGGTTCTGGCCCTGTTCGCATACGTTGCCTTCATTTACGCAGGCTCGAAGAAGATGGGCTTCTTCAAGTTTGTGAAGTCGGCAGTTGTTATTCCGAACTTGCCACCGGTACTCCACCTCATCGTGGTGCCGATCGAGATTTTCTCCAACTTCGTTCTTCGCCCAGTTACGCTGACCATCCGTCTGATGGCCAACATGCTGGCGGGCCACATGGTTCTAGTCCTGCTTTTCGGTGCCACGAACTTCTTCTTCTGGCAGCTGAATGGTTGGACCGCCCTGTCCGGGTTAACCCTTGTCGCTGCGGTAGCATTCACGCTGTTCGAGATGCTGGTGATTTTCCTGCAGGCATACATCTTTGCCCTGCTGAGCGCCGTCTACATCGAACTGTCGCTGCACGCAGACGAGCACTAACCCATAACTAATGAGGCCGCACATTCGGCAACAAGGCCTCGCCAATTTAATAGCAAGACCCACTTGACCCACAAAGCCCCGGGCCTACTTAGAACAATCTTTATTCCGGGGCCATCCTTTAAGAAAGGGAACGGTTCATAATGAACGACGTCATCCTCTCCGCCCAGGACGCTGTCCAGGCTGTCGACACCAACGCTGGCCTGAAGACCATCGGTTACGGTCTGTCCACCCTGGGCCCGGGCCTCGGTATCGGTATCGTCGCCGGCAAGACCGTTGAGGGTATGGCACGCCAGCCAGAGATGGCCGGCCAGCTGCGTACCACCATGTTCCTGGGTATCGCCTTCACTGAGGCTCTCGCCCTGATCGGCCTGGTCGCAGGCTTCGTTTTCTAAGTCCGGACCTTCAAGCGGAGAACACGTAAACCATGACAGATTTCACCTTTTTGCTAGCGGCGGGTGACCTCCCGATGGGAGAGTCCGTTGACCCGTTGCTGCCAAAGACCTATGACATCGTCTGGTCCGTTGTCCCGCTGGTAGTTATCCTGGTTCTCTTCTGGAAGCTCGTTCTTCCGAAGTTCCAGGAGGTCCTGACCGAGCGGGAGGACCGGATTGAGGGCGGCATTGAGCGCGCTGAGGCTGCACAGGCCGAGGCGAAGGCCGCTCTGGAAAAGTACAACAGTCAGCTCGCAGAGGCCCGTACTGAAGCAGCAAAGATTCGCGACGAAGCCCGTGCACAGGGTCAGCGCATCATTGCAGACGCTACGACTAAGGCCAATGACGAGAGCGCACGAATCATCGAGTCCGGTGAAAAGCAGCTCGCTGCCCAGCGTGAGCAGGTAGTCGCAGAGCTGCGCAAGGAAATGGGCCAGAACTCCATCAATCTGGCTGAGCGCCTTCTGGGCGAGCAGCTCTCCGACGACGTTCGTAACTCGTCGACGATTGACAACTTCTTGTCCAACCTTGACACCGTGGCCCCGGCCGGAAAGTAGGCGACATGCACGCAGCAAGCCGCGAATCCCTGGCAGCCCTTAGCCAGCGACTGGACGCCGCTATCGGTGGCGACAATGTTGCTGTTGCTCAGGCTGCTCAGACTGGTTCCGAGCTTTTCGACATCGTCGAGGTCCTGGACTCCGACCGCGGCCTGCGTGTCGCTGTCGCCGACACCTCGGCGACTGCGGAACAGCGTTCCGGCCTTGTCCGGAGCCTGTTCGCGGGCAAGGTATCTGAGACGACTCTTAACCTCGTCGTGGATGCTGCCGCGCAGGTATGGTCCACCCCGCGTGAAATGCGTGAGGGTTTGGTAGAGCTGGGCCGTCGCGCCCTCCTTCGCTCTGCCGAAGGCCAGGGACAGCTTGAGACTGTTGAGTCTGAGCTGTTCCAACTGGGACACATCCTGGCTGAGCAGTCGCAGCTTGAACAGCTGCTGGCCGACAAGGCCGCAACCCCCGAAGCCAAGCGTGGGCTCCTCGCCTCTGTGCTGTACGGCAAGGTCACTTCCGTGACCGAGACCCTGGCACTGCAGGCTGTTGGTCGCCCATCCAAGCGCCCCGCGGACGACATTGACTCCCTGTCCCGGCTAGCCGCCGGCCTGCGGAACCACGTCGTCGCTCGCGTGACCAGTGCCACGGCCGTCTCTGACGAGCAAGAGCGAGCACTGGCGGACAAGCTCGGCCGAGTCTACGGCAAGGCGATGTCCATCCACACCGTGATCGATAAGTCGATTCTCGGTGGACTGGTCATCCGGGTTGGCGACGAGGTCATCGACGGTAGCCTTTCAACAAAGCTTGAGAAGCTGCGCGTCGGCCTCGGCTGACGGATGGTTTAGACGATTAATCACTGGAAGAATATTACCGAGAGCAGGAAGAACATGGCGGAGCTGACGATCTCCTCCGACGAGATCCGTAGCGCGATTGCGAACTACACCTCGAGCTACTCCCCGGAGGCCTCCCGCGAGGAGGTTGGCGTTGTTATCAGTGCAGCTGATGGTATCGCCCAGGTTTCGGGAATGCCGTCGGTCATGACGAATGAGCTTCTGGAGTTCCCGGGCGGCGTTATTGGCGTCGCTCAGAACCTCGACACCGACAAGGTCGGCGTTGTGGTGCTGGGTAACTTCGAGTCGCTTAAAGAGGGTGACGAGGTAAAGCGGACGGGTGACGTCCTTTCGATTCCGGTCGGGGACAAGTTCCTCGGTCGCGTAATTAACCCCCTGGGCCAGCCGATTGACGGCCTGGGCGACATTGAGGCTGAAGAGGACCGCGTCCTCGAGCTGCAGGCACCGACCGTGCTGCAGCGTCAGCCGGTTGAAGAGCCGATGGCTACTGGTATTAAGGCCATCGACGCAATGACCCCAATTGGTCGTGGTCAGCGTCAGCTGATCATTGGTGACCGTAAGACCGGTAAGACCGCGGTCTGCCTGGACACCATTTTGAACCAGAAGGCTAACTGGGAGTCCGGTGACCCGAGCAAGCAGGTGCGATGCATCTACGTTGCTATCGGTCAGAAGGGCTCCACTATTGCTGGTGTGCGTCAGACCCTCGAGGAGCAGGGCGCACTCGAGTACACCACCATCGTTGCTGCCCCGGCGTCGGATGCCGCAGGCTTCAAGTGGCTTGCACCATTCGCAGGCGCCGCACTGGGTCAGCACTGGATGTACCAGGGCAAGCACGTCCTGGTCATCTACGATGATCTGACTAAGCAGGCAGAGGCCTACCGTGCCATCTCGCTGCTGCTGCGTCGCCCGCCGGGACGCGAAGCTTACCCGGGTGACGTCTTCTACCTCCACTCCCGTCTGCTGGAGCGTGCTGCGAAGCTCTCCGACGACATGGGTGCAGGCTCGCTGACCGCACTGCCGATCATCGAGACCAAGGCAAACGACGTGTCGGCCTTCATTCCGACCAACGTCATTTCCATTACCGACGGCCAGGTCTTCCTCGAGTCCGACCTGTTCAACCAGGGTGTCCGCCCGGCTATTAACGTCGGTGTGTCGGTTTCCCGTGTTGGTGGTGCCGCACAGACCAAGGGCATGAAGAAGGTTTCCGGTAACCTGCGTCTGGACCTCGCGTCCTACCGCGACCTGGAAGCATTCGCAATGTTCGCTTCCGACCTGGACGATGCCTCCAAGCGTCAGCTGGAGCGCGGTCAGCGTCTGGTTGAGCTGCTGAAGCAGAAGGAAAACCACCCGCAGCCGGTCGAGTACCAGATGACCTCCATCTACCTCGCTGGTGAGGGCGAATTCGACGATGTCCCGGTTGAGGATGTCCGTCGCTTCGAGTCCGAGCTGCTTGAGCACCTGCAGGACACTCAGCCTGCAGTCTTCGAGCAGATTGACGGCGGCGTTGCCTTCTCTGACGAGTCCAAGGCTGCTCTGAAGTCCGCTACCGCTAACTTCAAGAAGTCCTTCCAGACTTCTGAGGGCGCACCGCTGGCTTCCGAGGCCCCGGTCGAGGCACTCGACGAGGACGAGCTCAAGAAGCAGCAGATTACGGTCTCCCGCAAGACTGCCCAGAACTAGGCAGGTTGAGCTATTCAATGACCGTTTTCGCAATTGAAGGGAGGGAATAGGACATGGCGAATCTTCGTGAACTTCGAGCCCGAATCAAGTCGGTGAACTCGACCAAGAAGATCACCAAGGCCCAGGAGCTTATCGCAACCTCGCGCATTACCAAGGCGCAGCGTCGCGTGGCAGACTCCCAGCCGTACGCCGACGAAATCGAGAAGGTCATCGGACGTCTCGCATCGGCTTCGTCGTTGGATCACCCGATGCTCGTAGAGCGTGAGGGTAACCAGCGTGTTGCAGTCCTGGTTGTTACCAGTGACCGCGGCATGTGTGGCGGCTACAACCACAACGTCCTGAAGAAAGCTGCAGAGCTGCGTACCGCTCTGGAAGAGCAGGGACATGAGGTCGTTCTCTACGTGACTGGCCGTAAGGGCACCGACTACTACGACTTCCGTGGTGTCGAGCTCGCCGGTACGTGGGAGGGCTTCTCCCAGGATCCGGACTACGCCGCAACCCACGACGTGCGTCGTCACCTCATTGATGGTTTCAACGCTACGGCCGAGGGCACTGCCAAGTACCGCGAAGGCCTGCGTGGCACCAACGGCGAGGCCGTTCAGGGCTTTGACCAGGTCCACGTTGTCTACACGGAATTCGTGTCCATGCTTTCTCAGATTCCGCGTGCACACCAGATGCTCCCGATTGAGCCTGTGTACGAGGATGTCGAGATTGCTCAGGGCGAGGACATGCTGTCCGATGGATCAGATGACCTCAATCCGGACTATGAATTCGAGCCTGATGCAGACACCCTGTTGGCAGAGCTTCTGCCGCAGTACGTGTCCCGCACCCTGTTCGCAGTGATGCTCGAGGCCGCTGCCTCTGAGTCCGCTGCCCGTCGTAACGCTATGAAGTCTGCGACGGACAACGCTACCGAGCTGGTCAAGGACCTCTCGCGTGTTGCTAACCAGGCACGTCAGGCACAGATTACCCAGGAAATCACAGAAATCGTCGGTGGCGCCGGTGCGCTCGACGACAGCGGAGAAAGTGACTAGATATGAGCACAGCTCTAAGTGAGCAGAACACCACCACGGCTGTGGGCCGTGTTGTGCGTGTCATCGGTGCCGTCGTCGACGTGGAGTTCCCGCGTAACGAACTGCCGGCACTTTACAACGCGCTGACCGTGGAAGTTTCCCTTCCTTCGGTCGCCAAGACCATTGTCCTCGAGACTGCACAGCACCTCGGTGACAACATGGTTCGTACCATTGCTATGGCTCCGACCGACGGCCTGGTCCGCGGTGCAGAGGTCAAGGACACCGGTAAGCCGATTTCGGTTCCGGTTGGTGACGTCGTCAAGGGTCACGTCTTTAACGCAATGGGCGACTGCCTGGACGAGCCGGGCCTGGGTCGCGATGGTGAGCAGTGGGGCATCCACCGTGAGCCGCCGGCCTTCGACCAGCTCGAGGGTAAGACCGAGATTCTCGAAACCGGTATTAAGGTCATCGACCTGCTGACCCCGTACGTTAAGGGCGGCAAGATTGGTCTGTTCGGCGGTGCCGGTGTCGGTAAGACCGTTCTGATCCAGGAGATGATTACGCGTATTGCACGCGAGTTCTCCGGTACTTCGGTCTTCGCCGGTGTTGGTGAGCGTACCCGTGAGGGCACCGACCTCTTCCTGGAAATGGAAGAGATGGGCGTTCTCCAGGACACCGCCCTCGTCTTCGGCCAGATGGACGAGCCTCCGGGAGTCCGTATGCGCGTCGCGCTGTCGGGTCTGACCATGGCAGAGTACTTCCGCGATGTTCAGCACCAGGACGTGCTGCTCTTCATTGACAACATCTTCCGTTTCACCCAGGCCGGTTCTGAGGTTTCGACCCTGCTGGGTCGTATGCCTTCCGCCGTGGGCTACCAGCCGACCCTGGCTGACGAGATGGGTGTTCTGCAGGAGCGCATTACGTCCACCAAGGGCCGTTCGATTACCTCTCTGCAGGCCGTCTACGTGCCTGCCGATGACTACACCGACCCGGCTCCGGCAACGACCTTCGCCCACCTCGATGCAACCACCGAGCTCGACCGCTCAATTGCATCGAAGGGTATTTACCCGGCAGTGAACCCGCTGACTTCGACTTCTCGTATCCTCGAGCCGTCGATCGTCGGCGAGGAGCACTACCGCGTTGCCCAGCAGGTTATTAACATCCTGCAGAAGAACAAGGAACTCCAGGACATCATCGCCATCCTCGGTATGGACGAGCTGTCTGAGGAGGACAAGGTGACCGTGCAGCGTGCACGTCGTATCCAGCGATTCTTGGGTCAGAACTTCTTCGTTGCTGAGAAGTTCACGGGTCTGCCTGGTTCGTACGTCCCGCTGAAGGACACCATTGTTGCCTTCGACCGCATCTGCAAGGGTGACTTCGACAACTACCCGGAGATGGCCTTCGACGGCCTGGGTGGCCTCGACGATGTCGAGAAGAAGTACGCTGAAATGCAGAAGAAGTAAGGGGCATCCTCATGGCTGAAATCACCGCTGAACTGGTTGCTGTTGAGCGACCGCTCTGGAAGGGTAAGGCCACTTTGGTCTCTGCTCAGACCACCGAGGGTGAGATCGGCGTGCTGCCCGGACACCAGCCGTTGCTTGGCCAGCTGGTCAACAACGGTACGGTGACCATCAAGACCGCAGACGGCAAGGTTCTTGTCGCTTCGGTACAGGGTGGGTTCATTTCCGTGTCTACCTCGAAGGTTTCGATCCTCGCGGATAAGGCAATCTGGGCTGACGAGGTTAACCTCTCCGAGGCCGAGTCCAACCTGACTTCGGATGACCCTGCAGTAAAGGCACAGGCTGAGTCGGAGGTTCGCGCGGCTCGTCGCGCTTCCACCAAGTAGTCTGTTCGCCTGAACATCCGGTCGCACGACCGTATTCTTCCTGCTTCTTTAAACGGGGCGGGGAGCTCGCAAGAGAAATCTTGCAAGCTCCCCGCCCCGTTTTTCTTAGTTATTTTTCATGTCAGTGCAACAATCGGGTAGGGTTTGTAAAAAGCCTCTAATGCGCTTTTGGACCAAGGTTCGTCGTCTATTCACCCGGATGCGAGGCTGGCAGATAGTGTTTTCAAGCGTAACCATGATGTCAATCATGCTCATGATTATCGGTGCGATGTTAATCGTCGGCGGGGCGCTTGCCCTGTGGCGTTTTGCTAGCCTGCATGCAAAAGGTACCCCTGTTATCGCTCGCCGTCTTCCTGCCGGTGATGGCAGTCACTGGCGCCATGGAGTCATGGTTTATTCAGAGTCGACGTTGAAGATGTATAAGCTACGTTCGCTGCGTCCTGGCTGTGATGCCGAATTTGCCCGTCACGATGTCACTATTGTGGATCGCCGAAATCCGACTGACATCGAGGCGGGTTTTTTCGCGCCCGGGCTTCGGGTAGTCAGGATTAAATCGGGGAAAAATACCGAATGGGAGTTTGCCGTGGACTCGTCCTCGGACACCGCGCTGGTGGCGTGGGTGGAGTCGAAGCCGTCGTCACGCCAGACTCGTGAGTTTCCTACAGATATTGAGCGACGTTTTCGTTCGGCTTATAACCGCGGCCGGGGAAGTCAGTACTAGGCTGCGACGGCAGGTTATTGCGAAGCCTCTAGCGGGTATTGTTTTCTCCCGCGCGGCAGTCACGTTAGGGTAGGGGAATGCGCCTTGTGATTGCTGAATGCACCGTCGACTATGTCGGTCGCTTGAATGCCCATCTGCCTCATGCTCCGCGCTTGCTGTTGGTGAAAGCTGACGGGTCTGTCTCTGTGCATACCGACGACCGTGCATATAAGCCCCTGAATTGGATGACACCGCCGTGTACGCTGACGGAGAAGGATATTCTCGACGAGTCGGGTGAGGACACTGGTGAAAAGCTTTGGGTCGTTGAGAACAAGAAGGGCGAGCAGCTTCGTATCACTATCGGCAAGGTGTTAGCTGATAGCACCTACGAGCTGGGAGAGGATCCCGGCCTGGAGAAGGATGGTGTAGAAGCGCATCTACAGGAGCTGCTTGCAGATCAGTTCACAACTTTTGGCGAGGGCTACACCCTGATTCGGCGCGAATACCCAACCGCGATTGGGCCGGTGGATCTGCTTGGCCGCGATGAAAACGGAGCCACTGTAGCAGTGGAGGTTAAGCGCCGGGGTGGTATCGATGGTGTTGAGCAGCTAACCCGTTACTTGGAGATGCTGAACCGCGATGAGCTGCTGGCACCGGTGGAGGGGATTTTTGCTGCCCAGGAGATTAAGCCACAGGCCAAGACTCTGGCAGAGGACCGTGGTATTCGCTGTGTGACCGTGGATTACGACGCGCTGCGTGGCCTGGAGTCCAACGAATTGCGGTTGTTTTAGCCATGCCTAGGCGAAACCACAAGCGGCGCGGCAATCAACGGGGTAATCAACGCGGCAGGCGTAATAACCAAGGCCAGAATCGCGGCAGCCTGCCCGCGTTTGGCAGTTCTTTTCAAAACACCCGCACTGAATCCGGGCCTGCCGGTTGGCAGGACGTGGACTTTGCGGTGCGTAACATCAGCGCTGGCCAGTCCAATAAGGTTTATCGCTGTCCGGGGTGCGACCAGGAAATCATGCCTGGGACTTCGCACATCGTGGCATGGCCACAGGATTATGGTGCCGGCGCCGATGACCGGCGCCATTGGCACACTAACTGCTGGCGCAACAGAGCTCACCGCACTATCACGCGCCGCTGGGGATAGATTTACTTTGCCGGCTCAACGAGCTCCAGCAGGACGCCACCGGCATCCTTCGGGTGGATGAAGTTGATGCGCGAACCTGCGGTGCCAATCTTCGGCTCCGGGTAGAGCACGCGGGTGCCCTGCTCCTTCAGATGTGCCATCAGAGCCTCCAGATCAGTGACGCGAACTGCGTACTGCTGGATTCCCGGCCCCTTCTTGTCCAGGTACTTTGCAATGGTGGACTGGTCATTCAGCGGCGCGAGAATCTGAACCAGAGTGCCACCTTCAACCTTGTCGGCCGGGCCGACCATGGCCTCGTGGACCCCCTGCTCTTCATTGACCTCATCGTGGTAGTTGATGAACCCCAGGTTTGCGCGGTACCACTCAATAGCGGCATCAAAATCTGGGACTGCGACGCCGACGTGATCAACAGCGACTACGTACTTATGGGGAACGGGAATCTGTGTCTCACTCATAGTTTCCAGAGTACTCGCTATTATCGGCGCCATGATTGTCGCATTTTCTGTTGCCCCCACTTTCTCCGATCCTGAACAGGGAATGGCTGAGGCCGTTGCTGAAGCCGTACGTGTTGTGCGCGAATCTGGCCTGCCCAACGAAACTAACGCCATGTTCACCCTTGTTGAAGGCGAATGGGATGAGGTGATGGACGTGGTTAAGCGAGCCACGGAAGCAGTCAGCCGTGTCAGCCCGCGCACTTCTCTCGTCATCAAAGCGGACATTCGCAACGGGTACACCGGGCAGCTGCGAGCGAAAGTAGATGCGGTGGAGGATGCGCTAAAAGCTACCGACTAGTCTCTTGTTCGGCTTGGACACGTAGGCTCTACATAGGTCTTTACATAGGCTTTACGACGACACTGGAGAGGAACCCTTTTACGATGCCAGCTGGACATGGTCACGCACATGGCCATTCGCATGGTCACTCGCATGGAGCACACGGTCACCGCGAGTGCTCGACTCCGCCACCACCTCCCGGCACGGTTGATTTGGAGCAGCTCCACCAGCGCGCCGAAGCCGAACGTAAGCGCCGAGAGGAGATCGAGCGCGCAACCAGTGATCAGGGAGATGGGCTTCCTCCTGTAGTTGAGATTGTCCCGCAGACCCTTGAGGCAGAAGTCGTGCTGCGCTCGGAGCAGGTACCGGTAATTGTCTTAATCGGCATGGCGGGAGCAGCTGATTCGCTGCGTCTTCGGGCTGAGCTAGAAGGCATGGCCCGTGAGGCCAATTTGAACTGGATTCTGGCGTGGGCGGATGCTGAGGAGCATCCGCAGCTGGCCCAGGCATTCGGTGTGCAGGCAGTGCCGACAGTCACGGCCGTGGCTATGGGCAGTCCCATTGGCATGTTTGTAGGCGAGAAAACCAGGGATTGGCTGGAGCAGTGGCTGGCGCAGGTTATGGAGGCCACTCGGGGGCGTCTCAAGGGGTTGCCGGCGGGAACTCGTATGGCTGGGGAGGGCAGCGAGCCGGAGGCTCCCGAACCGACTGACTTCTTCGGCAATCCCGTACCCACCGATGACCCGCGTTTGGAGCAGGCCGAAGAGTTGCTCGAGGAGGGCAATTTCGACGGGGCGTTGGAGCTGTATGACGCTATGCTGCAGTCCGAGCCCGCAAATCAGGGTCTGAAGCGTGCTCACGCGAATGTGTCCTTCTTCGCCCGCGCTGCCAACATCGATCGCAGCGCAGATCCAATTGCAAAAGCCGACGCAGCGCCGAAAGACGTCGCGCTCGCCCTCGATGCCGCGGATGTCACGATGCTTGTCGACGACCCGGCGAAGGCGCTCGATCGTTTGTTGAAGTTGCTCCCGCAGGTGTTTGGCGATGACCGTGAGACCATCAAGTCGCGTCTACTAGAGCTGCTTGTGCTATTCGATACCACAGATCCAGTGGCATTGGATGCGCGCCGGAGGATGGCTAGCGCACTGTACTAGGAGCACTGTACTAGGAGCCTTGAAAGCGCAGGCTCCTAGCTTGAAGCGTCGGTGTACGGCCAGTCATCCGGAGCCATGAAGTAGTAGACGCTGCCCATTACAGCGGCCATAAACGCCATCAGCAACAGGAAAAGCGTTGCTTTCATTGCCACATGACGCTCCGCATACCAGGCGTAAAAGGCGTCCAATTTTGCTGCCAACCAGATGTTCAGGCGACGTGTCGGTGGGTGCACCAACGAGAGAATTCCCAGTGCAACAAAGATGCAGAGCCATCCGGGAGCAGGAGTTGGCAAAATGATAATGCCAACAATGAGCAGTGCGAAGCCTGCGACGAGAAGAACCGGGGAGAGTACCGGCCCATACCAGGTGTTGCGCATATGGGCATGGCGAATCTGCATGCGGTCCATCAAGCGATGTACCTTTTCCTCCATTGCGATTCACTTCCTCCGATTTTCGGTGCCGTGCGCTACTTCTAGTAGCGGTCTCGAACGAGGCATCGTTAAAGCATTAAGCATCAAATATGCAGCTCAACTGCCTGGGTGCACCGTTGGACATTGACTTTTTAAATCATGTCTATATTTAATCCATTGTTGCACAAAAGTTGCGCCCCAGTGCAACGAGATTTTTCGGAAGGTGGTAATCTTCCAACAGTTCATAGTGGTTTACAGCAGTTACCACTGCCTTTCATCCGCCTGTTCACCTCAGACAGTTCATACTGTGCTAGGCGCCTTCGGTCTTCAGTTTTCTGCAGCCAGGAGTTTTGCATGCGACTTCGCCCCAAAGCCCTTCGCGCTACTTCCGCCTCGGTCCTTGTTGCGCTTTCGGCCTCGACTCTGTTGGTGGGGTGCACCATCGATGGCTCAAACGCCACCGGGGCCAAGGCCACCTCTGCTGCCGCAAAGCCAAAAGCTTCAGATAACGGTTGGGATGCTTCCGAGGAAGTCGCCTGGCCTGATGCCCAGGACGCCCTCGATACCGCGGCTAAAAATTTCTCCGACAACTATGGCATTGAATTGGGCGCCTATTTGCGCGTCATTGACGGTCCGTACAAGGGGCTCACGGCGTCGGTAGGCGAGGACACGAAGGAGTACTCCGCATCGACCATTAAGGCTCCGTTGGTGGTTACTGGGCTGAAGAAATTTGGCGATGACCTAGACAAGACGGTGACGGTCGATTGGGACAACGGTGTTGGCGGAAGCGTGATTGGTCCTGGTCAATACACGCTCGACGGGTTGTTGCAATACGTGATGCGGTATTCGGACAACACCGCGGCGAATGGGTTGATTGACGCTGTCGGTGGTTTCGACGAGGTCAATAAAACCATCAAGGAAGCCGGTGTTGATGACAAGCGCTACCACCTGGGCAACAAGTTCAACATCCCCAATCCCAGCGGTGATCGGTCCTGGTTTACTCCCTCTCAGGCTGCGCTGTTCATGGCACGTCTCCAGGAAGTGGCCGATGGCACCTCAAAGCACAACTTCATTACCAAGGACACGGCACAAACTGCATTGACCTACCTCACTTACGGTGGTTCGCAGAAGTTTGTGATGTACGTCGGATCCGCGGTACAGAAGACCGGTGACACTGCCGAGGGCGTTAATGATCACGGCATTTTATACACTGCGGCCGGACCCATCGCTTACGCAATTACGACGCGCTTTGATGGGGTGCCGCTCAATGAGCTTACCGACGGCCTGCTCGGCCAGCTGGGTTCCCAAATCGCCCCGCTTCTGCCGGATTACAATCGCCTTGGTGAGGATGGAAAGCCACTGACTGCCAAGCAGGCTGCGACGTGGAGCGCGGATGAGGATGGCGACGGCATTCCGGATCGCATCGGAACCGACAGCATGGATGGATCCGCGTACACCGATGATTCAGATTCTGCGAATTACAACGAATCTTTGGAACCTGACTGGTTCAATCCGTTCCGAGGATAGGACCTGGATACGCTCCCCAAAACAAAATTGCCCGTGTGTCAGGTTTTCAGGCCGAAACTCAGGTCACTGAAAACCGTGCAACACGGGCAATTCCTATGCGATTGTCTTCTATTCGGGCGGATTCGGGATTAGCCCTGCCACTTCAGCCAAACGGCGGTGTTGGCCGGCAGCACCAAATCAATCGAGTGAGCCTGGCCGTTCCAACCGTGCTCGACCGCGGTTACCGTACCGTTTTCACCGTAGCCGGAACCCTCGTAACGTGATGCATTTGTGTTCAGAATCTCCGTCCATTGACCACCTCGCGGTACGCCAATCTTGTAGATTTCCTGCGTGGTTCCCGACAGATTATAGACGCAGGCGACGACCGAGCCATCGGTGCCATAACGGACAAAGGACACAACATTGTTTGTGGAATCATCCGCGTTAATCCACTGGAATCCCTCTGGGCGGTCATCCTGGGTGTAGAACGCCGGGTTTTCCTTGTAGATGGCGTTGATGTCCTTAACCAGCAGCTGAATGCCGCGGTGGAATTCGCCGCCCCAACCTTCGAGGTTGTCCCAAGCCACGGACTCATCGTGGTTCCACTCGTGGTTCTGGCCAAGATCCTGACCCTGGAATAGAAGCTGCTTGCCCGGGTGCGCCCACATGAAGGTCAGGAAAGTACGTAGGCCTGCGGCCTTGTCCCAGTCACCGCCCGGCATGCGCTCCCACAGCGAGCCCTTGCCGTGCACGACCTCGTCGTGGCTAATCGGCAGAATGAACTCTTCCGAGTAAGCGTAGACCATAGCGAAGGTGAGCTCATGGTGGTGGTAGGAGCGGTAAATCGGCTCCTTGCTGAAGTACTCCAGCGTGTCATTCATCCAGCCCATGTTCCACTTCATAGAGAAGCCCAAGCCACCGTGTTCGGTAGGTGCGGTCACACCCGGCCAGGAAGTAGATTCTTCGGCCACGGTGAGGAAGCCCGGGTTGTGCTTGTGTACAGTGGCGTTGAATTCCTGCAGGAACTGAACAGCATCGAGGTTTTCACGGCCACCGTACTGGTTCGGCAGCCACTCGCCTTCATTGCGGGAGTAGTCCAGGTACAGCATGGAAGCCACTGCGTCGACGCGCAGCCCGTCGATGTGGAACTCTTCCGCCCAGTACAGTGCGTTGGCGTAGAGGAAGTTACGAACCTCGTTGCGGCCGAAGTCGAAAACGTAGGTGCCCCAGTCGCGCTGCTCGCCGCGGCGCCAGTCCGGGTGCTCGTAGCAAGCCGTGCCGTCGAAGCGGGCAAGTGCGAACTCGTCCTTCGGGAAGTGTCCCGGAACCCAGTCCATGATGACACCGATGCCAGCGGCGTGGAAGGCATCAACAAGACCGCGGAACTGATCTGGGGTGCCGAAGCGGCTGGTCGGAGCGTAGTAGCCGGAAACCTGATAACCCCAGGAACCGGTGAACGGGTGCTCACATACTGGCATGAATTCCACATGGGTGTAGCCCATGTCGACCACGTAGCGCACCAGCTTCTCCGCCATGACCTCGTAGCTCAGGCCCTGCTTCCACGAACCCAAGTGGACCTCGTAAATAGAGATAGGCTCTTCGGTCCAGTCAGTGTTAGCGCGCTTTTCCATCCACGCCTGGTCTCCCCAGGTGTAGTCGGAGGTCGTAACAATCGAGCCGGTCGCCGGTGGTAGCTCAGCCGCACGCGCCATCGGGTCGGCCTTATCGCGGCGCTGTCCCTCCGGTGTCGTGATGGCGAACTTGTAGACATCGCCCTCACCCACACCCGGGATGAACAGTTCCCAGATACCTGCGCCACCCATAGAGCGCATCGGGTACTGCGCGCCGTTCCACATGCAGAAGTCACCGACCACGGCAACGCCACGTGCATTCGGAGCCCAGACAGTAAACGAGGTGCCTTCGACCGTACCCAACTCGGTGTCGTAACTGCGAAGGTGAGCACCGAGAACCTTCCACAGGTCCTCATGACGTCCCTCGCCGATTAGGTGCAGGTCACCAGCGCCAATAGTGGGGAGGAAACGGTAGCCGTCGGCACGCTCTACGGTTTCGCCGGAGTCCCACGTAATACGCAGGCGGTAGTCGAAGTCATCGCCGCCTGGGACGAGGGCGGTAAAGAAACCGTCGCCCAGGTTTTCCGCCTCAAATTCGCCGCGAGTGCTGACGATAGTAACTGCCTGAGCGCCGAAGACCCTCGTGCGAATTACCGTGTCACCGTCCACGACGTGTGCGCCGTAGATGCTGTGCGGATCGTGATGGGTGCAGTAGCGCAGGCGATCCATATCGCCGGAATCAATTGCGAGGCGGGGATCTGTGTGGGCTCCCATGGAAGGTCCTTCCGAAGCGTTTCTAGGTAGATGAATGTGAAGTTGTTGCGTTCAGTGCTAAAGAAATAGAGGGAGGTAGGGGACAGTGGGCTGCTAGCTCACCCGCCAGCCTAACGACGAACCGTTGCGACAGTGGTCAGGTCAGCGGCCCACTAACCCCGAAAGTTCCCAGCAAGCGTTTTAGCCCTCGTAGTCGGGGACGTTGCGCCAAGCCAACTTGTGGCGGAGCTTGACATCGATTTCCGGCAGCTTGATGATGTGCGCGACGTTTTCCCACGGTGCCAGGCGGACGTAGTTGTCCTTGCCCCAGTTGAACTGGTTACCGGTAATCAGGTCAGTGACATCCATGCGGTCGTGGTTGCGGAGTCCAATGCGATCCATGTCGAGGTGCACGGTAGCTTCCTGGGCATTCCATGGATCGAGGTTGAGAACAACGAGGATGGCATCGCCGGTGACCGGATCGTGCTTCGAGTAAGCCAGCAGGTTGTCATTGTCGATGTCGTGGAAGTGCAGGTTGCGCAGCTGCTGCAGAGCCGGGTGCTCCCGGCGAATCTTGTTCAGCGTGGCAATGAACGGTTCCAGCGAGTTGCCGGTCGCCAGCGCCTGGTCGTAATCGCGGCTGCGGAGCTGGTACTTCTCGCTGTCGAGGTACTCCTCGGAGCCCTCCTTGACCGGGACATTTTCAAACAGCTCGAAGCCGGAGTACATGCCCCACAGCGGAGAAAGGGTTGAAGCTAGCGCGGCGCGGATAGCGAAGGCGCCACGGCCGCCCTTGACCAGGAAATCATGCAGAATATCTGGGGTATTAACCCATAGGGATGGGCGAGCGATGTCCGCATGGCGGGTAATCTCCTCGCCGAATTCGGTCAGCTCTTCCTTCGTAGTCTTCCACGGGAAGTAGATGTAGGACTGAGTGAAGCCAGCTTTGGCCAGGCCGTAGAGACGGGCCGGGGTAGTGAAGGCCTCGGCGAGGAAGATGACCTCCGGGTTGGTTTCGTGAACGGTTTCAATCAGCCATTCCCAGAAGTTGCCCGGCTTGGTGTGGGGGTTGTCCACGCGGAAGACCTTGACTCCACGCTTGACCCAAAACTTCACTACACGCAGAACCTCTGCGTACAGGCCCTTGGCATCGTTGTCGAAGTTCAGCGGGTAGATGTCCTGGTACTTCTTCGGCGGATTCTCGGCGTAGGCAATGGTGCCGTCCGGAAGCACAGTGAACCACTCCGGGTGAGCCTTAGCCCACGGGTGGTCCGGTGCACACTGGAGCGCTAGGTCGATAGCGACCTCTAGATCGCGCTCCTTAGCAGCCTTGATGAACTCCTTGAAGTCCTTTTCGTCACCGAGGCTCGGGTGGATGGCGTCGTGGCCACCTTCTGCGGAGCCGATAGCCCACGGAGAACCGACATCGCCCGGTTCCGGGGTCAGGGTGTTGTTGCGACCCTTGCGGTTGATTTCACCGATTGGATGAATCGGTGGCAGATAGACCGTGTCGAAGCCCATGCGCTGTGCGCGATCAAGCTGTGCAACCGAGGTCTTGAATGTGCCGTGCAGCAGCTCGCCGTTTTCGCCGTAACCACCGTTAGAACGGGGGAAGAACTCGTACCAAGAGGAGTACAGGGCTTCGCGGCGGTCAACCTTGATCTTGCGGGTCTTTCCGCGGGTCAAAAGGTCGCGTACCGGGTGCGCCTGCAAAATGGCGCGGGTCTCGTCGGAAAGCGCGGCTGCGATGCGGGCGCGAAGATCGCCGTCGCCGCGCAGACCTGCGGCGATGGAACGTAGGTGGTTGCGGTGGATAGCAGCGGCACCAGCGGCGGCGCGGTCGAAGAGAGCGGCACCAATTTCTAGATCATTAGAAAGCTCAGCTTCGTTCTGACCGGCCTCGAACTTCTTGGTGATAGCGTTGCGCCATGTTGCCATCGGGTCTGACCAGGCATCAATGCGAATGGTCCACAGTCCGGGGACGTCTGGGACGAAGGTGGCATTGACCTGATTTGGATCATGGTCAGAAAAGTGCATTGGAATGCGCTGTGAGCGGGAAGCAAAAGCTGATTCCTTCGGCCCCTTAACGTTGAGCGTAGCGTTCATCGCGTCGTGGCCTTCTCGCCAAATGACGGCGAAGGTTGGGACGACTTCACCCACTACGGCCTTCGATGGAGTTGCACCACCGTTGATTTGAGGACGGATGTCATCAATACCGATTCGACCAGTCATAAAAGACGTTCTCCTAATTGTCGGCGAGCTAGGTGAAAATCGAAGCAAAAGCCATCTCGAGTGAACTCGATTTGCTCTCTACCGAGGATAGTTGAGAATGTCCGAGCGCACATTTGGGCAAAGTTAGGGCACCATGGATGTGTGGCTGAATTGGAAGAAGACTTTAACGAAGATCTGTTAATCGACTTTCGCGACGTACACCTCATCCGTGGTGGCCGTACGCTGGTCGGGCCGGTGGATTGGCAAGTAGAACTTGACGAGCGCTGGGTCATCATGGGGCCGAACGGTGCAGGCAAGACTTCTTTAATGCGCATTGCCGCAGCGGAGGAGTTCCCGTCTTCAGGGGTGGCCCATGTGATGGGAGAGCAGATTGGTCGCACCGACATGCGTGATTTGCGCACCATGATCGGTTTGACGTCGTCGTCGATTGCTCACCGCATACCCAATGATGAAAAGGTCGCGGACCTTGTTATTTCCGCCAGTTACTCCGTCTTGGGCCGCTGGCGTGAGACCTATGAAGAGATGGATTTCGAACAGCTCTCCGAGATTCTCGAGCGCATGGGCGCTGAGCATCTTGCCGACCGCACCTGGGGAACTCTCAGTGAGGGAGAGCGAAAGCGCGTGCTCATCGCACGAGCCATGATGGTCAACCCTGAATTGCTGCTTCTCGACGAGCCGGGCGCTGGGCTCGACCTGGGCGGTCGTGAGGACCTGGTCGGTTACTTAGGCGAACTCGCGCTCGACCCGGATGCGCCGGCGATGGTGATGATTACGCACCACCCGGAAGAGATTCCGTACGGCTTCACCCATGCGATGCTCCTTGACGAGGGCAATGTCATTGCGCAGGGGCTTATTGACG
Organism: Corynebacterium sp. HMSC074C05; assembly: GCF_001838325.1. Classification (NCBI taxonomy): domain Bacteria; kingdom Bacillati; phylum Actinomycetota; class Actinomycetes; order Mycobacteriales; family Corynebacteriaceae; genus Corynebacterium; species Corynebacterium sp. HMSC074C05. The sequence goes on from NZ_KV836292.1 coordinate 89,139, forward strand.
ACGTCCTGACCAGTGAGAACCTGACCAAGGCTTTCCACCAGGAAATCGTCGTCGATCGCATCGATGATCGCTACTTTGCGCGCCGGGCACGGCCTGCTGGAAAGCACCGGAAGAAGTAGACGCTCATGGCGGTTTCGACACCTGAAACTCCGAATACGCCCGCGTCGCCGAAACTGGCAGCGACTGTATTGCTGCTCCGTGACACCCACTGCGGGCTCGAGGTCTACGTTCAAGAACGTGTATCCTCAATGCGCTTTGCGGCCAATATGACCGTGTTTCCCGGCGGTGGAGTAGACCGACGTGATTTCCCCGCTGTCGCGAATGAGGGCATGACCGTGACCGAGCCGTCGGAAGCCGACCCCGAGTCGCGGATTGCACAGGCTTTTAACGTCGACCGCGCGCGGGCGCACGCGCTCACCTGTGCGGCCGTGCGTGAGACCTTTGAGGAAACAGGCACTCTGTTGGTTCGCGATGCTGGCGGTGAGATTGTCGCAGATGGCCACTGCTTCCACCGTCAGCGACGGCAGTTGGAAGCCCACGAGTTGTCATTGACGGATTTCCTTAGCAATGAAAATCTGGTGCTCGATGCCGAACTCGTCAGTCCTTGGGCTAACTGGGTGACACCCGAATCCAACCCCATTCGCTACGACACCTATTTCTTCCTCGCCGCGCTTCCCGACGGTCAAAGGGCCGACGGTGACACCTCTGAGGCGTCATCTTCGGGTTGGTTCCGCCCGACTACGATTTTGGATGGATGGCGCCGTGGGTTACTTGGCCTCATGCCTCCGACCTGGGCGCAACTGACTCGCTTGGACGGTGTCAGTACTGTGGCGGAGGCTCTCGAGGCAGCTAGAAACACTCCGGTGCGACGCACCAGTAGTGACTTCCTCGGGGAACCTTTTATGGATGAGTACTTTGCCGTTGCCACCCACATGGGGCATTTGCGAAAAGGCATGAACCGTTAATCGACTACTCAATCCCGCTAATCGGCTAACCCCTAATTGGAAGGAGATAACGAGTGTCCGTGTCCGCTGCAGAGGTGGCCGCTGTTGCGGCTCACCCGGAGTGGCTAGATGAGGCCGACCAACTCGCGCTTACTAAAAAGTCTCTGATTGCAGACTCCGCGCATCTACGCCAACACTGTGGCGAGTTTGGTCGTGCGGTCATTGAAGTCGCAACAGCTCGGCGTTCGGCGGTCAGCAAACTGCCAGGGGACTGGATTTTCTCTTCCGAAGCAGCGCAACAGGCCACGCCCTTTGTCGTCGCGCTGGCTCGCGCTCGTAGGCTTTCGCATCTCGGTGTCGAAGCAGTGGCCGATGTGACCTGCTCCATTGGTACTGAAGTGGCAGCGATTGACCACGAGGGCCTGACCGTTGTCGGGTCTGATCTCGACCTTGCACGGCTGGCCATGGCGCGGCATAACGTCGGCAAGAACATCTTCGCGCAGGCCGATGCTTTGCAACCGGCCTTTGACGCACCTGTCATTGTCGCTGACCCTGCACGCCGTTCTGGTGGGCGTAGGATCACCAACCCGGAGGACCTGCTTCCGCCACTGTCGGCGCTCATAGCCGCCTGGCCAGATAGAGAACTAGCTATCAAATGCGCGCCGGGGCTCGACTTCAGCGAGTGGAGCGGGGAAGTAGCTGTCACTTCGGTCGACGGTGCGGTCAAGGAGGCGTGTCTATATACGCCGGGGCTGGTCAGAGTTACCGAGGGGCAATCCGTAACGCGGTCGGCGATGGTTGTCCAGACCGTCGATAAGCACAGGCCATTAGAGTTGTCGGCGGTGAACGTGCAGACATACGACGACACCATGCCTGACGACATCGACGTACGGGCGGCCGGTCGGTACATCATTGACCCGGACGGAGCAATCGTGCGCGCCGGGCTGGTGCGGCATTTTGCGGCGGCACATGGGCTGTGGCAGCTCGATGAACGGATTGCGCATCTTAGCGGTGATGCGTTGCCACAGGGCATTGCCGGGTTTGAAGTTATTGAGCAAGTGAATTTGAAGCAGGTTCGCAAGGCGCTGGCGGCGTTGGATTGCGGGGCGGCGGAGATTCTCGTGCGCGGTGTGGACGTGAACCCGGACGTGTTGCGCAAGCAGTGGAAGCTGAAAGGTGCCAGGGCATTGGCAGTGGTGATCACGCGTATTGGGCGGAGCGCGACGGCGTTTATCTGTGAGCCTCGAGAGATCGGTTAAGGACCGCGTTACGACGGAAAATTGGTGGGGGTAGCCTGTTGGGGATCGGTGTTTGCTGTTGGCGAATACCACGGAGACAACTGCGATCGGTTGCGTATTATTAACCTCTGACATGCGGAAATGGCATGTTAGCGGGTGGGGTGGGCTCGTGGCGTGAGAAAAAATTTAAAAAAATAACGACATTGTTATCTGGATCACCTTCGCATTGGCGACAGGTTCTGTTATCTTCAACACAGACGACCTAGAGCGTGGCCTGGTTCACTTTATTGTGAGGTGGCTTGCGAAGTAAGGTCAGATAAACGTTCACCAGTAATCAACCAGTAAGGACGACAGAAAAATGCCGAACATTGTGGTTCTGGTCAAGCAGGTTCCGGACACCTGGTCCGAGCGTAAGCTCACCGATGACAAGTTTGTCCTCGATCGTGAGTCTGCAGACGCAGTTCTCGACGAGATTAATGAGAACGCTGTTGAGGCTGCCCTGCAGCTGAAGGAAGAGCACGGCGGTAACGTTACCGTCGCAACTGTTGGCCCGGATCGTGCCATCGAGGCACTGCGCAAGGCTCTGTCCATGGGTGCTGACGACGCCGTCATTCTTTCGGACGACGCACTTGAGGGCTCTGACGCAGTCCAGACTGCATGGGCTCTGTCCAACGTCATTGACACCCTCGAGGATGTTGACCTCATCATCACCGGTAACGCCTCCACTGACGGCGGCACCGGCTCCGTTCCGGCTGTCCTCGGTGTTTACCGCGACCTCCCGGTTCTGACTCACCTGCGCTCTGTGGCTATCGAGGGTGACTCCATCACCGGTGAGCGCGAGGTTGAAGACGGCATCTACCAGCTCAAGGCATCCCTGCCGGCAGTCGTCTCCGTCACTGAGAAGGCAAACAGCCCGCGCTTCGCATCCTTCAAGGGCATCATGGCCGCTAAGAAGAAGCCGGTCACCGAGCTGACCCTGGACGATGTTGCTGCTGAGGCAGAGCAGGTTGGTCTCGAAAACGCTGCTACCGGTGTCACTGGCTCCACTCCGAAGCCTGCTAAGACCGCTGGTGAGCGCATTAACGATGAGGGAGACGGCGGCGCCAAGCTGGCCGAGTACCTCAAGGCCCAGAAGTTCATCTAAGGCGCTTGACGCGAATAGAAGACAAATAGAGATACAAGTAGGAGAAAGATCACTATGACCGACGTCCTCGTTCTCGTCGAGCACGCAAATGGCGAGCTGAAGAACACCACCGCTGAACTGCTGACTGCTGCTTCCGCATTCGGCACCCCGGCTGCAGTTGTCGTGGGCACCCCGGGCACCGCTGCTGGCTTTGCAGAGACCCTGGCTTCCTACGGCGCTGGCGAGATTCTCGCTGCTGAGTCGGACGATGCCGCTAAGTACCTGATCACCCCTGAGGTTGACGTTCTCGTCGGCCTGGCCTCCGAGCGTGAGGTTCCGGTGCTGGTTTCCGCTTCCGCAACCGGCAAGGAAATCGCTGGCCGCGTTGCAGCACTGACCGGTTCCGGTCTGCTGTCCGACGTTGTTGCCATCAACGACGACGCTTCCGTTAAGTACTCCATCTTCGGTGGCGAGTACATCGTCGACGGTGTCGGCTACGGCGCATCCCCGGTCTACGCTCTGCGCCCGGGTTCCGTTGACCCGGAGGAGAAGTCCGGTTCCGCTGACGTCACTGAGATTGCATTCCCGGAGATCGGCAACAACGCTGTCGAGATCGTTTCCTTCGCACCGGCTGAGGGCGGCGACCGTCCGGAGCTGACCGAGGCTAAGCTGGTTGTTTCCGGTGGCCGCGGTGTCGCATCCGAGGATGGCTTCAAGAACGTTGTGGAGCCGCTGGCAGACGTTCTCGGCGCTGCTGTTGGTGCTTCCCGTGCCGCTGTTGACGCTGGCTACTACCCGGGTCAGTTCCAGGTCGGCCAGACCGGTAAGACCGTTTCCCCGGACCTCTACCTTGCTCTGGGTATCTCCGGTGCAATTCAGCACAAGGCCGGTATGCAGACCTCCAAGACCATCGTTGTGGTCAACAAGGACGAAGAGGCTCCACTGTTCGAGATTGCTGACTTCGGTGTCGTCGGTGACCTGTTCGACGTTGTTCCGCAGGCTATCGAGAACCTGAAGTAATACGCACTTGCCTTAAGACTGTTAGCCGGGAGTCAACTCGGTTAGCAACGACCTGCTCGGGGTGGGCACAGATTTCCACGTCTGTTCCCGCCCCGAGCGTTTTTGTATGGGACGGTTATTATTCGCCACTAATCGCACGCCATGTGGTGAGAGGATCTCGGTGATGGCGCGTAGTGAGTTTTAGGCGTGCCCGGCGTTATACTGCCTGCATGTCTAATGACCGCAATGTAGCCGTTCCACGTAAAATGAGTGACGTGAAGTCTTCCGCGAAGCCACGCCACTTTGTGGATCATGCTGCGACTACGCCATTGCGTCCAGAAGCACGCACAGCGATGGTCGATAACCTAGATTTGGCCAACCCTTCGGGGCAGTACGCTACCGCTCGCGTTGCTAAGAAAGTTCTGGAGGAGTCGCGCGAAGAGATTGCGGAGCTGCTTGGTGCCGACCCTATTGAGGTAGTTTTTACCTCTGGAGGCACGGAGGCCGACAATCTGGCAGTTTCCGGCTTGTACTTCAAGGCGACAGGTTCAGACATTGTGGTTCCGCCCATTGAACACGACGCTGTGTTGAAGACCTGTCGTCATTTGGAGAAGGAACACTGGGCGCGAATTGTCCCTGCCCCGGTGGATGCCTCTGGCAGAGTGGATTTAGAGGCCTTTCCCACGCTGGACAGAAACTCCACTGCACTGGTCACGTGTATGTGGGCCAACAATGAAACAGGGGCTGTACAACCGATTAGTGAGATTTCAGCGCTCGCTAGAAAAGCGCGGGTTCCTTTCCACATTGACGCTGTGCAGGCCGCTGGTCATGTGCCTATCGATTTTCATTCTTCGGGTGCCGCGACGATGGCAATCTCAGCCCATAAGTTTGGTGGACCTCGCGGTATCGGGGCGTTGTTAGTGCGTCGCGACATTACGCTTCGCCCACACAACAACGGTGGTGGCCAGGAGCGCGGATTGCGTTCCGGTACCCAGGATGTTGCATCGGCAGCGGGGATGGCGGCTGGTTTGCGCGCGGCGGTCTCTGACATGCAAGCCGAACATGACCGGGTTAAGAATCTCACTGAACAGCTGACTCATGCGATTGCCGGCATTGACGGTGCAATCGTGCACACAACTCAGCCGGCATTAGCTGGTCACGTATATGCCAGTTTTCCCGGTGCAGAAGCAGATAGCCTCATTATGCTTTTCGACGCTGCTGGTATCGATTGCTCAACCGGTTCGGCATGTAGTGCAGGCGTTAATCGTCCTTCTCATGTGCTCTCAGCCATGGGCGTGAGTGAGCCCGAGGCGCGTTCTGCCATCCGCTTTACGCTGGGGTGGACCTCGACGCAGGACGATGTCAATGCCGTTATCGCAGCACTGCCCGAAACAGTGATGCGAGCACGCAAGGCCGGCATGGCGTAGTAGTTGTTTGGTCTCACGGGCGCGGGGCCACTACGGCGGATCACTACAGGTCCGCTCAACGATGGTACGGTGACACGAGCTTTCCAACAGTGGCAAAACTAGGTGTACAAATCACAGAAAGGATTCACTATGCGTGTTTTGGCGGCTATGAGCGGTGGCGTCGATTCTTCGGTCGCAGCTGCTCGCGCATTGGCAGCAGGACACGAGGTTGTGGGTGTGCACTTGGCCCTGTCGAAGGATCCGCAGTCCGTTCGCGCTGGCTCCCGGGGTTGCTGTTCGCTGGAAGACTCCGGCGACGCGCGACGGGTATGCGACGAATTGGGAATTCCGTTCTATGTATGGGACTTCTCCGAGCGATTCAAAGAAGAGGTCGTGGATGACTTCTATGACTCATACGAACGCGGCGAAACTCCCAACCCCTGCCTGCGCTGCAACGAACGGATTAAGTTCGCAGCTCTGCTGGAACGCGGTCTGGCGCTCGGCTTCGACGCGGTGGTAACTGGTCACTACGCTTTGCTTGGCGACGATGGTCTGTTGCGCCGTGGCCGCGATATGAAAAAGGATCAGTCCTACGTCCTTGGAGTGCTCGACCGTGAGCAACTCAACCACTCCCTTTTCCCGGTCGGCGATACCGAAAAGCCCGAGATCCGCGAAGAAGCGCGCGATATGGGGCTGGGCACGGCAAATAAACCAGATTCTTACGATATTTGTTTCATTCCGGATGGGAATACCCAGGCTTTTCTGGGCGCTAAAATTGGGCGTCGGCCAGGCCTTATCGTTGATAAGGAGAGTGGCGATACCGTCGCTGAGCACGATGGTGTTTATGGGTTCACCATCGGCCAGCGCAAAGGCATTGGCCTGCCCGGGCCTATGGCTGACGGCAAGCCACGCTATGTCACTGGAATCGATGCGGATACCGCAACGGTGACCATTGGCACGGCCGAAGATCTGAAGGTCAATGTACTGCAGGCGGACCGCGCTATTTGGTTGGTTGAGCCTTCGGAGGTTGTGGCAGCGGCAGATGCAGGGAAACTGCAGGTGCAGGTACGTGCCCACGGTCAGCCTGTGGACTGCACAATCGATGTGAAGGCCGGTCCCGAAGATGCTCTCACCGGCCGAGGTGGTGCTTTTGAGCTAAAGCTCTCCGAGCCGCTTCGCGGTATCGCTCCAGGCCAGGCGGCGGTGCTGTATCACGTTGATCCGGCCGGAGACTACGTGCTCGGTTCTGGCACGATTATTGCTACTTGTTAATTCCTCATTCAGGAGAGCGCGTTTTCCGTGACATCTTTTGTCGGCTTAGGCCCCATGCCGGGTACCGATCCCCGTGCAGCAGCAGAGATCATTATTGGTGAATGCTTGGACGGACATGTAGCGCTGCCGCTACTTCCTGCGCGCGGCCTCGGTGCTGATTTGATTGGCCGCACGGCTGTACTCATGGCCGACCTGAACGTGGATAGGGGAGCGCGGAGCTGGAAGATAGCCGACAGAGCCGGCCGGCTTCAATCCCGGGCACGTGATTTTCTCGCCCGTGACATTGATGCCTGCGAAGAACTGTGGGAAACGGCGCCTCAGCTGGTTCGCCTGGTAGCAGCTGGCCCCTGGACTATGGCAGCTTCCGTGGAAACTGCCGGTGGCAGGTTAGTGGCAACAGACCCTGGCGCAGTTTCCTACTTCGCCGAATCTCTGGCTGCTGGCCTCATCGACCAGGCTGCCGATGTGCAACGTCGCTTTGGTTGTGCGGTGGAAGTCCTTCTCGTTGAGCCGATGCTCAGTGCAGTTGCCAGCGGGACAGTACGCGCGCCTTCAATGATGCTTGGTATCAACGGCTATCTCCCAGCTGTAGGTTCGCGTGAGATCGCCGAAGAGTACCGCCGTCTCACGTCCGAATTGCTTAACGACGGAATTGAGACCGCAATCGCCGTAGAGAGAATTGAGGGTGTGGAGCTCAGCGCAATCGCAGACTCCGGTGTTACCGGGTTGTGGATTCCGCATACCGAACTCTCGACGAATCGAAACCTGGACTTTGTCGCTGCAGTGGTCGATGAGGGGTTAGAGCTGCAGCTTGGCATCGTGCCCGTGCATGTAGCCGAGCGGGACGAATTTAGCGGAGAGGCCATCGGTAGCTCTCCGCGTGGATTAGCTGAGCAGGCTGCACGGTTGTGGGAGGAATTAGGCTTTTCCCATCAAGACCGTGCAAGCAAGCTCTCCATTGCCCCTGTGTCGGGATTCGCGCACAGCGACGTTGATGAAACTATTGCTCAGCTTCGTGCGGGTCGGGAGACAGCTGAGTTGATGCGTCGCGCTGCGGGGGATTTGTAGTCCCCGCGGTAGCGGAGACCAAAATCGCTTCCACGGCCTCTTCATGCCACGCAATGTAGGTATCCAACTGTTCGTCGTTAAGCGAAAGTGCCTCTACGGCAGTGACGGCGGAGTTGACAATGTTTTGGATTGTGCGTGCGACGAGATAGCCCTGAGATTCGGCGAGGCTGTCGAGCTTAGTGATTGCCACGACGAGAATGTCATGCAGTTCTGAGTGAATCGCACCGATTTCGCGCTGTGCATCTTGGTGAAAGTGGTAGGAAAAGACAGCGGTGCGCCACGCGTGCTTTGAGTCGCTGGCCATACTGATGTTGGCGCGGACGAATGCGCGAGCTGCGGAAATAGGGTCCTTTGCCTCTTTCACGGAAGTGGCGACGGTGGCTTTCCATTCGGGGAAGTCGCGTAGGACGAGCGCTGCGACCAGATCATCGACAGTGTTGTAGTAGCGATAAAAACTGGACCGAGCAATTCCGGCCTCCTTTGCAATCTCACCCACCTTAAGGGGTGCCTCGATGTCGCTAAGTGTTTGTTTTGCGAGCAGGCTGCTAGCGGCATCCATCAGCTTTTCATTGACTTGTCGACGGTGTTCGACAACGGTGGCCGCAGAAATTCTAGGCATGGCGAAATCCTCGGATTCTGAGAAGAAATGGAGCGTTCGTTTCCCTGATTTTATAAGTCACGGTGTTCTCATAATCTCAGGAATTGGAGACAATCCACAAGAAAATGCAGATAATCACCTAGAAAGGACACCCGCGTCATGTATCGGCGATTCAACGCCGCTTTATTTGGCACTAAACGACGCATGTGGCTCACCATCGTCGTGTCGTTGCTGGTAGTGGGGCTTCTGTCAGCAGTAGCGCCCTCTGTGGAGGACGTAAAGACGAATTCCGGCGACGGTCCGTCGGAAACTGCGCAGTCAGTGGAAGCGAAGAAGCGTCTCCATGAGGCATTTCCCACAGAACCAAATCTTCTTCCTGCCGTCGTAGTGTTGACGTCAGACTCTGCGAAGACCACTGAGAAGGCCGTGCACGATGTCCTCGCTGACCTGACTGAGCGGGATGGCGGTTTTACGCGGGCACCGATTAGTCCCGTGTGTACCAGCCTGGAAAGCCAGGTGCTTCGTGACGGCAAGTGCATCCCGGGTTCACCGGAAGGAACCCGGAGCGAAGATGGAAAGACTGTAACCATCGTTGTTCCCACGGTGGGCGACGCTACTGAGAAGTCCTACCGCGATGACATTGATGCACTGCGCGAGGATATTGCCGCAATCGCTGATAATGCCGACAAAAACGGCAACGTGGAAACGCACCTCACTGGCCCAGCGGGCATCGTCACCGATACCGTCAAGGTCTTTTCTTCTGGTGACCGAGTGCTCATGCTCGGAACCATTCTTTTGGTGCTGGTTATTCTGCTGCTGGTCTATCGCTCGCCAGTACTCGCAATCCTGCCACTGTTGGCCGTGGGCGTCGCAATGCGGCTGGCACAGAACGTCGGCGCGTTGCTCGCAGATGCCGGTGCCATTGAGATCAGCTCGCAGACCGCATCGATTATGACAGTGTTGCTCTTCGGTGTCGGTACTGACTATGCACTGATTATCAATGCCCGCTACCGTGAAGCACTGGCTACCCAGCGAGAAATGGGACAAGAGCTGAACCGTAATGCTGCCATGGTGGATGCAATGGGGCGTACTGGCGAGGTTCTCGCTAGCTCCGCAGGCACCATCATCCTGGCAATGATGGCGCTGCTGTTCACCAAGTCGCCAGCGTTGCAAGGCTTCGGTCCGTACCTCGCTATTGGTGTGGCCTCAATGGCCATCGTCGCTGCCGTGTTCCTGCCAGCGTTGTTCATTGCTGTGGGCAAGGCTGCATTCTGGCCGGGCGGATATGACAAGGCACTCCAGCGGGTCGACTCGAAGATGTGGACGCAGGTCGCCAATACCGTCGATAAGAAGCCGAAGGCCGTTTTGGCCGCAGGTCTGGCACTGTTGATTGTGATGTCACTGGGAGCGTTGAATTACAAGGAGTCTTTCAACTTCCTCACTGGCTTCCGCGTGGACACCGACTCTGCGGCAGGGCAGGAGATTGCGGCCCGCGATATTGGTGCGGGCGAAATTGCCCCGACTACCTTGCTTATCGAAGGGAAGAATCTCGACTTGCCGCAGCTGCAGCAGGCTGCTGAAGAGGTGGCAAAGAAGGATCCTGCGGATATCGCCCGAATTAGTGTCACTGCCCGTGATGTCACCGATGACGGTGAGACGGCACGCATGACTGTTGTGCTCAATCAGGATCCATACATCACAGAATCCATGGAAGCTCTGGAACCCATCAGCAATGATGTGCGCGATGCACTGAAGACGGCTGGTGCTTCCGCAGACACCGAAGTGACTGCGACTGGCGAAACCGCTGAGCTTAGCGACGTCCGCGCCGACCTCGATCGCGATATCAAGATGCTGGTGCCAGTGATGATTGCCATCGTCGCAATCGTGTTGGCAGTGCTACTCAAATCCCTACTAGCGCCGCTGTACTTGGCAGCGACACTGTTGCTGTCGTTCGTCGCCACGATGGGGCTAACCGTCCTAATTGCACTGAATATTCAGGGAGATGAGGGAATTGGTAACCGCGTGACTGCCTACATTCTGGTGTTCTTGATTGCGCTGGGGGTGGACTACACCATCTTTGTGATGAGTAGGCTGCGGCAGGAGCTGAAGCACCACGATATGCGTGAGGCAATGAAGATTGCCGTTGCCCGAACTGGCGGTGTGGTTTCATCGGCAGGTCTGATTCTGGCTGCTACCTTCGCAGTGCTGATGACTCAGCCAATCCGTGAGCTCTACCAGTTCGGTTTGGGCCTGGCACTTGGTATTTTGCTGGACACCTTCGTGGTCCGCCCCTTCATTGTCCCGGCCATTGTCCGACTGATTGGCGACAACGCACTGTGGCCGACAAAGCCGAGCAAGTTGCTCGCCGAAGCAAAGGAACAGCCGCGGGCAGAAATAGTCTCAGCCGAACACTAGTGGGCAGTGGCTAACAAGCCCTTCCGTGTGCAAGTACGGTGAGCCGACCTTAAGCGTCAGTAACGTCGGTCGGCCACCCGAAAGTGAAGTTAGATACGTCGCGGCCTTTGTCCGCCAGCCAACGCTGCAGGTTTTTCTTGTACTGGTAGTACGCGACAGCTTGCAGCTCCATGAGTTCGTCTCCCGATTTTTCGGTCAATTCACGGTAGTGACGCGCCATCACCCATGCGATGCGCGCGGCGGCGAGAGCATCCTCGGTGGCATCATGTGCCCCGTCTAGCCGCACCTGATAATGGCGACAGACATCAGTCAGCGTGCGCTTTTCATGCCGGTCCGGATCAAAGTGATGATCGAGCACAAAGGGATCCACAACCAGGCCATCAACCGTAAAGGTGGGGTCCTGCGAGTGCAGCACTGTCAGATCATAGGCAGCGTTGTACGCAATCACCGCCAGTCCATCGCGCCAGGCAGCTCGAAGACCCGCAATGGTATCCGCTAGCACTTCATCATGCGGACGCCCCTCCGCGCGAGCTTTTTCAGTGGTGATGCCATGCACGTCAGACGCAGCTTGCGGAATTTCGACACCGGGATCAGCGAGCATGATGGTGGAATCTTTGCCCAGCTCCGTCAGCCGGACCAATGCGGAAGTGACGATTTTGCAGGTACGAGGGTCCGTGCCGGTAGTCTCCAGATCAAACGCGAGCATGCGTCGCGGATCGAAATTATGCATGTCTCAACTGTAGCGGAGAGCACGGATTCACTGACGTGACAGGAACGGGTCAAGAGAATTTCAGTTCGACCGGCGCATCCGGGCAATGACATAGAATGAGCGACGTGACTTCCTCGACCGATGAGAACTCCGACCTGTCAACCTCCGATTTGTCTTCGTTTTCCAGCGCCCCCGCCTCCGAACCAGCGCCGGCGGACGTCCGGGAGAATTGGCAAAATCTAGCTACTCGCATTCGTGAAAACGCTGCGCTGTACTACACCGCACAGCCGGTTATCTCCGATGCTGAGTACGACGAGATGTTCCGTCAATTGCAGCACTTAGAGGAGCAGTGGCCCGATCTGGTGGTGCCGGACAGCCCCACGCAGCAGGTCGGTGCGCAGGTCGAAGCGCCTGCCGACGGCGAAGTGTTCGAGCCCGTTGAGCATCTCGAACGCCTCTACAGCTTGGATAATGTTTTCGATGAGCAGGAACTGCGCGACTGGTTGGCCCGCACTCCGGCCAGCACATACCTGACTGAGCTGAAGATCGATGGCCTGTCAATCGACCTGGTCTACGAGAAGGGCCGCCTTGTCCGGGCGGCCACCCGCGGAGACGGCCGCGTGGGGGAGAACGTCACCGCTAATGCGCGCACCATCGAAGATATTCCGCATGAAATCAGCGGCGAGAACATCCCCGACGTGCTCGAGGTACGCGGTGAAGTGTTTATCTCGTTGGAAGAGTTCGAACGCATCAATGCCGACCGCGTCGACGCAGGCCAGAAGCCGTTCGCGAACCCGCGTAACGCAGCTGCGGGTTCACTGCGACAAAAGGACGTTGCAGAAGTGGCAAAGCGCCGTTTGTCCATGATTTGCCATGGAATTGGCCATATCGAGGGATGGCGTCCGCAGTCCCAACACGAGGCCTATCGCGCTTTGGACGAGTGGGGTTTCCACGTGTCGCCGTATACAAAGCAGGTTCATTCCGCGGACGACGTCGTCAAGCAGATGCAGTACTGGGGAGAGCACCGCCACGATGCTATCCACGAGATGGACGGGCTTGTGGTCAAGGTTGACTCCCTTTCCGAGCAGCGCGCGCTGGGAGCGACCTCGCGGGCGCCACGCTGGGCGATTGCGTATAAGTACCCGCCAGAAGAGGTCACGACGGATCTGCTGGACATTCGAGTCTCCATCGGTCGAACTGGTCGTGCGACGCCATATGCCGTGATGAAGCCGGTTTTCGTGGCCGGATCAACTGTCGAGATGGCGACGCTGCACAACCCTTCTGAAGTGCACCGAAAGGGGGTGCTCATCGGGGACCGCGTGACCATCCGCAAGGCCGGTGACGTGATTCCAGAGGTGCTCGGCCCCGTGGCCGATCTCCGAGATGGCAGCGAGCGAAAGTACATTTACCCGACTCTCTGCCCCGAGTGCGGTACTCGTTTGGCTCCGGCAAAGGACAGCGATGCCGATTGGCGTTGCCCCAATACCCGCTACTGTCCAGGTCAGCTGCGTCGTCGAATTGAATTCCTCGCGTCCCGATCCGGATTTGATATCGAAAACCTGGGGGAGAGGGGTGCTGCCGATTTAATTCATCGCGGCGTGCTTGACGACGAGTCCCGCCTCTTCGACCTCACCGAGGAAGATTTGCTCGGCACTGAGGTCTACACCACGGCTTCGCGCAAAACGCTGAATGCCAATGGTAAGAAGCTGCTGGCCAATATTGAGGCAGCCAAGGATAAAGAGTTGTGGCGTGTATTGGTCAGTCTGTCTATTCGCCATGTGGGCCCGACGGTGGCGCGGACCCTGGCGCAGAAGTTCGGCTCGATGGAGGCGTTGCGGGCTGCGAGCCGCGAGGAGATTTCGGCTATCGATGGCATCGGCGAGATCATCGGCGATTCCGTAGCCGATTGGTTCGAGGTGGACTGGCACCGCGAGGTTGTCGAGCGCTGGGAAGCTGCGGGTGTGCGCATGGCCGATGAGGTCACCGATCGCCCAGATCAGGTGCTAGAGGGATTGACCGTGGTAGTCACCGGCTCTTTGGAGGACTTCACACGCGATAGCGCGAAGGAGGCCATTATCTCCCGTGGTGGTAAGGCCGCGGGGTCGGTGTCGAAGAAGACCGACTACGTGGTGGTTGGCGAAAACGCCGGCTCTAAGGCCACAAAGGCCGAGGAACTGGGCTTGCCCATCCTCGATGAGGATGGGTTCAAGCGGTTGCTGGAAATTGGTCAGGCTTAGCTGGGGCTTAGCCCAGCCGGGGCCTAAATCTTGGTCTCTTCCAGCTTCCAGACCTCATTGGCGTAATCGCGGATGGTGCGGTCGGAGGAGAAGCGGCCCGAACGGATGATGTTCAGGAAGCACTTCTTGGCCCATGCCAACTCGTCGCGGTAGTCCTCGGCCATGCGGTCACGGGTTTCGCGGTAGTCAGCGAAGTCGCCGAGGACGTAGTAGACATCGGCCGGCTCGTACCCGTTGGACTCTAGCAGCGAGAAGTGCAGGTCGTGGAACATTCCGCTGCCACCGTCATCAAAAGTGCCGTCGACAAGCGAATCGACAGCGCGCTTGAGCCCCGGCACCGTTTCGTAAGTGCCACGTGGGCTGTAGGTGCGGCGCAGCTCCGGCAGTTCCTCTTCCAGCGCACCGAAGATGTAGGCGTTCTCTTCGCCGGCGGCGTCGACGATTTCGACGTTTGCGCCGTCCATGGTGCCCAGCGTCAGTGCGCCGTTCATCATGAACTTCATGTTCGAGGTACCCGAAGCCTCCTTACCGGCAGTGGAAATCTGCTCGGAGACGTCGGTGGCTGGGATGATGTGCTCTGCCGGGGTGACGTTGTAGTTCTCAACGAAGGCGACCTGCAGGCGACCGTCCATGTCCGGATCGTTGTTGACCTTGTCCGCGATAGCGTTGATGAACTTAATGATGGCCTTCGCGCGAACGTAGCCTGGGGCGGCCTTGGCACCGAAGATCAATACGCGCGGTGGCACGTCCAGCGCTGGGTCTTCCTTGATGCGGTAGTAGAGATCCAGGATGTAGAGCGCGTTGAGAAGCTGGCGCTTGTACTCGTGCAGACGCTTAATCTGGGTATCGAAGATGGCGTCCGGGTTCACCGAAATACCCTGACGGTGCTCCAGCCAGGTGGCGAAGTCCTTCTTGTTCTCGTGCTTGATGTCGAGAATCTCACGCAACACGGCCTCGTCGTCAGCAAACTTTTCGAGCTCAGCGAGCTTGTCCAGGTCGGTGACCCAGGCATCCGAACCCGACAGGCGAGTCAGCAGTGCCGACAGGCGCGGGTTGCACTGGTTGAGCCAGCGGCGCGGGGTGACTCCGTTGGTCTTGTTGTTGAAGCGCTCCGGCCAGATATCGTGCCAGTCCTTCAACGTTTCGCGCTTAATGATTTCCGTGTGCAGAGCGGCAACACCGTTGATGGAGTACGCGGCGTAGCAGGCGATCCACGCCATGTGGATGCGGCCGTGGGAAATCGGCGCCATGTAGTCAATCTTGCCCTGGTCGAAACCGCGCTCTGCCAGGTCTTCGCGGAACCGGCGGTCGATCTCACGGGTGATCTCTAGAACGCGGCCGAAGAGACGGTCAAAAATGGAGTATTCCCAGGTCTCCAACGCTTCTGCCAGAACGGTGTGGTTGGTGTAGGCGAAAGTGTTGGAAACGACGTTCCAGGCGTCGTCCCAGCTCATATCGTGCTCATCCAGGAGCAGACGCATCAGCTCTGGGATCGCGAGCACCGGGTGGGTGTCATTGAGCTGAATGGAGTTGTACTTATGGAAATCGCGCAGGTCCTCGCCGTGATTCTCGATGTAAGAATCAATCATCGTCTGCAGCGAAGCCGAGACGAAGAAGTACTGCTGGCGAACGCGCAGGACCTTGCCGTCATAGGTCGAGTCATTCGGGTAGAGCACGCGGCATAGGTCATGGACGCGCTCCCGTTCGACAATGGCGTCGGTGAAACGCTGTGAGTTGAAGGCGTCATAGTCGAACTCACGCATTGGCTCCGAGTGCCACAGGCGCAGCGTGCCGACGTTATCGGTGCCATAGCCGGTAATTGGCATGTCATATGGAACAGCGCGCACGACCAGGTCATCAAAGGTGACAATCTTGGACAGTTCCTCGCGACGAATGACGAAGGGATAGCCCTCTTCCATCCACGGATCCGGGTGCTCATCCTGGAAGCCGTTTTCAAAGCTCTGCTTGAACAGACCGTAGCGGTAGAGGATGCCATAACCGGTCACCGGCAGATTCTGCGTGGCACAGGAATCCAGGAAGCAGGCGGCCAGACGCCCCAGGCCACCGTTACCGAGAGCGGCGTCGTGTTCGGCCTCGAGCACGTCTGTCAGATTCTTGCCGTACTTTTCCACCGCAGCGGAGGCCTCGTCCACCAGGCCTGCATTGAGCAGGTTGTTTAGCAGGGCGCGACCCATGAGGAACTCGGCGGAGAAGTAGTGCTGCTGGCGGGTAGCAGCGTATGCCTCCGTGGTGCGCTGCCAGTTGTCCGCTAAGTCATCGACAACAACCCGTGACAGACCGGACCAGAATTCCATCTCAGTGGACGACTGGGGGACACGGCCGGATTCGGCACGAACGTGGGATCCGACGAGGTCACTCAAGTTCGACATCAAAGAAGCTCCTTATTGACTGGTATCATTTCCAGACTTTACCGCTAAGCGTGAATCACTGCGCTCCATAGGGGAGGAGCCATAGGGTAAGAGCTTCGAGCAGAAGGGAGTAGCCCACAGAAGGGAGCAGCCCACTAGTCGCTGCTAGTCGATAATCGCGCCGACAATCGTGCCAATACGTCCCAAGTGCTCAACCTCACTTGGCAGGAAGTCTGGCCCTCCGGGCCGGCCAATAACGAGAACCAGACCCTTGCCCATTGGGGTAGCGGCAATGGAGGAGTCCATAACCGTCCAGTCCTCCGGGAGCCACGTTTCTTCGTCCGGATCCAGGTTTCGTGGCGAGTCAATCGGGGCTTCCGGCAGAGTCCGGCCGTTATCCCCTGGAGCAGCGGTAGAGGAAGCGCGACGTACCCACCGGCCATCGCTCTGTTCGCCGAGGACGATAGCCCAGCCTGCAGTCATAGTCTGAGGCAGGCCGTCGACGACATCTCCGAGGGCACGATCCAAGTTCTTCGTGTGCTGTGAGAACTTGGCCAGCAGCGCAATCTGTCCGCGGCGGTCAACCGAGCCGGAGAAAGGCCTAATTGAATCGACTTCCACTCCGCTAATGGACTGAGCCGCTGTAATCAGTGTGTCTGGGAGCAGGCCCATAGGCAGGTCAACCACGATGTCGTCGACAACAACGCCATTAGCGCCGTAATCTACGACGTCGACACTGCGAATATCACCTTCTACTTCGCCCAGGGCAGCCGCGACGTAGCCAAGTGCGCCTGGTTCGTCGGGAAGCTGGATGCGAAGGAGGTAACTCATGGCTGTGTGTACAACCTTTCGAATAATTGAGAGTGATTCTTGCGGTGTAACTATAGAAGTAGTGATTTAGGTTACAGGGTAAACCCCTGAAATGTAAGACCCTGCGGACAACGACTCAACGATAACGACTACTGTTGGCAAGTACAGCCCGCTCGCGCGGTTCAAAATCAGTT
This sequence comes from Corynebacterium sp. HMSC074C05, assembly GCF_001838325.1. NCBI lineage: Bacteria > Bacillati > Actinomycetota > Actinomycetes > Mycobacteriales > Corynebacteriaceae > Corynebacterium > Corynebacterium sp. HMSC074C05. The sequence goes on from NZ_KV836292.1 coordinate 106,521, forward strand.
TCAACTAAACTTCTGTGCACTAGCTTCGTACGAAGAAATGAAAGGGGTACTAGCGTGCCAGCTATCTCACGCGATGAGGTCGCCCACCTAGCGCGATTGTCCCGTCTGGCTCTGACTGACGCGGAACTCGACGAGTTCGCCGGTCAGATCGACGGCATTATTAACCACGTCCAGGCCGTTCAAAAGGTGGCTGCGGATGACGTTGAACCGATGAGTCACCCCTCTTCGCTGTCCGGTGTGATGCGCGAGGACGTCGTCAAGCCGACGCTGACTGCGGAGCAGGCGCTGGACCAGGCGCCGTCGCAGGACCGCCAGCGCTTTGAAGTTCCCCAGATTCTTGGCGAGTAGGAGTACGTGGAAGAAATGACTGCAGCTAACCCGAATCTGCATGCCGCTGTTGCTGAGGACCCGATTCTGGGGCTGAGCGCTTTCGAGCTCGCACAGAAGATTCACGCTCGTGAGCTGACCTCGGTAGAGGTCACCCAGGCGTTCCTCGACCGTATCGCGGCAATTGATGAGGACATTCACGCATTCCTGCACGTCGGTGCCGAAGAGGCCCTGGCTGCAGCTCGCAAGGTCGATGAGTCGCTGGATGCTGGCGAGGAGCCGGCCTCCGCGCTGGCCGGTGTTCCGCTGGCGCTGAAGGATGTCTTCACTACCACCGATGCGCCGACCACCTGCGCTTCCAAGATGCTCGAGGGCTACATGAGCCCTTACGACGCAACGGTTACTGCCAAGCTGCGTGCAGCTGGCATCCCAATCCTGGGTAAGACCAACATGGATGAGTTCGCCATGGGCTCGTCGACTGAAAACTCCGCTTACGGCCCGACTCACAACCCGTGGGATGTTGAGCGCACCGCAGGCGGTTCCGGCGGTGGCTCTTCCGCGGCGCTGGCCTCCGGTATGGCTCCGCTGGCTATCGGTACTGACACCGGTGGCTCGATTCGTCAGCCAGCAGCTCTGACCGCAACGGTCGGTGTGAAGCCGACCTATGGCACGGTATCCCGCTATGGCCTGGTCGCTTGTGCCTCCTCGTTGGATCAGGGTGGGCCGACCGCGCGAACCGTTCTGGACACCGCGCTGCTGCACGAAATCATTGCTGGTCACGACGAGAATGACTCGACTTCCACGGAGCAGCCGATTGCCGATGTGGTTGCTGCTGCCAAGGAAGGTGCTACCGGTGACCTCACGGGGGTTAAGGTCGGCATCGTCAAGCAGTTCGACCGCACCGAGGGTTACCAGGCCGGCGTACTGGACAGCTTCCACGAGGCCGTCGACAAGCTTAAGGAAGCTGGCGCAGAGGTGGTCGAGGTCGATTGCCCGAACTTCGACCACGCACTGAGCGCGTACTACCTGATTCTGCCGTGTGAGGTCAGCTCCAACCTGGCTCGTTTCGACGGCATGCGTTACGGCCAGCGTGTTGGTGATGACGGTTCGCACTCGGCCGATGAGGTCATGGCTATGACCCGTGCCGCTGGTTTCGGCGATGAGGTTAAGCGACGCATCATCATTGGTACCTACGCGCTATCGGTCGGTTACTACGACGCCTACTACATCCAGGCACAGCGCGTCCGTACCCTGATTCAGCAGGACTTCGAGCGGGCCTTCGAACAGGTAGATGTCCTGATCTCGCCGACCACTCCGACCACTGCGTTTAAGTTGGGCGAGAAGGTTGACGACCCGCTGAGCATGTACATGTTCGACCTGTGTACTCTGCCGCTCAACCTGGCCGGCATGTGTGGCATGTCCGTGCCGTCGGGCCTGGCTGAAGACACGGGTCTGCCGGTAGGCCTGCAGATTATGGCTCCGCGCCACGGTGACGATCGTCTGTACAAGGTCGGCGCTGCCTACGAAAAGGTTCGCGGCTCGATTGCATAAAAGCGCTCAATAAGCGTTAGTCGGTTTTCTGCAACCGTCGTTTTCTCACTGAAGTGGGAGAGCGGCGGTTGTTGTCGTGTCACGGGAAGTTTCATGCATGCGCAGGAACGCAAACATGGAGAGAGTCAGAATTAAAAACCCACCACGATTTATGCCTTGGATCTATGGGCTGGTCATTGTCATAGCCATTGCCGTCAGTCTGGTCGCTGCGGTGGTCTTCGGCTCGGCGGATATCACCTGGTCCACCACGACACAGGTCATTTCGCATCACATCTTCGGCACTGAGCTCGATGAATCTGTGCCCGCCAGTTCGGACACCATCGTCTGGAAGCTCCGCGCTCCCCGGGGTATTCTCGCAGCGATTGTAGGGGCGGGGCTAGCTGTCTCCGGTGTGGCTATGCAGACATTGGTCCGTAACCCGTTGGCAGACCCATATCTGCTAGGTATTTCCGCCGGCGCCGGTGCCGGTGCGACCGCGGTGATTATCTTTGGTGCTTTCTCCGGTAGCCCCATCGCGCCGCTGACATTCGGTGCACTCCTCGGTGCAGTCATGGCCACCCTCGCGGTCGGTGCTTTCGCCACTGCAGGCGGTGGGCTGACTCCGCTGCGTTTGGTGCTCTCCGGCGTTGTGCTCTCCGCTGCGTTTTCCGCGCTGAGTAGCTTCATGGTCTTCGCTGGGCCAGACCCGAGGGCCGCGCAGTCCGTGATGTTTTGGATGCTGGGCTCTGTTGCCGGTGCGACATGGCTGAAGACGCTCTTCCCGCTCATTGTCCTCATCGCAGTACTGTTGTTTTTCCTGGTCAAAGCCCGTCATCTGGATGCGCTGGCAACTGGTGAGAGCACCGCAGCGGCCGTAGGTATTGATGTTTCTCGGCTACGCACACAGGTATTTGTGCTCCAGGCTGTCCTCGTTGGCACGCTCGTTGCGGTCTCTGGCGGCATCGGGTTTGTCGGCCTGGTGATTCCACACTTGACCCGCATCTTGGTAGGGGCCACGCACCGCGTTGTCCTACCGGTTGCTGCCCTCATGGGTGGACTGTTTCTCATCTGGGTGGACATCATCGCGCGCGTAGTGGGCGGAAGCCAGGAAATGCCGCTGGGAGTAGTCACGGGATTGGTTGGCGCACCACTTTTCCTCTACCTCATGAGCCGCTCGCACTACAGCTACGGAGGTGCTGAGTAAATGAGCGCTCTACAAAAATCTGTACTCGCCGCTAAAGATGTGCGCTGTGATATCGCTGGGCGCACGATTGTCAGCGGAGTCAACCTCAACTTCGGTGCAGAACCCATGACCGCCATCATTGGTGTTAACGGCGCGGGTAAATCCACGTTGCTGCGTGCGCTCGGTGGAATCACGAAACCGGCCACGGGCGAGGTCGAGATTAACGGCAAATCGATGAGCTCAATCAGCTCGAAGCACCGCGCCCGCGATTTGGCTTTCGTCGCGCAAAACGAGGTTCCACCCGCCGAAATGCGCGTGCGCGACTTTGTCTCCCTGGGGCGCTTGCCCTACCAGCGCCTTTTTGGTGGCAACACTGCCGAGGACAATTCCCACGTCGACCGTGCGCTGGAGCTCGTAGGTCTGGAAACGGTCGCGCAACGCCTGTGTGGGCAACTCTCGGGTGGGCAACGTCGTCGCGTGTGTCTGGCGCGTGCCATCGCCCAGGACTCGCCAATCATGCTTCTCGACGAGCCCACTAACCACCTCGACGTGCGCCATCAACAATCCGTCCTCCGCCTGGCCCGCTCCAGCGGAGCGTGTGTCATTGCCGCGATCCACGACTTGGATCTGGTGATGAACCACTTCGACCGCGTCATCGTGGTCGCGGACGGCGGTATCGCGGCCGACGGCATTCCCGCAGAAGTGCTTACCCGCGACTTTGTCGCCCAAATCTTTCAGGTTGAATCCTGTCAGCTCAATTCCCCCGCTGGCCGCCGCCACCTCGCAATCGATAGCGAGCTGGATGCTGCCACCATCAACTAGGAGTACTCCCTTGAATAACGCACATGCTTTCCGACGTCCCCTTCGTGCCTCAGCAGCTGGTATCGCTGTGGCTGCTCTGGCATTCGGAGCCGCCGCCTGTGGCTCTGATGAGGGAACGCAGGCCTCGTCGTCAGGCCTTACCCTCACCAACTGCGGTGAAGAAGTCAGCTACCCGGGTGTAGCTAAAAAGCTGCTGATTAATGACGGCAATATTGCTTCGCTGGCGCTGGCTGTCGGTGCTGCGGATGAGATCACAGCGGTGAGCTCTATGGCCTCGCATCTGCCGGTGTTGACCGCAGCTTATGGCGATGCAATTGCGCAGAAGCCAGAAGTTGCGAAGGAATACCCGAATCTGGAGCAGGTCATTGCGGCCGAACCGGATGTGATGCTGGCGGGCTGGGGCTATGGCTTTAGTGAAGACAAGGGCATTACCCCGGAATCGCTTTCCGAGCACGGTATCGGTGCCTACACCCTGACGGAATCTTGCCGTACTGGTGACGCAGCCTCGGCGGGCAAGGAAGGCAGTGGCGACCCGGGGCATACTCGTGGTCTGGTGGATCCGTGGGAAGCTGTCAAAATTGATTTGAAGAATATCGCTACCTTGACCGGACACGACGGTGAGGGCGACAAGGTTATTGCAGATATTGATAACCGACTGCAAGCCCTGGATGCCGCGCCAAAGGGAGATAAGAAGCCAGTGGGCTTCCTCTTTGATTCTGTCGGTGAAGCACTATTTACCTCGGGTTCCTTTGGCGCACCGCAGGGCATCCTGGAAAAGGCCGGTGCAATCAATGCGACCGAGTCGATTAAGGACACTTGGACTACGACCTCCTGGGAGCATGTCGCGGAGATGAATCCTGACTTCATCGCGCTTGTGGACTACCCAGGTCAGACCTTCGAAGAGAAAATCAAGGTTTTGCGCACGAATCCGGCAACGAAGGATCTCGAGGCGGTCAAGGAGAACCGCTTTATTAACCTGCCGATTGCATTGTGGACGGAGTCTCCGCTGAACGTCGATGCCGCAGAGTACGTGCGCAAGGCGCTCGAGGAATATGGTCTTGTGCCGGCGTCGGAGGTGACGACGAAGATGGAGCTACCGTCTGAGCTACCAGGGCAGGAGTACCTGCAGAAGTAGTTTCGACCAAGGCCGTCAAGCACGAACTGACTAACGCGACTAAGGTGGGCATCATGCGAATTGCGACCCTTACCTCCGGTGGAGATTGTCCCGGTCTGAATGCCGTTATCCGTGCAATTGTCCGTACCAGCTCGAGCGAGTACGGCTCAACCGTCGTCGGTTTTGAGGACGGTTGGATTGGTCTTATGGAAGACCGTAGGGTCCAGCTTTACGACGATGAGCGGATTGACCGTATGCTGCTGCGTGGCGGCACGATGCTGGGCACCGGCCGCGTGCATCCGGACATTCTCATGTCTAACCTCGACCGCATCAAGGAAAATCTCTCTGATGCGGGCATCGATGCCCTGATCCCAATCGGTGGCGAAGGTACGCTGAAGGCCGGCAAGTGGCTTTCGGACAATGGGGTGCCGGTCGTCGGTGTTCCGAAGACTATTGATAATGACGTCAACGGTACGGACTACACCTTCGGTTTCGACACGGCTGTGGCTGTTGCCACCGACGCGGTTGACCGTCTGCACACCACTGCGGAATCCCACCAGCGCGTCATGATTGTTGAGGTCATGGGTCGACACGTGGGCTGGATCGCTTTGCATGCGGGTATGGCCGGCGGTGCTCACCACATTGTCATTCCGGAAAAGCCATTCGACATCAACGAGATTGTGAAGTCGATGGAGCGCCGTTTCCAGATGGGTGAGAAGTACGGCATTATCGTCGTCGCTGAGGGCGCCACCCCGAAGCCGGGCACCATGGAGTACGAAGAGGGCGGTGTCGACCAGTTCGGCCACCAAACCTTCAACGGCATTGGTCAGGTTATTGGTGCGGAGATTAAGAAGCGCACCGGGTACGACGTTCGCACCACGGTGCTGGGGCACATTCAGCGTGGCGGTACGCCGACTGCGTACGACCGCGTGCTTGCTACCCGCTACGGTGTCCACGCCACCCGAGCAGTACACGAGGGGGACTTCGGCAAGATCGTCGCTCTGCACGGTGAGAACATCGAGCGTATCGACATCGACGATGCGGTTGCTGAGTTGAAGGTTGTGCCGGATGGCCGTTACCGCGCAGCTGCTGCGCTGTTTGGTTAAACGCGTCGGTTAAGCACGCGTTGCTAAACATTTAGGCACATCTTCGTAACAAAATAGGCATACTGCCCGAGCTGGTGTATCAATCACCAGCTCGGGCAGTATGCTTTGTAAGGTTCCGGTTTTTGAAAAATAGACTTATATTTAGGATTTTCTCGTTATGTGGAAAAGAGCCACAACAATCGCGATGGCCTTTGTCGGCCTAACTGTCGGTGCCGGATTCGCATCCGGCCAGGAAATGATGCAGTACTTCGTGGCATTTGGCACTAACGGCTTGTGGGGCGTGGTACTTGCCTCCGTCGTGATGATTGCCAGTGGCCTGGCAGTGCTGTCAATTGCCAGCTACTTGCAGGCTGATGAGCACTCCGAGGTCTTCGACGTAATCACCCGCAGTTGGGTTTCGAAGATTTTGGATATCGCCGTGATGATCACGCTGTTCTGTACCGGCTTCGTCATGTTCGCCGGTGCCGGTGCGAACTTGAACCAGCAGTTCGGACTTGAGGTGTGGATCGGCGCCGTCATCATGGTTGCCCTGACTTTGGGTGTAGGCATGCTGGATGCCGACAAGGTCAGCCGCGTGATTGGCATGATCACTCCATTCATTATCGTGTTCCTGCTTGGAGCCGGTATCTACACTTTGTTCACCACCGACACGTCGATGTCGGAGGCCGCGCAGTACACCAATGAACTGTCGACATCGCTGCCACACTGGTCTATTTCTGCCCTGAACTATGTCGGTTTCTGTGTGATGGTGGCCGTATCGATGTCGATTGTCATCGGCGGTAGCTACCTGAATCCGCGTGAAGCTGGCATCGGTGGTCTCATGGGCGGGAGCATCTATGCAGGTCTGCTGACGCTGGTGACCTTTGCCCTCTTCTTCAAGGTCAAGGATGTTGGCCACGAAGATATGCCGACCCTGGCAATCGTCAATGACATCCACCCGGTCCTGGGTACCGTGATGGCAATCATCATCTACGCCATGATTTTTAACACGGCCATTGGCATGTTCTACGCGCTGGGCCGCCGCCTAACACGCAATACCCCGCACCGTTTCCGCCTGGTATTCATCGTGACCGTGCTGATTGGCTTTGGCCTAAGTTTCTTTGGGTTCAAGGCTCTGGTTGGCTCCATTTACCCGGCACTAGGCTATGTCGGTATCGCCCTAATCGTGATTCTGTGCGGTGCGTACCTGGCAGGACGCAACAAGCTGATGGAGGAGTCGAAGCGCCGCGGTCGTATCCGGAAGCTCGCACGCCGGAAGATGCATCCGAACAAGAAGTTCACCACCGCCGATCAGAAGAAGCTCGACCGCGCTTTGGCCAACTCCAACATTTCCAACGTCGATCTTCAGGAGAGCGTCCGCGACGACATCGTCGAGGAACTGGTCAGCGACGATAATGTTGAATTCACCGAGGATGACGCCGAGCGCATCGTAGAAAAGGATAATGAGCGCCTGGAGAAACTTTCCGAAATCGAGGAAGCCTCCGATGATGACAATCCTCGCGAGACCGCGAGGGACTCCTTCCCAGGCGAGGCCACAGCCACTGCGCCGAAGAAGCTTGCCGGACAGACTAAGAATGCATTCAAGCGCGTGGCTCACCCTAAGCCGAAGAAAGAAAAGTAACTAGCGCGACTAGGCAGCTCGAATATTTAGGCAGCTTGAAAATAGAAGGCATCGCACCGGTAGGGAAGGGCGATGCCTTCTTCGTATGTGTGCCCCAAGTGTTCGTGGAGATACCAATGCAAGTTCGCCTCCACCTTGGCGCGAGTGGCGGGCTTGGAACGAAGCCAATAGGAACGGGTTCGTGCCAGCAGCACGATGTCCTCGATGGTCAGTGTCTGCTCCCAGGCCAGACGCACCTCATCGACTAGCTCCAGCTCCGGGTCAACCTCGGGGTAGAAGCCGGGACGCAACACGTCGCCGGCGTGCATTATGCGGCTGAGCCGATGCACCCACGGTACGGAAACATCCAAGGTGTTCCACACCAACATAGCCACGCCATCCGCGCGTAGCACCCGAGTGAGTTCTTTACCTGCAGCTGTCGGGTCCACCCAGTGCCATGTCTGCGCACATGTTGCTACATCGACGCTGTTGGGCTCCAGTCCCGTGCGCTCCGCAGTGCCTTCCAGGCATTCCGCCGCTGGCACATTGTGCATCAGTGCTTGCCGCATCGCGGTGGAGGGATCGAGTGCCAGCAGGGTGGCATCGCGGTAGACGTCGGCAAGCGAGGCGGTGAGCTTCCCAGTGCCGGCGCCGATATCGGCGACTACCTGTGGGTGCGGTGCGAGACGGGTAAGCGCTTCGATGACGGTTGGAGGATATCCGGGGCGCACGCGGTGGTAGCCCGTGGCTCCGTCGGCGCTTTCCTGCAGGTCGTTGTCGAAAGTAGCGCCTGCGCGGTGGCGGTCAGCGGCGTCGCGAAACGTTGGCGTATCGCGTGCTGACGTCGGTGGAATCGGTGGGTGTTCGTTAACTCCGGGCACGACTTATACCCTAGGGCACGCGTGCGGGGCCATCGCTAGTAGACTCTACAAACATGACCGCTGCATACGCTGATGACTTGATGGACTTTGATGAGGTCCTCGAACGTTTTGACCCGGTAATGGGCATGGAGGTTCACGTCGAGCTCTCGACGAATACCAAGATGTTCTCCTCCTCCTCGGCGCACTTTGGTGCCGAGCCGAATAGCAACGTCGATCCCTGCAGCCTCGGCCTACCTGGCGCGCTGCCTGTGGTTAACCGTCAGGGCGTTGAGTGGGCCATCAAGATTGGCCTGGCGCTGAACTGCGAGATTGCTGAGTCCTCCCGCTTCGCGCGCAAGAACTACTTCTACCCGGACCAGCCGAAGAACTACCAGATTTCGCAGTACGACGAACCAATCGCCTACGACGGATGTCTTGACGTTCAGCTTGACGACGGCACGGAGTTCCGTGTCGAAATCGAGCGCGCTCACATGGAAGAAGACACCGGCAAGCTGACGCACTTGGGCGGTGCCGATGGTCGTATTCACGGCGCCACGCGTTCGCTGGTGGACTGCAACCGCGCAGGTATTCCGCTGATTGAGATCGTTACTAAGCCAATTCTCGGTGCAGGGGAGCGTGCCCCAGAGGTTGCTCGTGCGTACGTTTCTGCGCTGCGTGACCTGGTGAAGTCCCTCGGTGTCTCCGATGCCCGCATGGACCAGGGCTCGATGCGTGTGGACTCCAACGTTTCCCTGCGCCCAATCGGCCAGGAGGAGTTCGGCACTCGTACCGAGACTAAGAACATCAACTCCCTGAAGTCGGTTGAACAGGCTGTTCGCTACGAGATGCAGCGCCAGGCTGCTGCGATTACTAATGGCGAGGAGATCGTTCAGGAAACCCGCCACTACCAGGAGACCGACGGCACGACCTCCAAGGGCCGCCCGAAGGAATCGCAGTCGGATTACCGCTACTTCAACGACCCGGATCTGCCACCTGTGATTGCGCCGCGTGAGTGGGTGGAGGAAATCCGCGCAACTCTGCCGGAGCTGCCGTGGGTGCGTCGTGCCCGTATTCAGGAAGAGTGGGGTCTGAAGGACGAGGAAATGCGCGACTTGGTTAACGCCGGCGCTCTCGACCTGATTGTCGACACCGTTGAGGCTGGTGCCGGCCCGGCTGAGGCTCGTTCCTGGTGGGTCGCTTACCTGGCACAGAAGGCCAACGAGGCAGGCGTGGAGCTGGCTGAGCTCGCGATTACCCCGGCACAGGTTGCACGTGTGATTGCACTGATTGAAGAGGGCAAGCTGACCAACAAGCTGGCCCGTAAGGCCGTTGACGGCGTGCTCGCAGGCGAGGGCGATGTTGATGAGGTCGTTGCTGCCCGTGGCCTGGAGGTCGTTCGCGACGACGGTGCTATTGAGAAGGCCGTCGACGATGCACTGGCTGCTAACCCGGACATCGTCGAGAAGTACCGAGCTGGCAACAAGAAGGTCGTCGGTGCCATCGTGGGGCAGGTCATGAAGGCCACCCGCGGCAAGGCAGACCCGGCTCAGGTCAACCAGCTGATTGCGAAGAAGCTGAGCTAGCCTCCCTGAAAGCTAATCCGGGGAACCGCCGGCGGCACCATCGCTCGGCAGTCTGACGACGCGCTCGTCGGACTCCGACGGTTGTGCCCCGGCGGTTTTGTTGGTCGTGGCACCCCAAACTTCAATACCCTGATTTGCTGCGACAGCCGCTACATACGAGATGTGGCCGAAGTCGCCGTCGACAAGCACTTCAGGGGAACCCTTGACCTCCCACGCCGCGTCGGGCCCACTGTACTGCGGACCCACCGGCATGGAGATGACCTTCTGCGCGTCTGGGATGGCGATGACCACGCGGTCACCCATCACTGCGCATCCACCGATGGAATCGTTCAGGTCCACACCGCCGAGGGGATTAATCACAGGGCCGGTGAGCTGAACCAGCTGTGGGGTGCCGTCGAGAATGGCGGTTGCCAACGGCGGCATTCCGTCCGGACCATGGCAGAACTGCTGAAACTCAATGCCTGGATCTCCCACGAGCAATTTGCGCGGGGACAGGGTGTCCGAAGTTCGGTCAAAATAGATTCCGAGAATGCCGGGCTCGCTGAGGTCCGGAAGTTCGCGCACATCAGCGGTGCTGCCCTCCACGAGGGTGACGCGCGCAATGGTGTCGTCGTTACGCAAAACAAAGACCTGACGGTCCTCTTCAACCGAGGGACTGGGCAGCAGTTGTTTTGCAGGGGCGCCGAGCCGTGCGACCTCACGCGGTCTCTTACCCGGTGCGACAACGGTGAGCGCACCGTCGTCGGTGGCGACGAGAGCCTCCCCAGGGCCGGTTGAGGCTAGCGCGGTGGTAAGCGGTAGGCAGGCCGCGAGAGTGACATCGTCGAGGTCGCAGGGACCTTTGTCTTTGGCTTTGCTTTCCGTGGTCGGGACCGGGGTAGAGGGCAAATCAGGGGAGGAAAACTTCGGCATGGCAATGCCTGTCGGTTCTGACTTGTCTTCAGTAAACGGCAACTCAAGCGCGCTCGAGGCACTCATGCAGCCGGAAAGAGAGACCATCCCGACAACACCAGCAGCGAGTGCAGCACGACGATGCCGCCCGCGAGCGCGAGCCTGTGCACTGCTGGTGTGGACGAGGTGGAATCCCATAGGCATACACAATACAGTCTCGTTTCACGGCCACGCCTGCGACCAAAAGTGAGGCAGTAGTTTTAATGTGGACGATGTGAGCGACTCAGAGAAGTACCCGAACGACCGCGCCCTCGAGAATGTGGAGGACGGATTCGATGACGATCTCGACGTCCCGACCTACCGCAAGCTCGCTGAGCCAATGAACGAAGAAACAAACCGTGACGACAGCGACAACACCGCAACGCAGATTTTTCCGGGTGTGCCGGAAAAGCGCGTAGAGGAGGAGTCGGAGGCGGAGGTAGACCAAGAAAACCTGCCGCCGGAAGCCGAGACCGATAGCGGTGCTGAAGCCGAGGCGGAAACCGAGTCTGAAACAGAAACAGTGACCGAGCCGAGCCCCGAGCCGGAGCCTGAAGTTCAGGAAGCCCCGAAGAAGCGCTACGACGCCTACGCCGCTGCAGGCCGCACGGCACCTCAGGTGATTAGCCCTGCCGGTAAGCCTTCGCCACAGGATGAACAGGTCGAAACTGAATTGGCACCCGAGGCCGATAAAGAGTCGGAGGTAGCCCCGGAGTCGGAGGCGACCGAAATCTTTGAGCAGCCGGCCCGTAGCGAGCGCGTCGATTCAGATGAGGATTTCAGTCAGCCGACGCAAGCCTTCTCGGCTTCTGAAGCGGCAGCCGCGTCCGCAGCGGGAACTGCCGCAAATAAGTCGGAAGCACAGTCAGCATTCGACGATGAGGCGGAGTCAACCTATGGCTCTGCACGCAATTCCGCAGCTGAGACTCAGTATTTCGATGAATCGGATTTCGCTGAACCGGCTGCCTCTCGCGATACCGCTGGTGCCGCTGGTGTTGCAGGAGCAGGCGTAGGGGCCGCCGGGGCAACTGCTGCTACGACTACCGCCGCTGCTGACGACGATGAAGACACGGACTTTTACGACGACAACGAACCGGAGCACCGTCGCGGCACCACCGATTTCGGCCTTCTGCTGCTGCGTCTTGGATTGGGTGCGCTGTTGTTGGTCCATGGCCTGACAACGCTGCTCGGCTGGGGTAACTCCGGTGGCACCACTGCGCTGGAGACACAGTTTAGCCAGAACAACTTCGCCCTCGGCCCTGTGATGGCCACTGCCATCCCAACGGTTCAGCTCATCGCGGGTGCCCTGCTCATCTTAGGGCTTGCGACACCGCTGGCCGCAGCATTGGCGCTGGCATTGTCCGCCTACCTCAGCATGTTTGATGTGGCTACCTCTGCCAATGGCGTGAATATCGTCGGCCAAGATTCCAGCAACCTTCAGCTACAACTGTTGATGACCGCCATGGCACTTGGCTTGCAGTTCACCGGTCCGGGCCGCATTGGTATCGACTTCGGACGCGGCTGGGCTCGTCGCCCACTGGCATCGTCTTGGATCTTCGGAATTCTGTCCATCGCTGCAGCAATTGGCCTGTGGTGGCTGACGACCAGCACGCTGCCGTTTGTTGGCTAAGGCAGCTCGCAGCTACACAAACAGTCGAGCGGCCTAAACTAGGTTCTCGGTTAGGGGCGGGGTACAATGCCCCCTATGCCAAAGTCGAGACACGCACTAAAGACCACCCTCGCGGTGGTCTTTTTCATGTCTTCGATAGGCGCGACAACGTCGATCCACTCACCGTCGGCAGCTGCTGCCGACGAGCACAGTGAGGTTGCAGCCTCCGTCTCGTCGGCAAGCGTCTGGCCGACACATCAGGTGAGTCTGCCACGCATGGACCTCAACGCCGAAGGGTTGATTGAGACTGACCCACGCACGCAAATGGCGGTGAGCTACGAGCCGGTGGGCGTGGGGTACAGCAGCCAGGCATCGCAACGCCCGCTGCCGGCGCTATCCCTGATTAAGTTGTATATCGGTCAGTATGTGCTCGAACACGGCACTGCCGACGATGCCGAGCGCGTCGAAAAGATGATTTCGCGTTCCGACGACGATTTGGCAGCCGACTTCTACCGGAAGTACCCGGAATCAGTCGATTCCGTTGCGACCGAGTACGGCCTGTTCAACACCTCCGGCGGAGAAAAGTGGGGAGTATCGAGGACCACCGCGGACGATGTGGTGTCTTTTATTTCCCAGCTTCGTCTGAAGCATCCTAATTCTGAGGTGCTTGAGGCGATGCGACACTGGTCGCCGATTGCTGCCGATGGCTATCGACAGAATTTTGGTCTTGCCGGCCTGCCCGGTTCTGAAGGCGCGAAGATGGGCTGGTCCAACCGGCGTTCGTGGCACTCTTCCGTTGTTTTTGGCCCCGGATATGTAATGGCGGCCATTACCGAGGGCGGCAAATATGCACATACCGAGGACGTCGCTGAGGGGATTGCTGACGTCGAGTGCCGGGATTTGGTGAAGCCCACGCGGAAGACTGGGCGCAAAGCTACCCTAGAAACGCCAAAGGCCCGTGCGGTAAGCACAGGCCTTTAAGCGGGTTTGATCTAGCTAGTCGACAATGCGGACCGCGCCCTTATCCGCACTGGACGCCATCTTGGCGTATGCGCGCAGCGCCTTAGACACCTTGCGCGGACGCGGCTTGTGCGGAGTAAACGGCTTGTCGCGCTTGAGCTCCTCATCGCGGCGAGCGGCCAGCTCCTCGTCGGACACCTGAATTTCGAGGCGTCGTTCAGCGACATCGATGTACACCGGGTCGCCGTTGCGGACGAGACCGATTGCACCGCCGGCAGCGGCCTCCGGGGAAACGTGGCCGATAGACAGTCCGGAGGAACCGCCGGAGAAGCGACCATCGGTGACCAGTGCACAGACCTTACCCAGGCCAGCGCCCTTGATGAATGCGGTCGGGTGCAGCATCTCCTGCATGCCCGGGCCACCGGAAGGACCCTCGTAGATGACAAAGAGAACTTCGCCCGGCTGCAAGGTGCGGTTCAAGATGACCGAGACAGCCTCTTCCTGGCTCTCTACGACACGAGCGGTGCCTTCGAAGTGGAACTGATCCTCGCCGATACCCGCGGTCTTCAGGACAGCACCGTCTTCGGCGATGTTGCCGCGCAGGACACACAGACCGCCTTCCTTCGTGTAGGCGTGGTCGAAGTCGCGAATGCAACCATTTACGGAGTCCGTATCTAGGCTCTCCCAGCGGTTGGACGTGGAGAACGGCTCGGTGGTGCGGACACCGCCAGGGGCTGCGTGGAACAGCTCAATCGCCTCGTCAGTGGCCTTGCCGCCGCGGATATCCCAGTTGTCCAGGTGTTCCTCCAGAGATGGGGAGTGAACGGAGCGGACATTCATTTGCAGCAGGCCCGCGCGGCGCAGTTCGCCGAGGATGGCTGGAATACCGCCGGCGCGGTGGACGTCCTCCATGTAGTAGTCCGAGTTCGGTGCCACCTTGGACAGACAAGGCACGCGGCGGGAAATGGCGTCGATGTCAGAGAGATTGAAGTCGATCTCGCCCTCCTGTGCGGCAGCGAGAATGTGCAGCACGGTGTTGGTGGAACCGCCCATGGCAACGTCGAGCGTCATTGCGTTGACAAAGGCATCGCGGTTGGCGATGTTGCGCGGCAGCACGGACTCGTCACCATCGTGGTAGTAGCTCTTCGCCAAGTCCACAATCAGTTCACCGGCGCGGGTGAACAAATCGCGACGGGCCTGCTGAGTCGCCAAGGTAGAACCGTTGCCCGGCAGGGACAGGCCGAGGGCCTCGGTCAGGCAGTTCATCGAGTTTGCGGTGAACATACCCGAGCACGATCCGCAGGTCGGGCACGCCGAGCGCTCGATGTCGAGCAGATTCTTGTCATCGACCTTGTCGTTCGCGGATGCAGAAATAGCCGAGATGAGGTCAGAGCCGGGCTTGACGACGCCATCGATAACAACCGAAGATCCCGATTCCATCGGCCCGCCGGAAACGAAGACCACCGGGATATTCAGACGCAGAGCCGCATTGAGCATGCCCGGCGTGATCTTGTCACAGTTGGAAATACAGACCAATGCGTCAGCGGTGTGAGCGTTGACCATGTACTCCACAGAGTCAGCAATAATCTCACGGGACGGCAGCGAGTAGAGCATGCCGTCGTGCCCCATCGCAATTCCGTCATCGACAGCAATGGTGTTGAACTCACGGGGGACACCGCCTGCTGCGGTCACAGCTTCTGCGACGATGTCGCCAACGTCCTTCAGGTGCACGTGCCCCGGAACGAACTGAGTGTAAGAGTTTGCAATTGCGATAATCGGCTTGCCGAAGTCGCTATCGGTCATGCCAGTTGCGCGCCATAGGGAACGCGCACCTGCAGCATTACGGCCGGCAGTGGTGACTTTAGAGCGAAGGGGAATCATGGGGGGCTGCCCTTCCTAGATAGGGTGCAAGGTAATTAATTATCCATATTAATCACAAAAAGCCCCTAATGTCTCATTTCGTGGTCACTAGTGTCCGCATAATGAGATTTAGGGGCTTTGTGGACTGCTTATATGTTACTCGGCAGTGGTGTCACTTTTAGGCTTGGCACCTTTGGCTTTAGCGCTTTTAGCCTTGGCATCGGCCTCAACCTCACTGACCTTCTTCATTACCGAGTAGCCATCGCGGTCGAAAACCTCGACCTTGTCATTTTCCGCCATGCGAGCCGAAGCAATCGGATCTGGAATCAGACCGCCGGTGGCTTCCTTCAACTCCGGTAGCGAATTAAAAGAGATGGCCGGCAGGGCGATGCGCTCATCGGACTTGGTCACTGCAAAGGCGCGACCGCCCTTGTTGAAGAAGATGCCCGCAAATTCGCTCCAGGGCACCGAGCGGCGCTTGGCCAATAGGTACACCGCGGTGATACCGCGTGGTCCCACAGTGGTGCGTACTCGGAAAATCCAAAGCGTATAAATCAACGGTGCCAGGAAGGTAACGGCCAGCCACGGGGCAAAACCGGTGGCAATTACACACAGCACGAGCATGAACGCAACGATGAACAGATGCGTCTTCTGTGGGCGAAATCGCTGCGTCGCAATTTTTGGCTGTGGAGTCGAGTCAGTCATGGCCTTTGATTGTAGCGGGTAGTTCGGATTCGCCAATGCACGGTGGGCGGTTGCGCGTTATTGCGTATCAGCGGAGTTCGGTTCCGCGTTGTTAGTGGAGTCTGTCGACTGTGATCCGCCAGAGCTCTCGTTGTCGGTGTTGCTCTGGTCAGAGTCCGGCTCGGTGGAGGTGGCGGTCGAAGGTGCGCGGTTCTGCGTGCTCTGAGGCTGCTGTGAAGTCTCGGACGGCTGATTCTGTGGCGTCTGAGTCTGCTGCGAAGTCTCGGTGGGCTGCACACTCTGTGTAGTGCTAGTCGGCTGGTTCGATGACTGCGGAGTTGACGACTCTTCCGGGTCCTCTTCCTGTGTCGTTACCCGATCGCTCCACCTGCTCGGTGCCAACCATCCAGATGGGCCGTCCTCAGTTTCGACGGTCATCAGGTTCAAAATGAAGAGAATCAGTAAGGTTACCAAGAGCACAATCGTCGAAACGCGAGCGCGTCCACCTGCGGAGAGGATTCGCCGAACCTTCTGGCGCGTCGTGAGTGTCTTCCAGTCAGGGTGGCTAGCCAGTTTGCGGATGACATTGTTGCTTCCGCTGTCTTCCTGCTCGCGTCGGGCATCATCGAGGTTGGCACCTGCATGCGGCAGGTCGGATCGCTCGTTCCCGTCTTGCTTGTCGACGGTCTGAGTTTCCATCAGCTTGGTTTCTGCGGTATCCGGCTGGACAGTAGTGTTCGCTACCGCTTCGACAATTTCGGTTGGAGCACTGTCGCCGTCGTCAAGCTGTTGTCTTTGTTCCTGCTTGGCATCGGCCTGTCTGAGCTGTTCGATCATCGCGTCATCACGGACGTGGCCGGTGATTTCTTCGGCGGGGGCAAACGGAGTCTGTTGGGCGCGCTCGCCGTAGTCATCCCACCAAGTGTCGATGACTGCGGCGCGGATGGCGCGCTCGATGAGCCATTGGTCGCCCGGTTTGCAGTCGACAATCAAGCGCATAGTGACGGTCCACGGCAGGCCCATAACCGTTGGCGGATTGAGTTCCGTGGAGGACTGCAGCTTGATCTCGGAGAGAACTGCATCCTTGACGGAGTCCAGTGCGATTGCACGCTTGGCGGCGGCGACAGTGCGCTCTTCCAAATCCTTAATGGAGCCACCGGCGGTCATCGGTACGGGAACTTCAACAACAGCACGGGACCACTGTGAGGAGTAGTTGATACACATACGTGCCTCGGAGTTCGGCACGATGATTTCCTCGCCGTTTAGGGTTCGGATGGTGGTGGCGCGCAATGTCATATTGACGACGTCACCCTGCACGGTGCCTGATGGCGAATGGAACTCAACCCAGTCGCCAATGCCGTACTGCTTCTCGGCGATGATGAACAGCCCGCCAAGGAAGTCGGCGATGACTCCCTGTGCGCCAAAACCAACAGCGGCGGAAACGACCGTCGCGGGGATAGCGGCGGCGGTCAGTGAGATTCCGAATTTCGACAGAATCGCGATGATTAAGACGAAGTATGCAATGACTTCGACGATGTAAACCACAGCGCCAATCAGTGCGCGCCGTCCCTTGGACTGCTCCTCTGAAGAGGAGATATTTCCGTCCGCAATTGCCAGAACGAAACGTCGGATACGGGGAACAAGAATTAGCAGAATGGCCAGACATGCGATGGCAAGGCCGTTATTGGCCACCCATTGCCATGTCCGTAACAACATGTATTGCAAAAATTCCATGCCATCCACCGTAGGTCGTTCGCCTTAATGTGCGCTGAGTTTAAAGGTAAAGAATCATGCATAAAGACGAGCTGTGGAATTGAGGTTTGCGGGGCTCGGGTGCGTAGGGCTCGGGTGTGCAGGTTTGGGTGTCCCCGGCGTCGTGGTCGGGAAGTTTCTGGGTAGGGTAATTCCCAAAGTAGGGGTGGGGTTCTCGTTGGAATCGGGTGGGTGCTCGGGGTGTTAAACGGGCGGGGCGTCCAATTGGCGGGATTGACTTCTCACTATGTGGACGTTATGGTTGTAGCCAACGCCACATTCGTAGCTTCTTCGCGTGAATGTGAGTTGAGTAGTTGCCCACCATGACCCAGGAGCGAAATCGTGAACGCGCACGAGCAGCACACCCCATCGCCCGCCCAATTCGCGGCTAAGGCGCGCACCAGCGCCCCCGAGCGAATTTCTGGTGCACAAGCCATAGTCCGATCCCTTGAAGAGCTTGGTGTTGAGGTAGCCTTCGGCATTCCCGGTGGTGCAGTGCTTCCGCTCTACGATCCGATTTATGACTCGGAAAAGCTCCGCCACGTTCTCGTGCGCCACGAGCAGGGAGCTGGCCACGCTGCCACTGGTTACGCGCAGGTTTCCGGCAAGGTCGGTGTCTGTATCGCGACCTCCGGCCCAGGTGCTACTAACCTGGTGACCCCGCTCGCGGATGCTCAGATGGACTCTGTTCCGGTTGTCGCTATCACCGGTCAGGTCGGTCGCCCGCTGCTGGGTACTGACGCTTTCCAGGAGGCTGACATCCGTGGTGTGACCATGCCGATTACTAAGCACAACTTCATGGTCACCGAAGCTGAGGACATCCCGCGCGCGCTCGCTGAGGCATTCCACCTGGCTTCTTCTGGTCGTCCAGGCCCGGTTCTGGTTGATGTCCCGAAGGACCTCCAGAATACGATGATTGACTTCACCTGGCCGCCGGAGATTGAACTGCCGGGCTACCGTCCTGTGACGACTCCGCACCAGCGTCAGATTGACGAAGCCGCTGAGATGATTGCTGGAGCCAAGCGTCCGGTGCTCTACATCGGTGGTGGCGTCATTAAGGCTGATGCTTCCAAGGAGCTGATCGAGCTCGCCGAGCAGACTGGAGTTCCGGTTGTGACCACGCTGATGGCTCGCGGCGCATTCCCGGACTCGCACCCGCTACATATGGGTATGCCGGGCATGCACGGCAAGGTGTCCGCCGTCGCTGCTCTACAGAAGTCCGACCTGCTCATCACTATCGGCGCGCGTTTCGACGACCGTGTTACCGGTGATCTGAATTCCTTCGCGCCGAACGCGAAGGTTATCCACGCAGACATTGACCCGGCAGAGATTGGCAAGCTCCGCGAAGTTGACGTTCCCATCGTCGGTGATGCCCGTGAGGTCCTTGCCGCACTTAGCGAGTCCTACACCAAGCTCGGTCTTAGCCGCCCGCAGATTGCCGACTGGCTGAAGCTTCTCGACGGTCTTCGCGACGAGTTCCCCCTTGGATGGGAAGAGCCCACTGATGGTGCAATCGCTCCGCAGTTTGTAATTCAGACCCTGTCCGACATCGTTGGCCCGGAGGCCATCTATGCCGCTGGCGTCGGCCAGCACCAGATGTGGGCAGCGCAGTTCGTCCAGTACGAGCACCCGCGCACCTGGCTCAACTCCGGTGGTGCCGGCACGATGGGCTACTCAATTCCGGCTGCGATGGGTGCCAAGGCGGCTGCTCCAGAAAAGGAAGTCTGGGCCATTGATGGTGACGGTTGCTTCCAGATGACCAATCAGGAGCTGACCACCTGTGCAATGGAAGGTTTCCCCATCAAGGTTGCCTTGGTTAACAACGGTAACCTGGGCATGGTTCGTCAGTGGCAGACGCTGTTCTACGATCAGCGCTACTCCAACACCAAGTTGCGCCCGGAGGACAACTCCTACCTGCCGGACTTCGTCCAGCTCTCCGAGGGGCTTGGCTGCGTGGCGATTCGCGTGACCAAGAAGGAAGATGTCGCTGCCGCGATTAAGAAGGCACGCGAGATTAATGACCGACCGGTGGTTATTGACTTCATTGTCGGTGAGGATGCTCAGGTGTGGCCGATGGTGGCAGCTGGCAAATCCAATGATGAGGTTGAATATGCCCGTGGTCTGCGCCCGCTGTTCAACGATGAAAACTCAGCGGCCGAGACCCCGGCTGACATCCATGGCACCGTTGTGGACAACGCCGAGGACGCCGCGAAGCAGCCCGACGCTAACCACCCGTCCATGAAGACCCGCTAATCGGGATCCGAAGCAACAGGAAGTGAGTCCCAAAATGGCTGAACTGCACACTCTATCCGTGTTGACCCTCGATGAGCCGGGTATTCTGGTCCGCATTGCGGGCATGTTCACCCGCCGAGGTTTCAGCATCCAGTCGATTACCTCGGGTGAAACTGAGACCGAGGGAGTCAACCGCATCACTGTCGTGGTTGAGACGGAGACGCTGCCGATCGAACAGATCACTAAGCAGCTCAACAAGTTGGTGCCCGTGCTGAAGGTGGTCCGCCAGCCCCCAGAGACCTTGGTGTCGCGCGGACTGCTAATGGTGAAGGTTTCCTGCGACAACACCAATCGTCCGCAGGTCGTCGATGCCGCCAATCTCTTCCGTGCCCGCGTGGTGGACGTCTCTCAAGAGTCTGTCATCATTGAGGCGACGGGTGAGCGCTCGAAGCTTGTAGCCCTGCTGGAGGTCCTCGAGCCGTTTGGTATCCGTGAGCTCATTCAGTCCGGTACCGTCGCAATGGCACGCGGGCCGAAGCCGATGCTCCAGCCCCGCTAACAACTAAACGCTAAAATTTTTAACGAATCCGATTCGAAAAGAGGCTAATTTTAATGGCTATTGAACTGCTGTACGACGACGATGCTGATCTGTCCATCATCCAGGGACGTAAGGTTGCCATCCTGGGCTACGGTTCCCAGGGCCACGCTCACTCTCAGAACCTGCGCGAGTCCGGTGTCGAGGTTGTTATCGGTCTGCGTGAAGGCTCCAAGTCCGCTGTGAAGGCCCAGGAAGCTGGCTTCGAGGTTAAGTCCAACGCAGATGCCGCTGCATGGGCAGACGTCATTATGGTGCTGGTTCCGGACACCACCCAGGCAAAGGTTTACAGCGAGGACATCGAGCCGAACCTGAAGGACGGCGACGCGCTGTTCTTCGGACACGGTCTGAACATCCACTTCGACCTCATCAAGCCGGCTGACAACATCACCGTCGGTATGGTTGCTCCGAAGGGCCCGGGTCACCTGGTTCGTCGTCAGTTCGTCGATGGCAAGGGCGTTCCGTGCCTGATCGCCGTTGACCAGGACCCAAAGGGCGAGGGCCGCGACCTGGCTCTGTCTTACGCTGCAGCTATCGGTGGCGCCCGCGCTGGCGTTATTCCGACCACCTTCGAGGCAGAAACTGTGACCGACCTCTTCGGTGAGCAGGCTGTTCTCTGTGGCGGCACCGAGGAACTGGTCAAGGTCGGTTTCGAGGTTCTGGTTGAAGCTGGTTACGAGCCGGAGATGGCATACTTCGAGTGCCTGCACGAGCTGAAGCTGATTGTTGACCTGATGTTCGAGGGCGGTATTGCCAACATGAACTACTCGGTCTCCGACACCGCTGAGTTCGGTGGCTACCTGTCTGGCCCACGCGTTATTACCGCTGATACCAAGCAGCACATGCGCGAGATTCTGTCTGACATTCAGGACGGCACCTTCACCAAGCGCCTGATTGCCAACGTCGAGGGCGGCAACAAGGAGCTCGAGGACCTGCGCGCTTCCTACAACAACCACCAGATTGAAGAGGTCGGCTCCAAGCTGCGCGACCTGATGAGCTGGGTTAAGGTCGACGCTCGCGCTGAGACCGCCTAAGTTTGTTGCTTAAGCGAATCCTTCGCTTGTTCGCGAAGTAGGGCTTCATCACTGAGCTTCACCGCCGTGATGAGGCCCTTTTCGTATCTCTCTTACTCGTTTTCTTTCACTGAAACGTGTGGGGGAGACGGGTGGGATAAACGTCTGAGATAAAAGCAACTACGGCCAAACGGGTGTAGCCCCAGTCGTATCCGGGGTTCTAATCTGGGTTGAAGGGTCTCCCTCAACAAAGACGTTCGATAGTCTAATCGTTGAAAACGAATCATTTCACGGAGGTAAATGTGCGAGTATCCGCAATGACGCGGCGCGTGACGGCAACCGTTGCTCTGACGGTCAGTCTGGCGCTGGGATCGAGCGCCCTGGTCGCGTGTGGTAATTCCGACAGCGCTGTTTCCACGAAGAAGGTGGACGGTGAGTCGACGGTGCTTAGCGACGACATCGCAGCGTCGGAAAGCCTGATCGACAGTTCGGAAGCAGTTGTCGTTTCCTCGGCTGGTGCAGCTGAGCAGCGTCGGGCGGCAGGCATTGCGGTTGCTGCTGGGCTGCCGATGCTGGTGGCTGGTTCTGTCGAAGATGCGGAAGATGACAGTACCGCCAAGAGTCCGAAGAAGGACGCTCGTGGCCACGATACTGGCGCTGATATCGCCGATGTGGAAAAAGAGATCGATCGCCTGGGCGCAAAGACAGTCCTTACAGTGGGGGCAGTTGACCTGACTGGGGGAGAGGACCGTCAGGTTATTGCAGATCCAGGTACGACCGATGGCCTCAAGGAGCTTGTCGGTACTGAATTCAAGGTTCTCAAAGAGACGGAGTCGAAGCCGACTCGTGCTGTCGTTGAGATGGATCCGGAGAAGCCCACTGTCGTCAAGGGTGACGCAACGAAGGATGGGGGCGCCAACCAGGAGGCTCAGGATCGCGCCAGCGATGGGCAGGATGACAAGGGGCAGGAGAGCATCACCCTGCCGAAGGGATCGCCAAAGGAGGTCAAAGACAAATTGGCACTGGCCGCACCAGGTACTGGTTTGGCCTCCATTGCTACGGCCCGCGCCGCTGGCCTGAAGGTCAGTTGGTTGCCGGTGGGCGACGCGCGTGCTACCTCTGAGTCGATTTCCGCTGCTCGCGACGGCGATTCCCTGATTGCTCTGGGCAAGGTTTTCGGCGATAAGGACAAGTTCGATCAGTCCATCGAGCTTGCCAAAGATGACAAGGTCAAGGAGCTGCCGGGTGGAGGCACGCTGCTGTTCCCCGGTCGTCATCTGATTGCAACGTATGGTCACCCAGGTGTCGCTCCATTGGGTGTGATGGGCGAGGATGATCCGGAGGATGCCGTCGCACGTGCGAAGGACTACGTCAAGCAGTACGAGAAGTTCGCCGATGACCCGGTACTGCCGGCCTTTGAGATTATTGCTTCGGTCGCACAGGCTGACCCGGGCCCGCGTGGTGACTACTCCGAGCCGGCTCCGGTTGAGACTCTGAAGCCGTACGTCGAGGCCATGACCAAGGCCGGCGGCTACGTCATCATCGACCTGCAGCCGGGTAGTGCAGACTTCCTGGACCAGGCCAAGTTCTACGAAGAACTGCTGAAGATGCCAAACGTCGGTCTGGCGCTGGACCCGGAGTGGAAGATGGAACCGGGGCAGGTTCCGGCGACCCAGGTCGGTCACGTTAAGGCTGAAGAGGTCAACCGCGTTGCTGATTGGCTGGCTGAGCTGACTCGTAAGAACAACCTTCCGCAGAAGATGCTGATGCTGCACCAGTTCCAGCTACAGATGATTCGCGACCGCGAGACGCTGGATCTGTCGCACCCGGAGCTCGCATTCGTTCTGCATGCCGACGGCCACGGTAGCCCGCAGGAAAAGTTTGAGACCTGGAATGTCATGCTGCAGGATTTGCAGCCGGAGATTTTCGAGGCGTGGAAGAACTTCATCGACGAGGACCAGCCGATGTTTACTCCTGAGGAGACCATGAACATTGAGCCGCGTCCGTGGTTGGTTACGTACCAGTAGGTTATAGACCAGCAGAAA
Source organism: Corynebacterium sp. HMSC074C05 (assembly GCF_001838325.1). Lineage (NCBI taxonomy): Bacteria > Bacillati > Actinomycetota > Actinomycetes > Mycobacteriales > Corynebacteriaceae > Corynebacterium > Corynebacterium sp. HMSC074C05. The sequence goes on from NZ_KV836292.1 coordinate 130,326, forward strand.
TAAAAATATAACGCGAAATATTTTGCCGACTTGAATGTCGGGGGCAACGGCGCTTACTCCCTAAACAAAGGGTAGTAAGCGCCGTTTTGCTTAGGTAAGTCCCCCCGTGCCTCACCCCCAGAGTTTATGATGAGACGTAATGCGCGTGCACGCTTTAGTAGTTTTCTTAAGTGACACCGCACATACTGCATAAATTTTTCGAGACAAACCAGGAGATGCTTGTGAGCCAGAACGCTCGCCCCGTTGTCCTCATCGCCGACAAGCTGGCACAGTCCACAGTGGACGCATTGGGGGATTCTGTTGAGGTCCGTTGGGTAGATGGCCCGAACCGCGCTGAGCTCCTGGCTGCGGTTGGTGACGCTGACGCACTGCTCGTCCGCTCTGCTACCACCGTGGATCAGGAAGTCCTCGAGGCTGCTCCGAATCTGAAGATTGTCGGCCGCGCCGGCGTTGGCCTGGATAACGTCGACATCGATACCGCTACCAAGCGCGGCGTCATGGTTGTCAACGCTCCGACCTCCAATATTCACTCTGCATGTGAGCACGCAATCGCACTGCTGCTGGCCACCGCTCGCCAGCTGCCGGCTGCGGACGCGTCCCTGCGTGAGGGGGAGTGGAAGCGCTCTTCCTTCAAGGGCGTCGAAATCTTCGGCAAGACCGTCGGTATCGTCGGTTTCGGTCACATCGGCCAGCTGTTTGCGCAGCGTCTCGCTGCTTTTGAGACCAACATCATTGCGTACGATCCGTACGCGAACCCGGCCCGTGCTGCTCAGCTCGGTGTTGAGCTGGTTGAGCTGGAAGACCTGATGGCTCGCGCTGATTTCGTGACCATCCACCTGCCAAAGACCAAGGAAACCGCTGGCATGTTCGATGCTGAGCTCCTGGGCAAGGCCAAGAAGGGGCAGATCATCATCAACGCTGCCCGCGGCGGTCTCGTCGACGAGCAGGCGCTTGCCGACGCGATTAAGGCTGGCAACATCCGCGGTGCTGGCTTCGACGTGTACGTGACCGAGCCGTGCACGGATTCCTCGCTGTTTGGCCTGCCGGAAACTGTTTGTGCTCCGCACCTGGGCGCCTCCACCGTTGAGGCTCAGGACCGCGCCGGTACCGATGTCGCTAAGTCCGTACTGCTGGCACTGGCTGGCGAGTTCGTTCCGGATGCCGTCAACGTTTCCGGTGGCGCTGTTGGCGAAGAGGTGGCCTTGTGGCTCGAGCTGGCTCGTGAGCTGGGTCTGGTTGCTGGTGGTCTGCTGGAGGGCGCTCCGGCCGCGGTTGAGGTCACCGCTCGCGGTGAGCTGCACACTGAGGACGTTAACGTTCTGGGGATGGCAGCAATCCGTGGACTGTTCTCCCTCATGGTGGAAGAGCCTGTCACTTTCGTTAACGCTCCGCGTATTGCAGAAGAGCGGGGTGTGACCTTCACTGTCGAGACTGAGCCGGAGTCCGTCTCCCACCGCTCCGTCCTCGAGGTCAAGGTCATCGGCGCTGATGGCTCCACCGCTACCGTCGTTGGTGCTCTCACTGGCCTGAACCGCGTTGAGAAGATTGTTCGTATCAATGGGCGCGGCATCGACATGCGTGCTCAGGGCCGTAACCTCTTCCTGCTGTACAAGGACGTTCCGGGTGCTCTGGGCCGCGTAGCTACCACCCTGGGTGAGTCCGGTATCAACATCGAGGCTGCTGCTCTGTCTCCGCAGGAAGCAGATCAGACTGCCATCCTGGTGCTGCGTGTTTCCAAGGAGGTTCCGGAGGAGCTCGTCGAAAAGATTGCCGAGGAAATCTCCGCTTCCCACGCTCTGCAGCTTGAACTGGACTAGTTTTGAGCGCCTAGGCGTTTTAGAGCTACTTCCTAGCCTATGAAAAATCCCCTCCAACCGGAGGGGATTTTTTGTTTGTCTGCTAGGTTTTACAAGCCTTAGCCCTTCATCGAGCCCTTCTCAATCATGTTGACGTGGAAGTCGAAGGCAGTGCGCAGATCGTGCGGGGTCGACATACCCGGAGCGGTCTTCAGCGCGCGCTCGTAGTACTCCTCCAGCAGTGGCTGGTACTCCGGGTGTGCAACGGAAATCATCTTAGCCACGCGGTCACGCGGTGCCAGGCCACGCAGGTCAGCGAAACCGCGCTCGGTGATGATGACCATGGCGTCGTGCTCGGTGTGGTCAATGTGCGAAGCGAACGGAACGATAGTCGAAATCGCACCGTCCTTCGCCAGCGACGGCGAGATGAACGAGGAAACGAAGGCGTTACGGGTGAAGTCACCGGATCCACCGATGCCGTTCATCATGCGGCTGCCGTTGATGTGGGTAGAGTTGACGTTGCCGTAGATGTCGGCCTCAATCATGCCGTTGGTGGCAATCAGACCAACACGGCGGACAACCTCCGGGTGGTTGGAGATCTGCTGCGGGCGCAGGATGATGTTCTTGCGGTAGCGAGCAGCCTCGTTGTTCATGCGCTCGGCTGCTTCCGGAGACAGGGAGAACGAGGTAGCCGAAGCGACGGTCATCTTACCTGCGTCAATCAGGTCAATCATGCCGTCCTGAATAACCTCGGTGTAGGCCTTGATGTTCTCGAACTTGGAGTCCAACAGACCCGCCATCACAGCGTTCGGCACGTTACCGACGCCCGACTGCATGATGTACTGGTCGTAAGCCAGGCGACCCGCGCGAACTTCGCCCTCGAGGAAATCGAGGAAGTGGCCAGCAATGGCCTTCGAGGTCTCATCCAACGGCTTGAACGGGGAGTTGCGGTCCGGCGCGTTGGTCTCGACAACTGCGACAACCTTGTCCAGGTTGATGTCGATGTAAGGGGTACCAATGCGATCACCCGGGGCATTGATCGGCACCGGCGTGCGGTTAGGCAGGTGCTGAATGCGGTAGATGTCGTGCATGCCCTCGAGTTCCTCGGACTGCCACGAGTTGACCTCAATGATGATCTTGTCAGCGTTGTCCATCCACTCGACGTTGTTGCCAACGCTTGACGACGGAATGAGGTGTCCATCTTCCGTGATACGAGTGACCTCTACAATTGCGGCGTCAATCGGTAGGAAGCCCTGCTCGATGTACAGCGCGGAGTGGGAGAGATGGATGTCCTGGTACTTTGCCTTGCCGGAGTTGATGGACTTACGCAGTGCCGGATCTCCCTGGTACGGCATGCGGTAGCGGATGATGTCAGCTTCTGCCATCACGCCGTCACAGTCCGGGGCGGTGGAAGCGCCGGTGTAGATGTCGACAGCGAATTCTTCACCCTTGGCGTGGAGTTCCTTGCCGCGGTTTGCCAGCGCAGTCGGCAGAGCCTTCGGGTAGCCAGCACCGGTGAAGCCAGAGATGCCGAGGGCATCACCGTGATTGATAAACTGTGCCGCCTCGTCGGCGGTCATTACTTTGCCGCGCAAACCGGCATGTGCGATGCGATCAGACATGTCATCTCCTAGATTGACTGTTCGACTTTAGTTTTGTCGCCTAACCTAGCATGCGCTAACAGCGTGTTGCCACACCCGCAGGTTGGGAAGTGATTCATGGCATAGTAATCGCTTCAGCTGGTTGTTTATCGGCGCTCTTCCAGGGGCTTTGCTACAGCAACTCCCGTACTTCTTCGTCGGTCAGCATGGCATCCTCGAATGCTTGCAGTGTGGCCTCTGGGTTAAATTTCACACCGATGAGTACGACCTCATTGGATGGTGGGACATCGGTCTGTGCCCACATGACAGCAGGGGTGATCTTCAGGTTCGGTCCCGCCTGACTCCACACGTGGGCGACTTCGAGGCGGTCGGAAATCCAGCAGTGCCCCTTGGATCGTACGAGGCCCTTTGTGCCGCGGAGGGCCTTGATTAGTCGTTCACGGTCGAAGGGGCGGTTGCCTCGGAAAACAACCGAAGAAATACCGTATTCTTCGGTCTCCGGCGTGTGGGGATTCGCAAGTTCTTCTGCATATCCGTGGAAAGTGGCCGCCGTGCCTTCGTCGTAAAGCGATGCGTCGAGAATGGCGGAGGTGGCGATTTCTCCGTTAGTCACGCGGACGATGCGTGCACGAGGGTTCATTGCGCGGATGGTTTCCTCGGTACCGCCGGTGAGCTTTTCGCCTGCGAGGTCGGATTTGGTGATGAGGATGAGATCGGCGAATTCCACCTGGTCGACAAGGAGGTCGGCGACCGTGCGTTCGTCGTCAGGCAGTGCACGCCCTTGGCGGAGGCTGTCGAGGAATGTGGAGGCGTCGACGAGCGTGACCATCGTGTCGATGGGGGCGATGTCGGCGAGGCGACGGCCGTCGTCGAATTCCCACTCGAAGGTAGCGGCGACTGGCATGGGTTCGGAGATGCCGGTGGATTCGATGACGATGTGCTCGAATTTGCCGCTGCGCGCGAGCTTGCCGACGTTTTCAACGAGGTCATCTCGCAGTGTGCAGCAGATGCAGCCGTTGGACATTTCGATGAAACGGTCTTCGCCGCGCTCGAGATATGTGCCCTGCTCGATCAGGGCGGCGTCGACGTTGACTTCCGAGAAGTCGTTGACGATGACCGCGATTTTGCGCCCCTGCGAGTTTGCCAGGAGGTTGTTCAGGAGGGTGGTCTTGCCGGCGCCCAGGAATCCGGACAGGACGGTGACGGGAGTGGTTGGGGGTGTTGATATCAGAAAATTCGGTAGAAGTCACCCAACAAGACTAGCGTACTGAAAATGATTATCAATAACGTGTGCGTGAATTAAGGCGCGGGGGAGGTTGTAAATGTGTCGCATGACTGATTATTTGCCAGCTGTGACGTAGGGCATAAAACGGTGTTGTAGTCGGTTTTAGTGGCGCGTGGAGCGTGCCTAAAACGGGGGCGCTTTCGGGCTTCTGAATGAAGGGCGCTAACCGCTTCGTTGATAGGGTTGGGGGTGTGCTTCGGTGTTCGAAGTGCTACCCCCGATAGTCGCGTTGGGGGATGCAGAAAGGTGAGTTCATGTCAGATCGTATTGCCCATGCCGGCCTCAAATCCAAGGTGATGACCGCGCAGGAGGCGGCACAGTTCATCAATCACGGAGATATGGTGGGCTTTGCCGGATTTACCGGTGCTGGCTACCCGAAGGTTGTCCCGCCGGCTCTCGCTGAGCGCATCGAGGCCGCTCACGAGCGTGGCGACGAGTTTAAGATTAAGGTCTTGACCGGCGCGTCTACCGCTCCGGAACTTGATGGTGCGCTGGCGAAGGCCAATGGTGTTGAGTGGCGTATGCCGTACCAGTCCGACCCGGGAATGCGTAACCGTATCAATGCAGGCGATGCCTTCTATAGTGATATTCACCTGTCGCACTCTGGCCCGATGACTGAGCAGGGCTTCTTTGGTCCGGTCAATGTTGCCGTGGTCGAAGCTGTTCGCATTAAGGCCGATGGCTCCCTGATTCTTTCCTCTTCGGTTGGTAACAGCATTTCTTACCTCAATGCTGCAGAGAAGATCATTATTGAGGTCAACTCCTGGCAGTCCGAGGATCTCGAGGGTATGCACGACATCTACAGTGTCGGCCTGCCTCCGAACCGTAAGGAGATTCCGATTGTGAACCCGGGGGACCGCATCGGTACTCCGGATGTTCAGATCGATGTCGATAAGGTTGTCGCTGTCGTCGAGACGAACGCCGAGGACCGTAACTCGCCGTTCAAGCCGCTGGACGATGACTCTAAGGCCATTGCCGGCTACCTGCTCGACTTCCTCGATGGGGAGGTCAAGGCTGGTCGTCTGCCGGAGAACCTGCTGCCGATGCAGTCGGGTGTCGGTAACATTCCGAACGCCGTTCTCGCAGGTCTGCTCGACTCCAAGTATGAGAACCTGACCTCTTTTACTGAGGTTATCCAGGACGGCATGGTTGATCTGATGGATGCTGGCAAGCTGACCGTGGCTTCCGGTACTGCATTCTCGCTGTCTCCTGAATATGCAGCTCGTATGAACGAGAATGCCGCTGAGTACCGTGAGAAGATCGTTCTGCGTCCGCAGGACATCTCCAATAACCCGGGTCTGGTCCGCCGCATGGGGCTGATTACCACCAACGGCATGATTGAGGCTGACATCTACGGCAACGTCAACTCCACGCACGTAGCTGGTTCGCGCATGATGAACGGCATTGGTGGTTCCGGTGACTTCACCCGTAACGCCTATATCTCCACCTTCGTGTCGCCGTCGCTGGCGAAGAATGGCGATATTTCCGCAATCGTGCCGATGGTCTCTCATGTTGACCACACTGAGCATGACGTGATGGTCATCATCACTGAGCAGGGTCTGGCTGACCTCCGTGGACTGGCGCCGCGTCAGCGTTCCCGTGTTGTCATTGAGAAGTGTGCGCACCCGATGTACAAGGAGGCGCTGCTCGAATACGTTGAGCGTGCTGAGAAGGCCACCCCGTACCTGCATACTCCGCATGACCTGGGTACTTCTTACGACTTCCACCGTCGTTTCCTCGAGAACGGTTCGATGAAGCCGGTCGACTAGGTTTCTAGTGCGGTTCCCGCTTTACGACGAAGTTTGCGTCGTAGGGCGGGATTTTCTTTCAGCCTCGGTTCGAAATAGGGTTCGAATAATGTGGAGATTTTTGGGGTGCGCAGCGGTTTGAATCCGGGGTGGGGGATATGGTGTGGGCGAATTGATAAAGAACTGTTCGTTAGGGGACCTCGTTAGGGAGGGGACAGTGCAATGTCAGAGTTGGAATCGTGTGGGGAATTTCGGTTCAGCCATGAGGTGAGGGCTCATTCGCTCGCTGAAGTGATGCGCGAGATTAATCGTCTGCAGATGGTTATCGCTCAGCGGGTCGCACCACCAGATGATGGCGATGTCGAAGCTCATTTGGCTTATTGGTCGGTGGTGCTTGGAATCTCACGCGCCGAAGTGAACAAATATATGGAAATTGGCTACATGCTTGGACGTATGCCGCAACTAGCGGAAATGTGTCAGGAGCGCGGGCATTTGTCGATGAGGCATTTAGCAATGCTTGGTAAACATACCCGGCCTGTGGCTGATGACAAGGTTGACGCGGTGGAGTCGGGTCTCGTGGACGTCGTTAAGCCTAGGCGCGACGGGGAGGCGCTCCGTGGCGTGCGTGCGATGGCAACGCGGGTGCAGCGAGTGATTGGTGGGTGTGCTCCGGAAGTGCGGCCACGCGATGTGGATGTCGCTGGGTTGCACACTGATAGGGTCCTGGCCCGGAATGTGGAAGCGACCGTAGATGCTGCAATTGATGCGGCGGCATACCAAGTCGAGGAGGGTGGGGAGTCTGCGGATAGTCCTGAGGAGTCGAAAGAAGTGCAGGAGGTTCAAGCTGCGGCTCTCGATTACTTTGGCGATCGCATGACGGCAAAGGAGTTTATCGCGGTTGATGAACATGGTGACGCTGGAGTGGCAACGCTGACTACTGTGCTCGAGCGACATCATGCGGTGGAAGCTCTTGCAATTATCGACGCAGTGGCTAAGAAGATGGGAGTGAGCCGTGCGGCAGCTTTCATGCATGCGCTACGCGGTACTTGTGAGGTGGAGGTGAATCTGGAGCTCTTCCGAGTGCTCTCTCCCGGGGAGGATGGCGAACCGGAAAACACTCCAGTGTGGCTCGCTGGTGCTGGTTGGCTTTCTACGCTGGTGGCCGAGTCTTGGCTGAAACGGGTATCGACATTGCGGGTGCTGGGGGATAGTGCGGTTGGGGGCTATCGCCCCTCCGAGTCGCAGCGTGCATTCGTGCGTGCCCGTGACGGTGTGTGTAGTTTTCCTGGATGTGATGTCCCAGCGGAAAAGTGCGATATCGACCATATTGTGGAATTTGATCACAGTCTTTCCGGTGGTGAGCGGCAAATGGAAGGGGCTACGCACACAGGTAATCTCCATTGTCTCTGTCGACGGCACCACAACCTCAAAACAGCTGGTATGTGGCGAGTTGTTCGAGGTGATGATGGGGTTGAAGCCTGGACGTTCCTCTCATGTGATGAAGGGCCGTTTGCGCAGTCGGACAAATTGCACACTGGGCATGGTCGTTACACCTTTGCCTCGCAGACTGAAAAGAAGACCGCTGCGCTGGCTGAGCATAATGAGAAACGTCGCAAACTGCATGACAGCCTCCGCGGTCTAGTGGATAAGGTGCGGAGGGATTTGGAAAAGGAGAGGGCAGTAGGCAGGGCGGATTGTGAAAGCGAAGGAGATGGTAAAAACCGCGGAGACAGCGATGGGGAGTGAGTGCTAGGTTCTGCTACACTCATTTGTGTCCATATAGTGAGAAGGGTATCTCAAAAAATGACTGAGGTAGGAAAGCTGAAGATCGCCGTCATCCCGGGTGATGGCATCGGCACGGAAGTTACGGCAGAGGCACTGAAAGTGCTGAGGGCTGCTATCGGCGAGTTCGACACCACCGAGTATGACCTCGGTTCGCGTCGCTACTTGCGTAATGGCGAACTGCTCACCGACGCCGACCTTGACTCCCTGCGCGAGCACGACGCTATTCTGCTCGGTGCCATCGGTGACCCGGCGAACGTTCCTCCGGGCGTTCTCGAACGCGGCCTGCTGCTGAAGATGCGCTTCGCGCTGGATCACCACGTAAACCTGCGTCCTTCCAAACTGTTCCCGGGCGTCGAGTCTCCGCTGAAGAACCCGGGCGAAATTGATTTCGTGGTCGTCCGCGAGGGGACCGAAGGTGCCTACACCGGTAACGGCGGTGCGATTCGCGTCGGCACGCCGCACGAGGTTGCCAACGAGACCTCCGTCAATACCCGCTTCGGTGCTGAGCGCGTTGTTCGCTACGCTTTCGAGCTGGCTATGACCCGTCGCAAGAAGCTGACTCTCGTCCACAAGACCAATGTGCTGGTGCACGGCGGTGGTATGTGGCAGCGTACGGTCGACGAGGTCGCTAAGGAATACCCTGAGGTAGATGTCGATTACTCGCACATCGACGCTGCGACGATTTACCTCGTCACTAATCCTTCGCGTTTCGACGTCATCGTCACCGACAATCTCTTCGGTGACATCATTACTGATGAAGCTGGTGCAGTTTCGGGCGGTATCGGCCTGGCAGCGTCCGGCAACATTGATGCCTCCAATACCAACCCGTCTATGTTCGAGCCCGTTCACGGCTCCGCGCCCGACATTGCTGGCAAGGGGATCGCTGACCCGACGGCAGCTATTCTGTCGGGTGCCATGATGCTTCGCCATCTGGGTCGTGAGGAAGACGCTCAGCGCATCGAAGCTGCTGTGGAAGCTGACATGGCTGCCCGCGGTAGTGGCCCGATCAAGACCAGTGACGTTGGCGACCGCATTGCTGCTGCTTTGAAGTAGCGCATGCGGTAGTGCAAACAGTAGTGCAGTAAAACAGGGGGAGGGGCTAGACAATCACAGTTTTGCCATCGACGGTAGTGATGTGAGTCTTACCGTCGGCGGTGTGCTCGATGAAGTCCGACGCATGTCCGACCTGGGCAAGCACATTGATGATGGTGTCAAGGGTGTGTGGGGATGAGCTTCCTGCGCCGCCATTGGAACCATTTCCTCCCAGCCCTGCCACCAACGCATCCCTCGTAATCTCCGCATGTCCCAGGTGCTGAGCCGCCTCGTGGAAGGCATGCACAATCACGCCTTCGATGCTGCCGCACCACCAACGGTCTTTATCGGTAGGAATCGCAGCAGGAGCACCAGCGCGGTCCACGCCTTGCAGCTCCACCAGCGCGGATTCAATAGCCGCGCGATCACGGTGGTAAATCTCCAGCCCTTCCGAAACACTGCAATGAGCAGAAAACTCCCCATCTCGATCACGGACATAGTCGCGCCCGAGGCAGACGCGCTCGAGCCAGTACCTCGCTGATCCAGTCACATGCCGTAGTAGCACTGCCAGGGAGTTAATGGCTGGGATGGGGAGGGTTGCGTTGAAGGTCTCGTCGTCAAGCGTGGCGACGAGTGCCGCGAGCTTGTCCAACCTGCCGAGGATGTGGGCATCGAGTGGCCATTCGGGATTTGTGGAAGCGCTGTGTGTGGAATCGGTCATAAGGTCGAGTATTCCCGCAAATCACTCCTATTGGGGACAAAAATAGGGGATAATTGACCCCATGACCGTCGAGCTTGCGGAAATCGCAGACTTCCTCAGCCACACTCGCCCGTTTTCGGACCTTACCGATGAAGAGCGCGCGACTATCCCACCGCTTTTGACCATGCGCTATGCCCGTCGTGGCACGGAGATTATCCGGGCGGGTGCGGATAACAATAGCTGTTTCATTATTCGCTCCGGCATGGTGGATCTCTTCGACCCAGCTGGCACGCTGCTGGACAGACGAGATGTGGGAGATCATTTCGGCTATTCGACGCTGCTGAGCAGTGACCCTTCGCTATACACGATGACGGCGGTGGAGGACTGCGTATTCCTGGTGATCTCCAAGGAGGTCTTTAACCAGCTCAATGACCAGTTCGTAGAGGTCCGGCGCTATTACGGCGGTGAGAACGCGCGCATTCGCGCAGTGGCATCGAAGTTGCGGAGCACTGCGGCATCGGAGTCGTTGCGCACACGGGTTGCGGACCTAATGGAAACGTCGCTGGTGACCTGCAGCGCCGATGCGACAGTGCAAGAGGCGGCGCAGATTATGACGGAGTGGAATGTCTCCAGTTTGCTCGTGATGGAGTCTGCAGGCACCAACCAGGGCCCGCTCGTCGGCATCATCACGGACCGCGACCTCCGTCGTCGAGTGCTGGCGAAGGCCAAGCCGGCGGAGAGTCTCGTAAGCGAAGTGATGACCGGAAACCCGGAAACCATCAGTCCCGATCTGTTGGTTTTTGAAGCAATGCTGCTGATGGCCGAGCGCGGTTACCATCATCTGCCGGTGCACGATGGGACGAGAGTGGTCGGCATGATTGTCATTGGTGACCTCCTGCGCAGTCTGCACACCGATCCCGTGTACGCGACGGCGACGCTGGCGCGAAAGAGTGATATTTCAGAGATCGCGGAGATTGCTCAGAACGCGCGGCGAATTGTCGGCCGGTTCATTGACCGGGGTGACTCGGGGGAGGAGGTCGCCAAGCTGCTGACTGCCGTGGCCGATGCTGTCACTCGCCGTCTGGTCACGCTTGCTGAGGAAAAGCTCGGGCCACCGCCAGTCAGCTACGCGTTTGCGGTATTGGGCTCGCATGGGCGCGGGGAGATGGGGCTCGCGTCCGATCAAGACAATGCGCTGGTTCTCGCCGACGACTACGACACCGACGCTCACGCTGACTATTTCGCCGCGCTTAGCGACGAGATTTGCACTAATCTCGACCGAGTCGGTTATCCGCTCTGTCCAGGGGACATGATGGCCAGCAACCCTGCGTGGCGGATGACCAAGTCGCAGTGGCTGCACGCTTTCCACGGGTGGATTACGGCACCGGAGGCGGAAGCGTTGCTACATGCACAGACCTTCTTCGACATGCGTGGGGTGGCGGGCGACGTGCAACTAGTGGAGGAACTGCGCGCCGCCTACCTGCCGCTGGCGCAGGGGTCGCAGCGCCTGCACGCGCACTTGGCCAAACTCGCGGCCTGGCGGGAGCCGCCGCTCGGCTTCTTCCGTGGCCTGGTGCTGGAAAAGGGCGGCGAGCACGCGGAAACCCTGGACATCAAGAAGGGGGGAACTGCTGCTGTAGTGCAGATGGCGCGTCTATTTGCTGTGGCAGCCGGTCTGCCACAGCTGTCGACACGTGAGCGTTTGGCGGCAAGTGCCGGAGCCGGAAGCGTGAGTCGCCAAGGTGCTCAGGACCTTGCGGATGCGTTCGAGTTCCTGTGCACGGTGCAGCTTCATCACCAGCAGGCCCAGTTCAACGCCGGCACCCAGCCGAATAACCACATCTATCCGAAGCGCCTATCAAGCCTGGAACGGGAGCACCTGCGCGATGCGTTTGGTGTTATCCGCAAGTTGCAGCAGAGTCTCGGGGCGAAGTATCCCATTCGGGCGATGTCGTAGTTTAGTTGTGTGAGCACGCAATGTTGAAGTTTTTCAAACCCCGCAAGAAACTCCTGGACACGCCTATCCGCGACAATGCGTGGCTTGCGGTCGATGTGGAAACCACAGGTCTGGATCCTGCCAAAGATCAGCTGCTTTCCATCGGCTGGGTTGCCGTCGAAGGCCGCGACATCGTCCTGAAAGAGTCGGGTCATCTTCTCATCCGCCCAGAGCGCGAGGAGGTGAGCGTCGGCGAGTCGGCGACGGTGCATGGGCTTACCGACGACATGGTCGCAACCGGGGTAGAGGCAGAGGTGGCCGTCGGCAAGCTGTTAGAAGCTCTACGGGGACGGAAGCTGCTGGCGCACTACGCGCGGATGGAAGTTGGTTTCCTGGATCCGTTGTGCCGGAAGTACTTTGATGCGCGCTTTGATGTGCCGGTGGCGGACACGATGACACGCGAGTACGACGCGATTCTGCGAGCCAACCGCGAGCCGGTCCGTGACGAGCTGCGGTTGTGGTCACTGTGCGACAAGTACGGCATTCCCCGTTTTAAGGCCCATCATGCGTTCAACGATGCGCTGGCTTGTGCACTGGTGTGGCTTGCGCAGGAATCGCGCGGAGTTTAAATCGTACGTGTTTGAGAGTAGGGGTCATTGCATAATTATTGCAATGTGACGTGTACCCTATTTTTATGCGTATTGCTCGAATCGCCCACCCAGAGGGCATGTGCTTCGCGCTCGTCGAGGGCGAAGGCAATGAAGTTACTTTGCACGAGATCGAAGGGCACCCTTTCGGTCAGCTGAATAAGACTGGTCGTTCCTGGCCGCTTGCCGACGTACGTCTGCTTGCCCCGATGCTGCCGTCGAAGGTCATCGCTATTGGTCGTAACTACGCCGACCACGTCGCCGAGGTGTTCAAGAAGTCGGCAGAATCGCTGCCGCCGACGATGTTCATTAAGCCGCCGACGGCCGTTATTGGTCCGGAAGCGCCGATTCGCATTCCGGATTTCGCCACTAACGTCGAGTTTGAGGGCGAGCTGGCACTGGTTATTGGTAAGCCGTGCAAGAACGTCAAGAAGGAAAACGCTCACGATGTGATCTTCGGATACACCATCGTCAATGATGTTTCTTCCCGTGACCTGCAGTTCGCCGACGGTCAGTGGGCACGCGCAAAGGGCATCGATACCTTCTGCCCGCTGGGCCCGTGGATCCAGACGGAGCTGGACTACAACGAGCTGCCAATCAAGGCGCACCTGACTCACGAGGGTGTTACCGAGACTAAGCAGGACTCCAACTCCAACCAGATGATTATGTCCGTCCCGGAGGTCATCGAGTTCATCACCGCCTCGATTACGCTGCTGCCGGGTGACGTCATCTGCACCGGCTCCCCGGCCGGTACCGCTGCGATGTTCCCGGGCGACCGCATCGAAATCGAGATTCCGGGTATTGGCAAGCTGGCCAACCCGGTGGAGCGGGCTTAAGCCGCTAGGGGCTTAAGCGCCCTTAACTCCAAAAGCGCGGAGCACAGTGCCCATTTTGGCGCTGGTTTCCGTGACTTCTTCTTCTGGGTCGGAGTGCGACACAATGCCGCCTCCGGCCCATAGTCGTGCCACGGACCCCTCAGTGTCGATTTCGGCACAGCGAATGGAGACCACGAACTCACCATCGCCATTCTCATCGCACCAGCCGACAGCGCCGGAGTAGAAGCCCCGGTCGGTTTCCACGGCCTGGATGACACCGAAGGCGGATTCCGTCGGCGTGCCACAAATGGCAGGTGTTGGGTGCACCACCAGTGCCAAATCCAGCGCGGACAGCGACGGATCCTTCAATCGACCGCGGATATGCGTGGCCAAGTGCCACATCTCGGCGGTGCTCATCAGTTCGGGGCTGTCCGGAACATCCAGCGAACTGCACAGCGGCGCCAGATTGTCGGCGATGTCATCGACAACGAAGGCGTGTTCATCCAGGTTCTTGCGCGAGTCCGCTAAACGACGAGCCGACGCCCGGTCCGCCTCTTCATTCCGGGATCTCGGCAGCGACCCGGCCAAGGGAAATGCCTCAACGATGTCACCCGTACGGCGGACCAGCATCTCCGGGGAGGAACCGATGAGCAACTTGCCCTCATAATCGGAACCGGCGGGAGAGAGATCCACGACAAAGCCATCGCGGTTGGGGGATCCGTCGATAAGCCGCGATGCGAGTAGGAGTGGGTCAATCGGGGGATCGATTTCGAGTTCCACAGCGCGCGCGAGAACGACCTTTTCCAGCGCCGAATACTCGATGGTGCGGATGGCTGCGGCGATGCGCTCAGCGTGCTCATCGAGCGGGGGATCGTAAGCGACGATGCTGGCGTGAGGCTTCGGTGCGTTCCAGCGGTAGTGCGCGGGTGGCTCCAGCGGCTGCGAGGAGCGGATGACTTCCCGGGGAACGGTCAGGGCGGCGGGCCTGTCCAAGTCGAAGGGCAGGGCGCCGACCACCATCTTGTGAATGCCCGAGTGCAGTCCCTCGGCCGCGAGCCAGGGGTCGGAAATCTGCTCTTCAATACCTTGCGTGCGGATGGAGCCGTGCGCACGGGAGAGCAAAAAATCAGGAGCGGTGGTTGGGCGGGACGTGTCCCAGCGCGTCGAACGCTTCGGAGTCGCTGCAGGCTCGTTCGACGGGTGAGACTTTTCCTGCTGCTCTTCTTCGTTTCCGCCGCCCAGAGAGGGGTGGTTTTCCATGGACATAGCCCTAACCCGCCTCCTCAATCTAAACCCAGTTGTGCTCCAGTTTAAGGGGCAGGCTAACCCCTGCCCAAAAAGGGCATACCCACAGCGGTAATCGTAAGCTGATCGATGACGGCACCTGCCGGCAGATTCGCGGCGTAGAGGAAAGTTTCCGCAGCCTGCTTGGCATCGAACATCGGCTCGCTGCCTGTGAACGTCCCCAACAGGTCAGTCTGCGCATTGCCAATATCAATGCGCGTTGCCGTGATGCCATACTCGCGTCCGTCGAGGGCAAGCACGTGGGTCATTCCGGCAAGCGCGCTTTTCGACGTCGCGTACGCCGCCGTGTGTGCTCTCGGCACCTGCGCTGCGATAGAACAATTGACCAGGATTCGGCCGCCCGCTTGCTCTGTCTTCCCCTCGCACCCCGCCTTCATCCGCGAAAAAGCCTCGCGTGCACACAGGTACGAGCCGACCACATTCGTATCGATGACCGCCCGGAAGTCTTCAATGTCGGTCTCTCCGAACTCCGCGGGCGTGCCGGGCAGCCCCGCATTGAGCACTGCAACATCGATGGTTCCCGTAGCCACCTGCGCGTTCTCAAACATCGCACGGACCTGTTCGGGGTCGGTGATGTCACACCTGGAGTAGGTGATGTTGTCCGCTTCGGCGGCAACAGCCTCGAGCGCGTCGATACGCCTGCCGCAGATATGCACGTGCCAGCCATCGGCGGCGAAAGCCAGAGCAATTTCGCGACCAATGCCCGCGCCGCCACCAGTTACTACTACCGTTTTGGTCATGAGCACCATTATTAACTGTTCTACGGTCTACGCACACATGTCCCCGCACGACGCCGTCAACGCCGCGCGTGACGACGGCTACGCGGCCGTGGAATTCTGGTGGCCATTTGACCTCGCAGTGCCCGCGCCCGATGAGGTTTCCGCTTTTTGTGACCTCTTTGACGACAGCCTTGGTCTTTATGCCATGAACCTGTGGGGAGGGGACATGGCAGCGGGACAGCGGGGAGTGCTCGATACAGACGGGTTGCCTGCCGGACACTTGGAAGCAGTCAGCCAGATTGCGAGTGCCACGGGGTTGAAGTGCTCGAATGTGCTGCTGGGGCGGTCTGGGGAGCTAACGGACTTGCAGTTGCAAAGGCTAACTGAGATCACTGCCCAGCTGGAGCTCAGCGGTGTCCGCGCGTTGATTGAGCCGCTGTCCGGGATGGACGATTACCCCATTACCGATCCTTGGCAGGCCGAGGAGTTAGCGCAACA
Organism: Corynebacterium sp. HMSC074C05; assembly: GCF_001838325.1. Taxonomy (NCBI): domain Bacteria; kingdom Bacillati; phylum Actinomycetota; class Actinomycetes; order Mycobacteriales; family Corynebacteriaceae; genus Corynebacterium; species Corynebacterium sp. HMSC074C05. The sequence goes on from NZ_KV836292.1 coordinate 146,193, forward strand.
GACTGGTGCTGGCGTGCTCGCGGACTTTTACCATTTTGCGGCCAATGGCATCGATGTGGATGCTTGGCTCGCTGATGTGGAGACCGGAAGAGTGAGTCTGCCGGCGCACGTCCAGATTGCCGATTTCCCAGGCCGCGGCGCGCCGGGCACCGGTGAGGCGCCACTGCGCAGCTGGGTTGAGCGGCTGCGCGCCGCCGGATACGCCGGTGAAGTGGCAGGGGAGTGGACTCTGTAACCCTATGTAAAACCCTATGCATGCCTGCAGGTGGGAGGGCGGGTATCGTGGGAAAGCATGTCAGATGTTCGCGTACGCTTTTGCCCGTCGCCAACCGGTACCCCGCACGTTGGCCTCATCCGCACCGCCCTGTTCAACTGGGCATATGCCCGTCACACTGGTGGCAAGCTGGTCTTCCGCATCGAAGATACCGATGCCGCTCGCGACTCCGAAGAGTCCTATCAGGCAATCATCGAGGCCCTGAATTGGCTCGGTATTGACTGGGACGAGGGCATCGATGTCGGTGGTCCGCACGGCCCGTACCGCCAGTCGCAGCGCAAGGACATCTACGCCGATGTGTTGCAGCGCCTCATTGACGCTGGTGAAGCTTACGAGGCCTTTTCCACCGCTGAAGAGGTTGAGGAGCGCCACAAGGCCGCCGGCCGTGACCCGAAGCTGGGCTACGACAACTACGACCGCAACCTGACCGAGGAGCAGAAGGAAGCCTTCCGTGCAGAGGGGCGCAAGCCGGTGATTCGCTTGCGCATGCCGGACGAGGACATTGTCTTCGAGGACCTCGTTCGCGGTCGCATTGAGTTCAAGGCCGGCCTGGTTCCGGACTTTGTCATCGCCCGCTCCAACGGTGAACCGCTCTACACCCTGGTTAACCCAGTCGATGACGCTCTGATGGAAATCACTCACGTCTTGCGTGGTGAGGACCTGCTGCCATCGACTCCGCGTCAGATTGCTCTCTACGAGTCGCTGAAGCGCATCGGTGTCGCCAAGTTCACTCCGGAGTTCGGCCACCTGCCGTTCGTGATGGGCGAGGGCAATAAGAAGCTGTCCAAGCGCGACCCACAGTCCAACCTCTTCATCCACCGCGATAACGGTTTCATCCGCGAGGGTCTGCTGAACTACCTGGCTCTGCTGGGTTGGTCTATGGACGGTGACCAGGAAATCTTCACAATGGACGAGATGGTTAAGGCCTTCGACATCCACGATGTGCTGTCCAACCCGGCCCGCTTCGACCAGAAGAAGGCCGACGCTATCAACGCTGACCACATCCGCATGCTCGATCCGAAGGACTTCGAACAGCGTCTGCGCGCCTACCTGGAAAGCCACTTCGACTTCCCGGCCGACTACCCGGCGGATAAGTTCGCTTTCCTGGCAACGCTGCTGCAGACCCGTGTGAAGACGCTTTCCGACGCCTGGGACCTCTCGAAGTTCCTGGTTGTGGAAGAGGACGAGTTCACGTTCGATGAGCGCTCGGCACGCCGTAACTTCAAGGAAGAGGCCGTCGCAGTGTTGGAGGCCACTATCGCAGCTGTGGAGCCGCTCAGCGAAGAGGACTTCGTCACTGAGAAGCTCGAAGCTGCACTTCAGAAGGCCCTCATTGAGGACCTGGAGCTGAAGCCACGCAAGGCCTTTGGCCCGGTGCGCGTGGCTGTAACTGGTGCTCAGGTATCGCCGCCGCTGTTCGAGTCCATGGAGTTGCTTGGCCGCAGCCGCAGCCTGAGCCGACTGCGCAAGGCTCTCGAGGTCACTCCTTTTACTGCTGCTCAGTAAAGAGTGCGAGCTGGGCTGAGCGAAGCAGGTTTGTGTAAGAACCCGCTTCCTTGCCCACCTTCTGCGGGTCGCGGTTCAGCATGTTCATGGAGGTTTCGCGGTAGTCCTTGACCAGCGACCCCATGTGGTTGTTGAAGAACTCGTGCCAGTCGGTTCCCCAGTAGACCGTGCCGTCCTCGTTTCGCTTGAGCAGTGCGGCAAAGGCGTACACGAGTGGGTAGATGAACCCGTCCGGAATCGCGTAGCCGATGGGCTGGCGGTAGAACTTCGAGTACTTCTGTGGAGTTTTGCCAGTCCGCGGATTCTTCTTGTTGGCCTTGTCAACAGCATCAATGCCGCCGAATTTGCCGCCACTCTTGTTGTAGAGATCGGGTAGCTCCGCGTTGATGCGCTCGAAAATATCGATGAAGTCACGCGTGAGGTTCAAGGCACTGCGGACCTTCTCGTTGTAGAGAACGACCTCTTCGGTGCGCTCATTGATGCTTTCAGTGCTGGGCTTAGTGACCTCCGGGGAACTCATGACATCCTCGAAGCGGTCAAGCAGCTTGGCCTTGCCGGAGTAGAGGCTGGTAGGGGTCGGTGCTTCAATCTGCTTGCCGTCGGCATCCTTTGGCAGGTCAATACAGGACAGTGGAATCCACGCCATAGCGATGACATCGCCCACCTTTAGTCGACCAGTATCGTTGGTGCGCCACTGCACGTTGTCGCTAATTCCCTGCGGCAGAGCATGCTTCAGATCGTCAAAGTAGCCGGCACGATTGAGTTTTGCTTCCGCCTTGAGCTCCGCATTGTTGTTGCGGGCGGCACAGATATCGAGCAGAGCATCGGAGAAGTCCTGCACAGTGTCTTCGTCCCGAGCACCGGGCACCAGTACCTCTACCGGAACCTTGGCATCGAGCTCGGTGAGGCTTTCGTCGGCAAGCAATTCCTCGATTTCTTCGGAGCGCTCCATCCAGACCTCCTTCATTTCGGACCACGTCTTGATTTTGCGGCTAGGCGGTGGAGTGAGCTTGCCCAGGACGAACAGCGCGATAGCCAGCGAGTTGTGGCCGCCGTCGAGGATGCCTTCGATGCGACGGTTGCTGAAGGTGAAGCGGTAGAGACTGTCTTCACTGGTGAACTGAGTGGAGGCCAGGAGCACACCCTTGGACTTGTAGGCGAAGAGCTCCGGCGTGGTGTCGATGGTTTCCATGATGGCATCGGTGATGCGGCCGGTGCGGGACACGCGTGGGTTGGCATCGAGGTTGAGGGCCGAGATGATTTTCGCGAACTGACGGATAGTGACAGTGCCAATGACACGACCGATGGTGCCGTTCATTTGCTCCGTGATGTCGGAGAACTCCAGCTCGAGCGTGACGGGGGCGGCTGCTGTTGTCGTTGTTGTGAGGGAAGTCATGATGATTGCCTTTCAGGTCTGTTTTTGATGTGCGGCGGCTGTTTGCTGGCCGCTTCACCACGAAGTGTCTCCTGAAGGGCGGATCGGCTTTGAGCTGCGATCGAATGAGCTTTCGATCTGGGATTGCGTTAGTTATATGCACTGCATTGGTTATGCATTAGTTATGCGGTCTGCTGAGGTGGGCTGTGGGGAACTCGCGAATTTAAACGAACCTTTGACAACGAACCTTTGACCAGGTGATTTGCTCTTGTTCACGCCAATTGGCTATATTATTCCTCGTTGCGTTCAGCAGCGATGGCCTATGGTGTAATTGGCAACACAACGGTTTCTGGTACCGTCATTCTAGGTTCGAGTCCTGGTAGGCCAGCGGAATTCGCTCACTCAGTTGAGTGGATTCAGTTCTAAGCCCCGTTCGTCTAGCGGCCTAGGACGCCGCCCTCTCACGGCGGTAACACGGGTTCAAATCCCGTACGGGGTACAAAGACAGCGTGAAAACGCCAGTCTTTATTGGCCTATGGTGTAATTGGCAACACAACGGTTTCTGGTACCGTCATTCTAGGTTCGAGTCCTGGTAGGCCAGCAGTGAAGAAGTTCATGGTTGAATGTATTCACTAACTGCAAAGTTCTAAGCCCCGTTCGTCTAGCGGCCTAGGACGCCGCCCTCTCACGGCGGTAACACGGGTTCAAATCCCGTACGGGGTACAAAGTTACTCCCCAGTCAGTCGGCTGGGGAGTTTTTGTTTTTGGAATCGAGGCGGCTATGACCAGGGGCGACTATGACCAGTGAACGTTTCGCACGACTGAAGCTTCTCCTAGGGGAGGAGGGGCTGGAAACGTTGGCTGAATCTACCGTCATGGTTGTCGGACTCGGAGGCGTGGGATCGAGTTGTGCCGAAGCTCTCGCGAGAGGTGGCGTGGGCAACCTCATCTTGATCGACGGCGACGTCGTGGAGCCGAGCAATCTCAACCGTCAGGCGCTGGCATTTGTCTCCACGATTGGTCGGGTCAAAGCCGAGGTCATGGAGGCGATGGTTGCCGATATCAACCCGGATTGTACGACCTATGCCCGCCAGATTTTTCTCACACGCGAAAACCTGTCAGAGACTTTCGAGCAGTTCCCGCGTCCGGATTACATCATCGACGCTATCGACGATGTCACCGGGAAAATTGAGATCGCGCAGTGGTGCGCGGAAAATCGTATCCACCTCATTTCCGCTATGGGCGGCGGAAATAAGCTCGACCCATCTCGGCTGACCTTCTCAAAAATCAATAAGACAAAGGTCTGTCCGCTGGCGAAGGTCGTCCGTCAGGTGTGTATCCGCCGACGCATTCGCGGTCTTGAAGTGCTGTACTCCTCCGAAGAACCAGTGAGAATTGCGGACAAAGGCAGCGGCACCAAAGCGGAAACCCTCGGTACCATGAGCTACATACCGCCAATCATGGGGCAGATGCTGGCCGGAAAGGTCATTCGCCGTCTGCTCGGTTTCGAGGAAACCCCGCTGGCCCCGCGCATCGGCGGTCCGGCCGACGAAAACCAGCCACCAACGGAAAAATAATGCGGCTCATCGATACCCATTTTCACTACGGTTTCCTGCCACCGGCGTCGCGCGAGCGCTTCAAAGCCGGTATCGCGCAGGAAGGAGTGGAGATTATCGCGCAGACGGTTCGGCCCTCCGGATTTATCGAGCTAGAGCGCGAAAACTTACCCATGGTCGCCGTGGGCTATCACCCGTGGTACATCGATGATAATTATGAGCGTGAGCTCGAGATCTTTCGCGAGGCCCTTCCATGCACCCGTTTCGTCGGCGAGATTGGCTTGGACTTCGCGCCCCGCAGGCTTGACGATGTTTCCGCCGAGACTCAAATCCATGTCCTCACCAGCATCCTGGATGCTGTCCGAGCCTCGAGTCTGTCCCATATCCTGTCCATTCACACGGTTCGCAGCGCTGATATGGTCCTCGACCTGCTGGAACCGCGCTTGGACTCCGACAAAGGGGTAGTGCCCGCTAAGAGTTTCGTACCGATCTTTCACCGCTTCGGTGGCACCAGCGATGAGCTGACCAGGCTCATCCGCGCCGGTGGTTATATCTCCGTCAATCCGCTCATGTTGCGGACAAAGCGCGGTCGGGCCTATGTGGCGCAGGTTCCCGTCGATAGGCTTTTGCTGGAGACTGACCTTCCGCGCGAGCCTGGAAGCGGTGACGCGGCGGAGGTGGTCGCTGCAGAGGTAATCGCTGCATTGCGGGAAACTGCCGCAGAAGTTGCGGCGCTGCGAAGAATGGATGAAGCGGAGCTTAAAAACGCACTGGCAAAAAATGCGGAAGCACTTGGAATTTAGCGCTCTGGCCTGGCGATTTGCAGTTACTATCCACGTCTAGTGTATTGTTTAACAAGTCCGCAGCGCGCGGATGAAAAGTTCTAAGCCCCGTTCGTCTAGCGGCC